>NZ_JBFBAM010000073.1:0-48464 GCF_040682195.1 Kutzneria sp. NPDC051319 | reverse complement strand
CCGGGTCATGCCCTCGGGGATCCGGTCACGGTGTCGTCTGGTCATCGTTGCGTCTCCTGATCACTCAGGTGTTGCAACGACCCCTAGAAACCACCATCCCAAGGGGGCGCACCCAGCTCCATTCTACCGCCGCGAACCCGATGGCGATCTTGGAAAGGATGGGGCTGTGGATAGATGCCCGGGGTGTGGATAACCGGGAAAGGGCCGGTCAGACCAGGTGGACGGCCTGCCAGAGCTTGCGGCTGGGGCCGTCGATGAGGGTGTTCTCGTCGAGGAACGACACCAGCTTGGAGCCGGCCCAGCGCAACGTCTCCTGGTAGTGGGGATTGGCCCACGCCACCCGGCGCGCCTCGTACGGATCGAGCCCGACGGAGCGGTACACCCGGGGATGGATCAGGGACCGGGTGACGATGTACGCGGTCCGGGCGAGCATGAAGCGGTGGTAGGCCAGCGCCGCCCGCGACAGGCCGGGAGTGCCGCGGAGGACCTCCTCGCGGGCGTAGCGGACGTGGCGGGCCTCCTCGATGACGTGGATGCGGTTGACCATGCGGACCAGCGGCTGCACGGAGGGGTCGTTCATGGACTCGCGCTGGAGGGCGTCCGTGATCTCCTCGGCGACGAGGATGCCGGCGAACATGGAGGGGCCGAAGGCGATGTCCTTGAAGATGCGGCCGAGGCGCAGGGCGGTGTGGCCGGGGCCGTAGGCGGGGCAGCCGACCTTCTCGATGAGACGGGCGAACATCACGGAGTGGCGGCACTCGTCGGCGACCTCGGTGAGGGCGTACTGGGTGTGCCGCGTCAGGGGATCGGCGTTGTAGGCGTGGCGGACGAGCAGCTCCATGAGGATGACCTCGAACCAGATGCCGACGCTGGCGATGCTGGCCAGCTCGTGCTTGGTGAGCTCGATGCGCTGCTCGACGGATAGCCCGTCCCACAAAGGGGTTCCGTAGAGGGAACAGCGGTGCGCGGGCAGGAAGTACTTGTCGGGCGCGAGGTCGGCGTCCCAGTCGATGTCGACGTCGGGGTCGTAGGACCGGTCGGCCGACGACTTGAGCAGGCGCTCGGCGGTGCGTTCCCGGTCGGCGATCATGCGAGTCCTCCGATCCTGGCGGTCACTTCGAGACTGCGTTCGAGCGGGAGCATGTGCCCGGCGCCGGGATAGATCACGAGCTCGGACGAGGGCAGTTCCCCCGCTATCACACGGGAATGTCCGACGGGCGTGAGACGGTCGGCGCCGCCGGCGAGCACAAGCGTTGGGATGTCACGGAAAACGGCCAGCGCGGCGCGGCGGTCGTGGTCGCCGAGGGAAGCCCGGAGGCCGACCATGGACGCGGGATGCACGCGGGCGACCTGCTCGGCGGCCGAGGCGACGTCCTCACGTCGGGGATGCCGACCGAACAGGAGCCAGCGCAGGCCGGGTTCGGCCAGCCGGGGCTTGGCCAACAGCGCCCGGTGCTCGACCCGAGCCAGTCTGGCGTTCACGGCACGTTCGCCGCGCATGACGACCCGGGCGACCGGCGCCGGCAGGCCCAGCGTCAATGCGTTCAAGCCGCCGGAAGACGTCGCCACGAAAGCGGCCCCGGTCACACGAGACGCAACCAGGTCCGGGTTTCGTTCGGCCAGGGCCATCATGGTCATGCCGCCGATGGAATGCCCGGCCAGCACGACGGGACCGGTGGGAACCCGGTCGGCGATCAACTCCGCCAGGTCGTCGGCCAACTGCGCGATGGTGGCCGTGCCGAAGGGAGCGGGCGCCGAACCGCCGTGCCCACGATGGTCGAAGCGCAGCACCCGGACGGTCCGAGACAGCGTCGACGCGACGCGGTCCCACGACGTGTGGTCCAGAGTCCAGGCGTGCACCAGGACCACGGTCGCCAAAGCGTCCCCCGGCCCCTCGTCGACCACGTGCAACGCGGTGCCGTCCGAGGTGACGAACCGGCCGCGGGCGGCCGTGTCCCACGGCGTCACCGAACGAGGAACGACTTGCGCCACAACGACATCCCCGGGTGACCGACGAGACCCACCTCGCCGAGGAAGCTCATGATCCGCTCACCGGCCCACTCGATGGTGTCCCGGTACTGCGGGTTGTTCAGCGCGGCCTCGGCGCCGACCTTCGGATCGATGCCGACGGAGGCGTACACCCGCGGGTTGATGATGCTGCGGCAGATGAAAAAGCCGACCAGGGCGGTGAGTTCGCGCTGGTACGCCAACTCGGTGCGCCCCATGCCCGCCATGCCCCGAACGACCTCCTCCCGGGCGAACCGGACGTGCCGCGCCTCCTCCAGCACGTGGATCCGGTTGACCATGCGGACCAGCGGCTGCACCGACTCGTCCTGCATGGCCTCGCGCTGCATGCGGTCCAGCACCTCCTCGGCGACGAGGATGGAGCCGTACATCGCCGGCCCGTAGCCGATGACCGGCAGCAGCTTGCCCAGCCGGTGCACGTGGCGCCGCGGCCCGTAGGCGGGGCAGCCGATGCGCTCGACCATGCGGGCGAACATCGTCGAGTGTCGACACTCGTCAGCGACCTCGGTGAGGGCGTACTGTGCGTGCCGCGTGGTGGGGTCCGCGTTGTAGACGGCTTTGACCAGCATCTGCATCAGCAGCACCTCGAACCACAGGCCGACGCTGGCCACACTGGCCACCTCGTGCTTGGTGAGTTCGATGCGCTGCGGCACGGTCAGGCCGTCCCACAGCGCGGTGCCATACAGCGAACTGCGGTGCTGCGGGAGGAAGTACTTGTCCTCGGCCAGCGGCGCCGCCCAGTCGATGTCCACCTCGGGGTCGTAGAACTTGTCGGCCGAGGAGTTGAGCAGCCGTTCGGCGGTCTTCTCCCGGTCGGCGACCTTCAACGATCGAGCCATCGCTCCTCCGCTCGGTCCAGTCGGATTAGTGTTACCGGAAGTAACGGTAACTCTGGTAGCGTGGGTCACATGGGTCGAGCTGTCAAGAGGTCGCCGGACGGCGGGGACGCACGCCGAGAGCGGTGGCGGGCGCACCGCGAGGCCAGGCGCGAGGAGTTCGTCGACGCCACCATCCGGGCCCTGACCAAGCACGGCCCCGAGGTCGGCATGGACGAGATCGCGGCCGAGGCCGGCGTGACCAAACCCGTGCTGTACCGGCACTTCGCCGACAAGTCCGACCTGTATCTCGCGGTCGGCCAGCGCGGCACCGACCTGCTGATGAACCGGCTCAAGCCGGCCCTGGTCGACGACGGCACGCCGTACGAGCGGATCTACCGCGCGGTGGACTCCTATCTGGCCACCATCGAGGAGTTCCCGGAGCTCTACCACTTCGTCGTGCGGCGCTCGTTCACCGACAAGCCGGTCGAGACGGACATCGCCACCGAGGACAAGCGGATCATCGCCAACACGTTGGCCCGCCTGCTCGGCGACTACCTGCGGGCGTTCGACATGGACTCCGGCGGCGCCGAGCCGTGGGCGCACGCGGCGGTGGGCATGGTGCAGAGCGCCGGCGACTGGTGGCTGGAGCGGCAGTCCATGACCAGGCAGGGCCTGAGCGACTACCTGACGAAGATCATCTGGTTCGCGGTGGACGGCCTGCTGCGCTCCGGCGGCATCACCATCGACCCGCAGACGCCGCTGAGCCTGGAGGCCAACCCGCCGCTGCGGCTCGTGCCGGGCAAGACGCCGCCGGCCAAGACACAGGGAGAGACCGGGGATGACCGACGAGCACGGGG
Organism: Kutzneria sp. NPDC051319; assembly: GCF_040682195.1. NCBI lineage: Bacteria > Bacillati > Actinomycetota > Actinomycetes > Pseudonocardiales > Pseudonocardiaceae > Kutzneria > Kutzneria sp. NPDC051319. The sequence goes on along the minus strand of NZ_JBFBAM010000073.1, from coordinate 44,764 downwards.
ATGAGGGCTACACCGGGGACGCCGTGCTCGTGGCCGGCGACCGCGAGGTGACGGTGCGCGCGGTGCTGCGCGGCTACTTCCAGCCGATCGACGGCCGGTACCACTGGTACGGCCGGCTCGACGCCGACCAGACGGTCACCGACCTGGTCGAGGGCGGCCGCAAGGAGTTGCTGCTGCGCACGCCCGAGGGCGAGGCCAAGGCGCTGCTGTCCGATCCGGACCCGTGGCAGCGCTACCGGGTCACCGGCACGTCCCGGCCGCCGTTCGCGGTGGAGACGGCGCCGGCGCACGACTGAGCACACGACAACGGCCCGGTCGGCAGCTGCCGACCGGGCCGTTGGCTGGTGCCGGCCTCGGCGGTCGACCTAGGCGAAGCCGACCTTGCGCGCGTCGGACGCGCCGATCTCGACGTAGGAGATCCGCGTCGACGGGACGACAAAGCGGCGGCCCTTGTCGTCGACCAGCGTCAGCACGGACTGCTTGCCCGCGAACGCGTCGGCGACGAGCGCCTCGACCTCGTCCGGCGACAGGTCGCTGTTGACGAGGAGCTCCCGTGCGCTCTCGACGACGCCGATCTTGATCTCCACGCTGACCTCCGGTCTGGAACATGCTCTCGTCGACCAGGCTAGTAGAGCGGACGACAACGGGCCGCCACCGACCCTCAGCCGGTGGCGAACACCCCCACCTTCCGCCACATGTGGCGCACATGTGGCCTCAGGAGTCGAATGTGGGCCACATGTGGCATTGAAGCGGGGGTGTCAGCCGAGGCCGAGGGCGGACATGCGCTTGGTGTGGGACTGCTGGAGGCGCTTGAACAGGGCGCCGATGCCGGTCAGGTCGCCGGAGCCGCGGATGATCAGCTCGGCCAGCGCGTCCCGCTCGGCGGCCACGTACTGGGCCTGGGTCAGGGCCTCGCCCAGCAGGCGGCGGCCCCACAGGGTGAGGCGGTCGCGGACCTTGCGGTCGTCCTCGCAGGCGGCCTTGACCTCGCGCTCGGCGAAGGCCGAGTGCCCGGTGTCGGCCAGCACCTCCAGCACCAGCTTCTGGGTCGGCTCGTCCAGCCAGCCGGCGACCTCCCGGTAGAAGTCGGCGGCCAGGCCGTCGCCGACGTAGGCCTTCACCAGTGATTCGTGCCACGTCCGCGGCGCGGTGGAGGCGTTGAAGGCGTCGAAGGCCTTCGCGAAGGGCGCCATCGCGTCCTCCACGGCCACGCCGTGCTCCCCCAGGTACCGCTCGAGCAGCTGGTAGTGGCCGATCTCGGCGGCCGCCATGCTGGACAGCGCCGCCCGCCCCGCCAGCGTGGGCGCGCTGCGGGCATCCTCGGCGAGTCGGTCGAACGCCGAGAGCTCGCCGTATGCCAACACCCCCAACAGATCCGCGACGCCGTCAGCCAGAACCTCGTCCGCCTCGCTCATGTCCGCAGAGCGTAGCCGCCGCCGGACGAGCCAAAACCACGTCCGGGCAGGTAGACTCCCGGGCTGACGCCTGGTAATGGCGGCGGCGCGACCTGGGCGGAGCCCACGAGTCCCACCGCTGAGCCCGGGTTGAACGAGCAGGGCGGCCGTTTGAGCCGCCGTGCGGAACAGGGTGCGCGCACGACAACCTCGTCGTCGCTCCCGCGGCCCGCCGGGCGAGACACAACGTCCCGGCCGTGGTCGAGCGGCCAAGCCAGGCCGGTGCGCGCTGGTACGAGAGAGGCGATCACTCTGACCGTCAGCAACAACACCCGGCTCGACCCGGTGACGCTGGAGCACAGCGAAGCGGGCCTGCCCGAGGTCGACACGTCCCATCCGCTCACCGCCGGCGCCCCCGTGCGCACCGAGGCGCCGACATTCACCGAGCTCGGTGTGCGCGAGGAGATCGTGCGCGCGCTGGCCGAGGCCGGTATCGAACGCACGTTCGCGATCCAGGAGCTGACGCTGCCGATCGCGCTCGCCGGTGACGATGTCATCGGCCAGGCGCGCACCGGCACCGGCAAGACCCTCGGCTTCGGCGTGCCGCTGCTGCAGCGCATCGTCACGCCGGCCGACGGCGTGCCGCAGGCGCTGGTCGTGGTGCCGACCCGCGAGCTGTGCCTGCAGGTCACGCACGACATCACCGACGCCGGCAAGTACCTCGGCGTGCGGGTCGAGGCCATCTACGGCGGTCGCCCGTACGAGCCGCAGATCGCGTCCCTGCGCAAGGGCGTCGACGTGGTCGTCGGCACGCCCGGCCGCCTGCTGGACCTGGCCGAGCAGCGCCACCTGGTGCTGGGCAAGGTCCGCAACCTGGTGCTCGACGAGGCCGACGAGATGCTCGACCTGGGCTTCCTGCCCGATATCGAGCGCATCCTGCGGATGGTGCCCGACGAGCGGCAGACCATGCTGTTCTCGGCGACCATGCCCGGCCCGATCATCAAGCTGGCCCGCACGTTCCTCAACCAGCCCACGCACATCCGGGCCGAGGAGAACGACGCCGGCGCGATCCACGAGCGCACCAAGCAGTTCGTCTACCGGGCGCACTCGCTGGACAAGGCCGAGCTGATCGCTCGCGCGCTGCAGGCCCGTGACCGCGGCCTGACGATGATCTTCACCAAGACCAAGCGCACGGCCCAGAAGATCTCCGACGACCTGGTCGAGCGCGGTTTCGCCAGCGCGGCCGTGCACGGCGACCTGGGCCAGGGCGCCCGCGAGCAGGCGCTGCGCGCGTTCCGCGCCGGCAAGGTGGACGTGCTGGTCGCCACCGACGTCGCCGCCCGCGGCATCGACGTCGAAGGTGTGACGCACGTCATCAACTACCAGTGCCCCGAGGACGAGAAGACCTACGTGCACCGGATCGGCCGCACCGGCCGGGCCGGCCGCGAGGGCGTGGCCATCACGCTGGTCGACTGGGACGAGGAAACGCGCTGGAAGGGCATCTCCGACGCGCTGGGCCTGAACATTCCGGAGGCGGTGGAGACGTACTCCACCTCCGACCACCTGTTCACCGACCTGGACATCGCCACCGACACGACCGGCCGGCTGCCGGCGAGCCAGCGCACCCGCGCCGGGCTGGCGGCCGAGGTCGAGGAGGACCTGTCCGGCGGCAAGAAGTCGCGTAACCGCCGCACCGGCCGCACCGGCCGCACCGGCTCGTCCGCGGCCACCACATCGTCGCGTCCGGCCGGCCAGAGCCAGCCCAGCGATGACGGCGAGGAGAGCGAGTCCAAGCCGCGCCGCAAGCGGAGCCGCACCCGCACCCGCGGTGGCGTCTCGCAGGGCGAGGCCGCGCCGGCGGAGGAGTCGCAGGCCAGCAGCGGCGACGACGCCGCCAAGTCGGACCGGCCCCGCCGGGTGCGCCGTCGGCGTCGCACGGGGGCCGATATGGCCGCCGGCGACCAGGCCAACACGGGCGACACGGAGCGTTCGGCAGACTAAGGCCCGTGGAGAGCCCCGAGCAGAGCGCACCCGTGGCCGCCGAGGTCGAGGAGGACGTGCTCGACGAGTCCGCCGAGCACGTCCCACCCCCGGCGCCCGCGGGTCCGCGCACGCGGTTCCGACGCAAGCGCGACTACGCCGTGGTCGTGCTGATCGTGCTGGTCGTCGCCGCTGTGGCCACCGTCTGGTGGCGCAACAGCGACGCGGCCGCCACGGCGTCGGTCACCAGCTCCGACACCAACTTCACCGTGCCGCCGAAGCCGGCCAAGGTGCCGGCCGAGTTCACGCAGCTGTGGCAGGCCCGCAGCGGCGCGACACCGGACCCGGTGATCGTCGGCCCGACCGTGGTCACGGGCGACAAGCACATCGTGACCGGGCATGACCCGGTGACCGGGGCGACGCGGTGGAGCTACGACCGCGGCAATCTCGACCTCTGCACGGTGACGGCGGCCTGGGGCAAGGCGCTGGCCGTCTATCACAAGACGCACAACTGCTCCGAGGTCACCGAGCTCGAAGGCACCACCGGCAAGCGGGCCGCGCAGCGCAACGGCGACGCCGAGCTGAACACCCAGCTCATGGGCGACGGCACCTACATCTCCACCAGCGGCACCCGGGTGATCGACACCTGGCGCTCCGACCTGGTGCAGACCCAGCAGTACGGCACCGTGACCGCGCAGGTCAACCACGACAAGCAGCCCCGGCTGAACTGCGTGTACAGCTCCGAGCTGGCCGGGCCCAACCTGCTCGGCGTGATCGAGCGCTGCCCGGACGAGCAGTACAACCGGTTCACCGTGCTGCGCCCGGGCGGCACCGAGGGCGACGGCGAGAAGCCGAACGTGCTGTTCAGCGTGCAGGTCCCCGGCGACGGCGGCCGCATCGTGGCGCTGACCGACCAGCGTGAGGCGATCGCGCTGCCCAACCCGAGCCGGCTGGTGATCTGGAACAACACCGGCTCCCAGGTGGAGACGGTGCCGCTGGACGGCGTCGACCTGTCGGCCACCCCGAACTCGCTGGTGCAGCCGATGGTGGCGATGACCTGCGTGCAGACGCCCGACCAGGCCGGCGCCTGCGAGCCCAACAGCTGGTCGGTCACCAACTCGGTCGGGGCTCGCCTGGTCACCTGGTTCACCGGCACCAAAACCATCGCGCTGTCCGCCTCCACCCTTGATCCTCTGTGGACCGTCGACGGCTCGTTCGGCCCCGGCACCGTGTACGCGGACCGGGTGCTGGTGCCCGTTCCGGGCGGACTGGCCGTTGTGGACCCGGCCAACGGCAATCGAGCCCCCGACGTGAAGGTGGACCGCAAGGGCTACCAGGGTCAGGTGCGGCTGGCCACGCTGGGCGATGTGCTGGTGGAGCAGCGGGGCGACACGCTCGCGGCGATGCGCTGATCCGGTACTACACGTCGCGGGCGGCGGTGCGGCAGACTCCAGCCATGAGCGCGTCACCGTCCCCGCTGACCCCCAACCGCGCCGGCCGGGTGGACCTGCCCGGCCGCTACGGCCCGATCGCCGCGCTGCGGGCTCCCGCCGTCGGCGCGGACCTGGGCGCGACGGCGCTGCTGGTGCCCGGCTACACCGGGTCCAAGGAGGACTTCGCGCCGCTGATCGACCCGATCGCTGACGCCGGCATCGAGGTGCTGGCCATCGACCTGCCCGGCCAGTACGAGTCGCCGGGGCCGGACCAGGAGTCGGCGTACCGGCCGTCGGCACTGGGCACGGTGCTGGCCGACCTGGTGGCCAAGATCGTCGCCGACGGGCGTCGGGTGCTGCTGCTCGGCCACTCCTACGGCGGTCTGGTGGTGCGGGCCGCGGTGCTGGCCCACGCGCCCGTGACCGGGTTGACGCTGATGGATTCCGGCCCGGCCGAGCTGCCCCCGGGTGACCGCCGCAGCGCCCTGGACTCCGGCGAGGCGATCCTGCGTGAGCACGGCGTGGAGGCCGCGCACCAGGTTCTGGAGTCGCGCGCGGCCGAGGACCCGGGCTGGACCGACACGCCCGTGGAGTTGAAGGAGTTCAAGCGCAAGCGCTTCCTGCGCTCCACTCCCGCCGGCCTGCTGGGCATGGCCGACGGCCTGCGCTACGAGCCGGACCTGGTGACCAAGCTGGCCGCCGCCCTACGCACCGCCGGCGCCTCGGCCCTGGTCATCTGCGGCGAGCAGGACGACGCGTGGTCGGTGGCCTCGCAGCGCGACATGGCCGACCGCCTCGACGCCGACTTCGCCGTGGTGACCGGGGCCAAGCACTCCCCCAACACCGAGAACCCCGAGGCCCTGCTCGGCACCGTCCTCCCCACCTGGCGCGCCTGGCTCGCCGACGCTCTCTGACCCCAAGTCAGGTTCGGAAGGCGTCATTCCTCCACTCGGAGTGGAGGAAAGCCCCCTTCCGAACCGCAAAACCGGGTTAGGACCACCAGAAGAGCCATAACGTCACGGCGGCGGTGGCCACGACGGCCAGCGAGGCCAGGGCGGAGACGACGCCGCGGCGGCGGTCGGCGATTCGTTGCAGCGCAACGGCGATCGCGGCGGCGAGGGCGTGCAGGGCGACGGCGCCCCAGCCGGAGCCGGGATATCCCTGAAGCTGGAAGAAGATCTGCGACCCCAGCACGACGAGGAAGAGCATCACCACGCACGCGGCGACCGCGCCGCCGGCGCCGCGCAGCACGCTGCGCCGTTGAACCTTCTCGGGCTCGGTCATCGTCTCGGTCACGTCACCTCCTGAGGTATCCGTGGTTACGGTGCGAGCATCGACCACGGTTCAAGGTCCTCCGCCACGGCCGAGCCCTCGGGGCAGCTCCGCCGGAAGTCGCACCACGAGCACTGCCGGCCCGGCTGCGGTGGGAACAGGATGTCGGGATCGCCGCCCGCGGCCAACGTGTCGCCGGCCACCGTGAGCTCGTCGGCGCTCTCCTCGGCGCGGGCGACGTGCCGGGCGAGCGAGTCGTCGGTGTGCTCCCATGCTGCCACCGTGCGCGTCGGCAGGTGGTGAAGCTCCACCCGGTGGCACTGCTTGCGCAGCGTGCGCCGGGCCGCGATCGCATACAGGGCAAGGGCTTGTGAGCCGCGGGCGTCATCGGTGGACAGCGCGTGGCGTCCGGTCTTGTAGTCGACGATGACCAGTTCGCCGTCGCGGACGTCGATCCGGTCGACCCGCCCTTCGGCGATGATTCGCCCGACCGGCGCGGAAACCCAGCGCTCCAGGCCGACCGGATCCTCGCTCACGTCGGTGTCCTCTACGTAATGCGCGACCCACTCCCGGGCGCGGTCCCGGTACACCGCCTGCTGGTCGACGTCGCGGAAGCCGTCGCCCTTCCAGGCGCGGGTGACCATGGCCGCGGCCTGCTCGGGTGTTCGGCGTTCGACGGGCAGGTCGAAGAAGGCCCGCAAGGCGTTGTGCACCACCGCGCCCAGGGTGTTGTGGGCCCATCCGCCCGCTTTGGGCGGGGTCGGCCGGTCCAGGTAGTTCATGCGGTAGCGGCGGCGGCAGTCCGTCCAGGTGGCGAGCTTGGCGGGCGTGACGCGCACCAGTTTGGGCGGCATGCTCTCGAACAGTCCGAGCTGATCTGGCACCGGCCCACCGTAGCGGTCACACCGCGCCGTCGATGAACCCCTTCACCGACTCGGCCACCAGCTGCACCGCGATGGCCGCCAGCAGCAGACCGGCGATCTTGGCCAGCAGCACGATGCCGCTGTCCTTGATCAGCCGGATGACCAGGCCGGAGTAGCGCAGCACCAGGTAGTTGATCAGGTGCACGGTCAGGATCGCCGCGGCCAGCGCGAAGTAGCTGGCGATCTGCCCGTTGGCCTGTCGCACGAACACGATCGTCGCGGCGATCGCGCCGGGGCCGGCCAGCAGCGGCGTGCCCAGCGGCACCAGCGCGATGTTGACGTCCTCGACGGCTTCCGGCTGGCTGGCGCCCTTGCCCGTCAACAGGTCCAGCGCGATCAGCAACAGCAGCAAACCGCCGGCGCCCTGCAGCGCCGGGATGCCGATGCCCAGGTAGGACAGGATCGCCTCGCCGCCGATGGCGAAGGCCGAGATCACGGCGAGCGACACCAGCACGCCCTGGCGCGCCGCCCTGTCGCGTGACTCGCGGCTGCGCCGGCCGACCAGGCTCAGGAACACCGGGATGTTGCCGGTCGGGTCCATGATCACGGTCAGCGTGATGGTCGCCGTGAGGTACAGCGTGACGTTGAAGATCACCCGACGACCACCTGGCTTCCGCTCGCCTTGTCGACGAGCGCGTCCAGCATCTCGGGCGCGGTCGTCTCCTGACCGAGCCTGACGACCTTGTTGGTGCCGTGGTAGTCGCTCGACCCGGTGACGACCAGCGACAGGTCGGCGGCCAGCGCCCGCAGCTCGGCCCGGGTCGGCTCGTCGTGGTCGGGGTGGTCGACCTCCACGCCGGACAGGCCGTGGCCGGCCAGGTCGCCGATCACCGACGCCGTCACGATCGGGCCGCGGGAGCGGGCGAACGGGTGCGCCAGCACGGTCACGCCGCCGGCGTCGGCGATCATGTCGAGCGCCGTTTCCACGGGCGTGTCCGTGCGCGGCGAGTGGTAGCGGCTGCCGGTGCCGAGGTACTTCGCGAACGCCTCGTCGACGCTGCGCACGACCCCGGCCCGGATCAGCGCCTGCGCCAGGTGCGGCCGGCCGCCGGGCGAGTCCGCCGGCAGCCGGCCCATCACCTCGTCGGGGTCGACGGCGAAGCCGTCGGCGGCCATGCGCTCCGCCATCCGCCGCAGCCGCTGCCGTCGCTCCGCCCGCAGCCGGCTCTGCTCGGCCTTCAGCGCCGACGACTCCGGGTCGAACAGGTAGGCCAGCAGGTGCACGGTGCAGGTGCCGCCGCGGCCGTCCGGCGACTTGCACGACAGCTCCGCGCCCCGGATCAGCCGCATGCCCGCCGGCACCGCCGCCGACGCCTCCGCCCAACCGGCCGTGGTGTCGTGGTCGGTGATGGCCACGGCGTCAAGGCCGGCGGCGGCCGCCGCCGCCATCAGCTCCGACGGCGAGTCGGTTCCGTCGGAGCAGGACGTGTGGGCATGCAGGTCGATGGGCACAGTGCTAGTTTGCCCCGCCTCCGGCAGGGCGGCTCGGCCCCTATGGGGCCGATGCCTCGCACTCTGGTCTGATGGCTCCGTCCCGCACCCGCGACAACCGCGAAATACGCGGCTGCGAGCCTCGTCACGCGTCGCGCTTGGCCACCAGGATCACGCCGGGGCCGCTGAAGTCGTCGCGCGGCAGGCGCAGGTCTGCGGTCAGGCGCAGGCCGGTCCCCTCGATGACCGCGGCCAGCTGCTCGGGCTGCCAGCGGTACGTGGTCCAGTTGACCGGGACGCCGCCGTAGCACTCGGTCCGCTGCACCTCGCCGTCGCCGACGTGGGTTCCGATGATCACCTGGCCGCCCGGCACCAGGGCCTGGGCGTAGTTGGCCAGCACCTGGGCCAGCACGTCGCGGGGCAGGTTGAACAGCGACCACCAGCCCATCAGGCCGCCGTACGAGGCCTCGGGCAGCTCCAGCTCGGTGGACGAGGAGACGCTGAACCGGCATTCGGGGTGCAGCCGACGGGCGTGCTCGATCATGCGGGGCGACAGGTCCACGCCGGAGACGTCGACACCACGCTCGGCCAGGTAGGCCGTGACGGTGCCCGGTCCGCAGCCGACGTCCAGCACGGGGCCAAGGCCGCGCACGGCCTCCGCGTACACGTCCAGCGCCGCGCACAGCCAGGGGTAGCGGCGGATGTCGCCCATGCCCTGGGTCTGGAGCATCTCGACGTAGTTGTCGGCCACGCGGTCGTAGGAGTCGCGGACGAGGTCGAGATCGGCGGGTTGGGTCACGGGGAGGGAGGAGGACATGGCGGCGACCCTAAAGCGCACACATGGCTGCCCGAGAGCGGGACTCGCCGATGAAACCGGGACTCACCCTGCCCGAGAGCGGGACTCGCGGGGGACACACGAAGACCCCGGCCGCTGGGGTCGGGGTCTTCGGTCAGCTGAAGAGAGAGTCTTCTACGGCACCATCTTCTTGCCGCGGGCGGCGCGCTGGGCCTTGATCATCGAGAACCGCTCGGCCTGGGCCTTCTTGTCGCCGAAGACCAGCTCCGAGATGGCGTCGTAGACCTCCTCCGGCCGCGGCAGGTACTCGATCTTGTTGAGTGCCTGGATCTGGCCGGCCGACTCCACGATGAGCGTGCCGTAGCCGAACATGCGCCCGCCGAGGCTTCGCTCGTAGGTGAGGTCGGTGACCTTGGTGACCGGCATCATGGCCACCTTGGTCACGAACACACCGCTGGTGATCATGAAGCGTTTGTCGGTGACGACGATCCGCTCCACCCACCACTCGATGACGAAGTAGGCGAACCGCAGCAGCACCAGCAGCGCCGCGTACCACAGGATGTTCTGGAAGACAGTGGCGTCGGACGGCAGCAGGTGCGAGATGAGGACCCCGCCGGTCAGCAACGCCGCCGCCTCGAAGATGTCCCAGAGCAGTGTGGCCCAGTGCCGACGCACCCGGATGACCCTGCGCTCGGTGCCGAGCAGGTACTCGTCTGGATCCCTGGGTGCGAACACGTGAGCGTTCTCCTCCCGCCGGGTGCTAGAACAGGTTCTGCACGAAACTGATCAGCGCCTCGGCCCCACCACGAAGTGTGCCAAGAACATTGTGCACCAGTCCGGCAGCCTGTGTGGGTGCGCTCACAAGGAAGAAGAGCACCAACGCAACGCCGGCCCATACCAGGAGCTTCTTCAGGTTCACGGCGACCAACCCCGTCCAAGTACTTTTCGCAGCCTTCACACCCTCGCTGCACAAGGTTGTACCGCACCGAGGTTCGCTTCGGGAGGTTTGTACTGCGCTCGGGTCAGCGCTGGTCGCACGGGGCGGAAGTTGGCTACGCTCCGTGTTCATGGTCTCTGGTGGCGCCGAGCCTACTCGCTGTGTCGGCGGAATCGCACACGACCCGCAGGGCCGACTTTTGCTCGTTAAGCGCGGCAAACCGCCTGGTCAGGGCTTGTGGTCGATTCCGGGCGGCCGAGTGGAGCAGGGCGAGTCGGACGAGCGGGCGGTGCGGCGCGAGCTACTGGAGGAAACCGGACTCAGAGTCATCGTCGGTCACCTGATCGGATCGGTGCTCCGTCCGGCCCCGGTGGGCGTTTTCGACATCCATGACTACTCCTGCCAGGCAATAGGCGGCGTCCTCCGGGCCGGGGACGACGCCGCCGACGTGGCCTGGGTGGACGCCGAGACCTTCGCCACACTGGAACGCGGGAGCCTCCTCACGGAGGGTCTCTTTGAGGCCCTGACCTCGTGGAACGTCCTCCCGAGATGATCACCGCTAGATCAACAGCGCGAGGGTGCGGCCCACCGGAAGAACTGCCTGAAAGCACCAACATCCACTACGGCGACCACGCTGCGGGTGTCACCCGGTGGGTGGCAACCACTCCAGCCGCTGGCCGTGACGGCCCGTCCGGGCCAGCGCCTGGGCCTGGGGATGCCCGTCAAGCCATCGGACCAAACCGAGCACGCCCTCCCCCGGTTCACCCGGAAGATCAACGCGGCTCGGCATCAGCACGTGCAGCGCCGAGTCGTACGGCTCGTCGCTGGCCCACCACAGCGGCCGGCCGGCGGCCAGCTTGCCGAGGGCCGCCACGTAGTCGCCGGCCCGCTCACCGAGCCGCAGCCCGCTGTTCACGACGACCAGCGGCAGCTCCGCCGGCACCCGCCCGGCCGCCTCGGCCAACCCGTCCACCGGATCGCCGGCCATCAGCTCCGGCGCCTCCTTGGCCAGCATCGTGGCCGCCACGCCCAGCCAACGCACCCGCTCCGGCTGGTCGGCCCACACGCAGGCCTCCAGCCAGGCGAACTCGTCCGGGTCGTCGGCGTCCACCGGATGCGCGTCCAGGCCGATCCTGGCCTTGACCGCCAGCTTCTTGGGCAGCGCCGGCGGGTCCCCGCCGAGCACGCAGTGCAGGCCCAGCGGCGCCTTGGTCGGGCCGGCGACGAACTGCCCGGCGGCGCCGGTCTGGTAGCGGTAGCCGAACTTGTCCATCAGCAGCAGGAAGCCGGCGCAGGAGCCGACGGTCAGCAGCGCGACCGGGCCGCGGGCCTGCTTGGCCGCCAACGCCACCGCCGGGTACAGCAGGGCGGCCTTGCGCACGTCATCCGTACGCAGGGAGCGCGTCGCCACCAGATCCCGCACGCGGTCGGCCCGCTCCAGCACGAACTGACGCCACAGCGGCCAGGTGCCCTCGTCGGGGCCGGACGCGCCGCCGAGGGTGGCGTAGTAGGCCGACAGCGGGTGGATGGGCTCGGCCTGCACCAGCCGGTGCACCGCCGCGAACAGCAGCTGCGGGTCGCGGTCGCCCAGCAGCGCCGCCACCTCGTCGTCCTGCGCCGCCCGTGAGGCGAGCAGCTGGTAGAGCGGGGACACCGCGCCGGCGTCCCCGTCGGCGAACTCCCGCAACCGCGCCTGCGCGCTCACTGCGGCACCTCGCTAGCGCTCGGTGTCCGCATTCGCGGACGCACTGCATTGAATGATTCACTCGCAAGCTCGCTCACTGCGGCACCTCGCTAGCGCTCGGTGTCCGCATTCGCGGACGCACTGCATTGAATGATTCGCTCGCAAGCTCGCTCATGCCCGCTACAGCTTCGGCTCGGGGCGGCCGGGCTGCTCGCCGCCGCGACTGTCGCCGTAGGACCGCTTGGGCACCATCACCTTGCGCCGGTACACGCACACCACCGTCCCGTCCTGCTTGTAGCCGCGGGTCTCGACGTACACGATGCCGCGGTCGTCCTTGGACCTGGACGGAGTCTTGTCCAACACCTCGGACTCGCCGTAGATGGTGTCGCCGTGGAAGGTCGGCGCGATGTGCCGCAGCGACTCGACCTCCAGGTTGGCGATCGCCTTGCCCGAGATGTCCGGCACGGACATGCCCAGCAGCAGCGAGTAGACGTAGTTGCCGACGACCACGTTCTTGCCGAAGTCGGTGGTCTCGCCGGCGTAGTGGGCGTCCATGTGCAGCGGGTGATGGTTCATGGTCAGCAGGCAGAACAGGTGGTCGTCGTACTCGGTGACCGTTTTGCCCGGCCAGTGCTTGTAGACCGCGCCGACCTCGAACTCCTCGAAATAACGCCCGAACTGCACGTCCACCTCCAGGTGTGGCCCGGACCTCCGTGTCCGGGGACGACAGTGTGGCCCCGTGAGGAGTAGTCTCTGCAACGGTGTGTGAGCGACTCCACCGCGTCGGTGGGAGTCCAACGGCGGAAGTCGAACGTCGAGCCGTCACACTGCCGTCGACCTTAGGAGGTGAGGGACGCCAGATGTCCAGTGCCAGTAGTAGGTACCGCGTCCCCGCCGTCCAGGTTCATCCTTCCGTGTAGTCAACCTGGCCCGGCCCGGACGCGTTCGCCCTGTTCGAACCGTCCATCCTCGGAGGCCGTATGCCCAGCCTGCCCTCGTTCAGCGGACTGCGCGGACGGTCCGCCCGCACCGCCGGGCGGGTCGCGCCGCCCATTCCGGTGCCCCTGTCGGCGTACGTCGTGGACTGCGGCGTCTACATCGACGGAAAGCGCCTGCCCGGACGCTGGACGCACACCGACGCGGTGCGCGAGGTGCGCAAGCGGCACGAGGGTTTTGTCTGGATCGGCCTGTACGAGCCGGACGAGGAGCAGATCCAGGGCGTCGCCGACACGTTCGGGCTGCACGAGCTGGCCGTGGAGGACGCGGTGCAGGCGCACCAGCGGCCCAAGCTGGAGCGCTACGACGACACGCTGTTCATGGTGCTCAAGACCGTGCACTACATCGAGCACGACGCCCCGGGCACGGCCAACGAGATCGTCGAGACCGGCGAGCTGATGGTGTTCCTGGGCAAGGACTTCGTGGTCACCGTGCGGCACGGCAAGCACGCCGGCGTGGGCACGCTGCGCCGACAGCTGGAGGCCGACGAGGAGCGGCTGGCCATGGGCCCGGCCGCGGTGCTGCACGCCATCGCCGACATGGCGGTGGACGCCTATCTCGCGGTGACCGAGGCCATCGAGGACGACATCGACGAGATGGAGGTGCAGGTCTTCGCGCCGCGCACCGCCGTCGACTCCGAGCAGATCTACCTGATGAAGCGGGAAGTGCTGGAGCTGCGCCGCGCGGTGATGCCGCTGGCCGCGCCGCTGCGCCGGCTGTCCGAGGGCTACATCACGCTGGTGCCCGAGGAGGTCCGCTCCTACTTCCGGGACGTCGAGGACCACCTGACCACGGTGTCCGAGCACATCGCCAGCTTCGACGAGCTGCTCAGCACCCTGATCGACGCCGCGCTGGCCAAGATCACGCTGCAGCAGAACACCGACATGCGCAAGATCACCGCATGGGCCGCGATCATCTCCGTGCCCACCATGATCGCCGGCATCTACGGCATGAACTTCGAGGACATGCCCGAGCTGCACTGGCGCTTCGGCTATCCGATCGTCATCGGCGTCATCATCATGAGCTGCCTGCTGCTGTACCGAATACTCCGCCGCAATCGCTGGTTGTGAACCCTCACCCTCCTGAGCGACCGGAGACCTCCCATGTCCAAGATCCTGGCCAATCCGTTGTTCTGGGTGCTGACCGCGGTGCTGCTCTGGCTGGCCGCCATCACGCTCATCATCGCCCGCCAGAACTGAACGCTTCCCTTGCCGCTCAACTATTTCTCGGCGGTTCCGCCGAGAAATAGTTGATCCGGACCCGAGGCATCCAGCGGGCCGGGCGCACGTCTTTCCTCATGTCGGACCAACCGGGTCCGAACGTTGAGGGGGGAAACCCGATGCTGCGCACCAAGTTCCGCATGATCGTGCCGGCCGTGCTCGCCGCCGCCACCGTGGCGCTGACGATGGCGCAGCCCGCACAGGCCGCCGGCGCCGACCCCGGCGACATGCAGCTGATCACCAGCAGCGGCACCGACCTGTCACACACCATCCGGAACTTCTGGGGGAACTGGACGCCGTTCGGCACCCTGCGCGGGTACTCGGACGTGCACGAGCTGACCTCGACCTACCACTTCGGCGAGGAGCACGCCTTCTTCATGCACGACAACAACCAACTGGCCCACCTGATCCGGCACAGCGACGGCACGTGGGACACAGTCGCCTCGACCCCTGCCCTCCCCACCTGGACGGCCCAGCTCACCAGCACCGATGTCGACGGTCACCTGACGCTGATCGCGGAGGGCCAGTCCGGGGCGGTGCAGATGACGAGCGAGACCGACGAGGACACCTGGACCGCGTGGTCGAACGTCCCCACCGATGGCCACCCCGTGGTCGACATCGCGGCCGTCGCGGAGGGCGGCACGCTCAAGGTTGTCGAACTCGATCAGGACCACCGCCACATGGGTGAGTTCGAGCGCTCCTCGAACGGCACGTGGACGTCCGACGGCTGGACGTGGATCGCCCCCGACTCGGGCATGTACGCCATGGAGATCGCCGCGGCCCAGGTCGGCAGCACACTTCAGGTCGCCGCTGTGGAGACCGACTGGCAGTCCAACGCCGTCTACCACACGACCCGGCCCGACAACGGCCCATGGCAGACGCTGCCCGGCAACTTCACCGGCACGATCTACCGGACCGCCTCCGACGCTCCCTGGCACGTCGCCATCGCGCCGTGGGAAGGCGCCCTGCAGATGGCCTACAGCACGAACAACGGCGACCTGATGCACACCATTCGCCGCTCGGACGCTACCTGGCAGACCCCGGGCCGGGTGCAGTCCACCGCCGGCAACGTCACCGCCGGTTCGGTGACCATGGCCACCAACTCCGTCGACTGACCCGTCGTACACCGATGCCCGCCGTCCTCGTGACGGCGGGCATTTTTGTGCCCGACCCCTTTCGGCGTAAGAAAAAACTGATCCGAGGCCAGGGCAACCGAACGCCCCAAGGACACGTCTCCTCTATGTAAGCAACACCAAGCGAGCATCACTCAAAATTCATTTCCCAGGGGGGAATCCCGATGCACAGCAAGAAGATTCACGCGGCGGCCACTGCGGCACTGGTCGGCACCGCGGCGCTGGCCCTGGCCGGTCTGGCCCAGGCGGCGCCGGCCCAGACGAACGCGGCGGACCCGTACGACGTGCAGGTGGTCACGACCGACGGCAACAGCAGCCTGGTGCACACCATCCGCCACGGCAACGGCAGCTGGCAGAGCTTCGGCCGGATCGGCGACTACGAGGGCGTCACCGGCCTGACCTCCACGCTGGTCAACGGCGAGGAGAACATCTTCTTCCAGCACACCACCGCCAAGGGCAAGTTGCTGGCCCACCTCGTGCGGCACGCCGACGGCACCTGGAACAACGACGCGAGCACCCCGGCGCTGCCGGGCGGCACGACCGTGGACGACCTCGCGGTGACGACCGTCAGCAACCAGATCAACCTGGTGCGCCGCAGCGGCAACGATGTGGAGCTGTCCGTCCAGGGCGTCGACGGCAATTGGTCGGCATGGTCGGCCGTGCCCACCGAGAGCGAAGGAGTGCGCAGCATCGCCGTCGCCGCCTCGCAGGAGAACAACCAGCTCAACGTCGTCGAGCTCACCGCCGACGGCAAGACCGTCGCGGACTACCGCCGGCTCGCCGACGGCACCTGGACGCCCCATATCGTGACGCAGTCCAACCCGAACGGGATCGCCGTGGCGACCGAGATCAGCGCCGCGATGGTCGGCAACGACGTTCAGGTCGCGGCCATTGAGATCGACCGCAGCTTCGCGGGCGTCTACCACACGATCCTGCACACCGGCGGCACCTGGGACCCGTTCCGCGACATCGCGGGCGCGGTGCCCGCGGTGTACGGCTCCCCGGCGCACGTCGCCATCACGAACTACCCGAACGGCTACGCCAGCAGCGCCCAGCTCGTCTACACCACGTCCGACGGCTCGATGTACCACACCATCCGCGACTACTACGGCAAGTGGGCGCCGCTGGGCAACGTCGAGAACGCGGCCGGCAACGTGATCGCCGGCCAGGTCAGCATCGCCGGCCAGAACTTCTGATCCGACAACAAACCCGCGGGGGGAGCGAAGCATCATGAAGACCGCGAAGTTGCGCCGGGTTCTGCCGCTGGCGCTGGCCGCCACCGCGGCGCTGGGCCTCGGAATCGGATCGGCCGCACAGGCCGCGCCGGCGACGGAGGGCGACGTCCAGCTGCTGACCACCGACGGCAACACCGGCCTGGCCCACACCATCCGCGGTTTCTGGGGCAACTGGCAGCAGTTCGGCCACCTCGACGGCTACAACGGCGTCACGGCCATGGCCTCCACGTATCACTTCGGCGCGGAGCACGCCTTCGTCCAGCACGACGGCGGGCGGCTGTCCCACCTCGTCCGGCACAACGACGGCACGTGGGATGACCCCGACGTTCTCACGGTCCCGGCCGGCGGAAAGCTGGACGGCCTGTCGGCCACGGACGTGCAGGGCCGTCTCACGCTGGTGGGACTGCGCAACGGAAAAGTGCAGCTCTCGACCGTCCAGGACGACGACAGCTGGTCTTCGTGGGCCGATGTTCCCTCCGACGGCAAGAACATCAGCAGTGTCTCCGCCACCACCGACGGCAAGGGCACGCTGATCGTCGCCGAGCTGGACGGCGCCGGCAACTCCGTCGGCGTGTTCAAGCGGTCGGCCGACAACCAGTGGGGCAAGGGCAGCTGGAACCCGGCCAGCCCCAACGCCACCGCCAACGCCACCGAGATCTCCGCGGCCTACGCCACCGGCCAGCTCCAGGTCGCCGCGGTGGAGACCGAGGTCGACGGCGCGTACCGGTCGGTGTTCCACTCCACGCTCAACGACAACGGGCAGTGGAAGCCGTTCCAGCCCCTTTACGGCGCGATCGGCTCCAGCCCCGGCATCGCCGCGCACGTCGCGGTGGTCCCGTGGGAGGGCGACCTCCAGCTCGCCTACAGCACCACCGACGGCCGCCTGTTCCACACCATCCGGTTCCTGGACGGCAGCTGGCAGAGCTGGGGCGACGTGGAAGGCGCCGCCGGCAACATCACCGCCGGCCCGCTGACCATGGCCTCCAACACCTTCTGAGCCTGGCGGGAAAACGCCCGCCGTCTTCGCGACGGCGGGCGTTTTCCCTTCCGGGGCAACCTTTTCCCCGTCGCGGGCGTGTAAGTGGCGTCACACCGATCGGGGAGGGGAAACGGAGTGAAGACCAAGTTATGCGTGGCCGCGGCGCTCGTCGCGGCAACAACACCGGCATTCGGCGCGACGGCACAGGCCGCGACAGCGCACCCCAACGCCGCGAATCCGCAGGACGTGCAGATCGTCACCACCGACGGGGCCGGCAGCCTGGCCCACACGATCCGGCACGGCGACGGCACCTGGCAGAACTTCGGCCGGATCGACGGCCGCAACGGCATCACCGCGCTGACCTCCACGCTGGTCAACGGCGAGGAGAACATCTTCTTCGAGGAGAGCAGCGGGGTCCCGCCGCACCTGACGCACCTCATCCGGCACGCGGACGGCACATGGAACCTCAACGGCACCGTGCCGGCGTGGCCGGACGGCGTGTCGTCGACGGGCAGCCTGGTGGCGACCACGGGTCAGGGCCGGCTGAGCCTGGTGCTACTCAAGGACGGCGTGCCCCAACTGTCCACATTGGGCAGTGACGGCGTGTGGTCGGAATGGTCGGCGGTGCCCACCGGTGGCCACTGGGTGCACCAGATCGCCGCCACCGGCGACCGCGACACGACCACCGTCGTCGAGCTCGACATGGACAGCCAGACCGTGACGTCCTTCGTGCGGGGGGCCGGCGACACGTGGTCGGGTGGCAGCAGCACGCCGGCCAACCCGAACCCGAACGCCTACGCGGTCGAGATCACCGCCGCCCAGGTGGGGCCCGACCTCCAGGTGGCGGCCATCGAGTGGGTGGGCGGATGGCCGTCGGTCTTCCACTCGGTCCAGCACGGGAACGCCGGCTGGGACCCGTTCCGCGATCTGACGGGCGCGGTGCCGGTGTTCAAGGGTGAGCCGTTGCACGTGGCCATCGCTGCCTCCCCGGCGGGCTTCACGGACGAGCTGCAACTCGTCTACACCACGGCCACCGGCGGCATGTACCACACCATCCGGCACAGCAACGGGGCCTGGCAGCCGCTGGGTGACGTGGAGGGCGCGGCCGGGCACGTCGCCGCCGGCGCGGTTTCCATCGCCGGTCACACGTCCTGAGGCAACCCGGAGCGGACATACGGCGTGTTCCTCTCGTAGGTGTCACCCAGGGGAGGAACACGCCATGGCTCATCTGGCCCGATTGTTCGTTCCACTGGCGCTCACCGCCACCATGGCGGCGGGCGCCGTGCCGTCGGCTCAGGCGGCTCCGGCCGCGGTCGGCGACGTGCAGATGATGGGCGTCACCGGCGGCAGCCAGGTCTGGCACACCATCCGGTACGCCGACGGCAACTGGCAGCTGCCGTGGGGCGTGCTGCCCAACACCGTCTACGCCACGATGCTCAGCACCGTCATGATCGACAACGTCGAGCACGCCGTCTGGCGCACCCAGTCCGGACACCCCTACCAGTACTCGTACGTGCACATCATCCGGTACGGCAACGGCACCTGGGAGTACGCCGACCTGCCGTACGACCCGGTCGACGGGGGCCTCACCGACGCGCAGGCCGTGGCTGACATCGGCGGCCGTCTGGCCATCGTTCGCAAGCAGGGCAACACCTTGCGGCTGGCGATCAGCCGCGGCAACGGGACCTGGAACGACTGGGAGACCGTGCCCACCACCGGGGACATCGGCAGCTTCGCGGTGTCCGGCAACGGAAGCGCGCTGCGACTGGCCGTGTCCACCGCGGACGGAGTGCGGGTCGGCGTGTACGACCGGTCCGCGCAGGGCACGTGGTCGGCTCCCAACTGGACGCCGTTCAACGGCGGCTCCGCGACTCAGGTCGCCATCACGGAGGTCGGCTCCGACCTCCAGGTCGCGGCCGTGGCCCAGAACGGCGACAGCGCCAGCATCTGGCACTCGATCCTGCACAGCAACGGCCGCTGGGACCAGTTCGGCTACGTCGAGGGCGCGGCCGGCACCGTGCCGGGCGTGGTCAGCGTGGCCGTGACGGCGTCGCGAGGCACCATGCAGCTGGCCGTCTACACCGGCGCGTTCGGCATCTACCACACCATCCGCTACAGCAACGGAACTTGGCAGCGCTTCGACGAGGTGCCGGACAGCGAAGGCATCGCGAACGTCTCGATCGCCGGAGAGTGACCCGGTGGCGCTGATCGGCGACCATCGCGACTTCGACACCACCGCCAACGGCACGACCATCCGCCACGCCGACGGCACGTGGCAGCACTTCGGCGACGTCAACGACATGGCCGGTCCCACCGACTCCGGTCTCCTCACGATTGCGAGCTGACATGCGTGCGCTACTGGTTTCCCTGACGGCCGGCGGCCTGCTGGCCGCCGGCCTGGCGGCCCCGGCCGAGGCCGCGCCGGCCGCGACCGGCGACGTCCAGGTCGTCACCCCGGCCGACATCAACCGCCTGCACCACACCATCCGGCACGCCGACGGCACCTGGCAGGCCTGGGGCACCACGGATCCCCTCGGGGCCGACGAGCCCGAGCAGTTGGCCTCGGTCATGATCAACGGTGTCGACCACATCGTGTACTACGCCACGACCGTGCACATGCCGCCGAGCTTCCACCCGTACCAGGCGCTCCGGGACTCGACCGGCAACTGGGGGAACGACACCCTGCCGACCGGGGACTTCTTCGAGGCCGCCGTGGCCAACCTGGACGGGCATCTCGCACTGGTGGCCAAGTCGAGCCCGACCGAGCTGCGGCTGTCGGTGCAGCAGGGCGACGGCTCGTGGTCGGCGTGGGAGACCGTGCCGACCGGCGGGTACGAGCTGGGCGCGATCGCCGTCACGGCCAACGGTGGCGTGCTGCGGGTCCTGGTGTCCGGCCTCAACGACACGCGGGTCGCCGACTACGACCGGGCCCCCAACGGCGCGTGGTCGCAGCCGAACACGGTCACGGTCAACGGCCCCGGCGCCGTCATCCAGCTCCAGGCGACCCAGGTCGGCGGCGACCTCCAGGTGACCGCGGTGGGACAGGGCGGGCCCGGGCAGCTGCGAGTCGTGCACGGCATCCGCCGTGCCGACGGCACCTGGACCACCTTCGGCGATGTGCTGAACGCGGCGGGCGCCATCGCCAACGTCCGGGAGATCTCCGCGACGAACTCCCGCGGCGAGCTGCAGCTGGCCGTCACCACCTCCGACGGCAAGCTGTGGCACACGATCCGGCACGCCAACGGCACGTGGCAGCACTTCGGCGACGTGATGGCCGCGGCCGGCCCGGGCTACGCCCTCGACGTCGCCATCGCCGGGGAGTGATCAGCCCCAGGGCCGTTCCTCCCAGGTGAACGGCAGCCCGTGGCCCCAGCCGTGGCCCAGCCGCAGCGACAGGCCGGCGGGCCACAGCTTCAGCAGCAGCTCGAAGTTCCCGTTGGCCCGTCGCGGCTCGTAGACCAGGAGCGCCAGCGGGGCGCTCTCGGTGGCGCGGGCCGCCGCCCCCGCCAGGGCGGCGCGCCCGCGTTCACGCTGGGCCGGGGACGCGTACTGCCACATCACCGAGTGCCAGACGACGGTCAGCACGCCCTCGGGCAGCTCGGTCAGCCGCCGCTCCAGCCACTCCGATCCGTCGGCCCGCTCGACCGGGACGGGATCGGTCTCGGCCAGCCGGATCGCGGCCCGCAGGCGCTCCATCCGCGGCACCATGTCCGCCCAGACGTACGAGGACAGGTGCAGCTGCCCGGCTTTGGTCGTCACGTCGACCGGGTGCGTGTCGCAACCGGCCCGGCTCTCCAGCCCCAACGGCCGTTCCAGGTCGGCCGGCGGAAGGCCCGTCCACTCCGGGTTCAGTCGCAGCTCACTGGACGGGTCGCCGAGCACGGTGCCGTCGGCCAGCTGGTAGGCCACCTTGTGCGGGCGCAGGTTCAGGCCGCCGCTGGAGCCGACCTCCAACAGCCGCACCGGCAACCCGCCGACCCGTTCCGACGCCACCAGCAGGCCGCCGTACAGGGGCCCGTTGCGGCCCGGCTCGTTGGTCTGCACGGCGTTGGCCCGCACCAGACGGCGCACCTCGGCCTCGTGCTCCTTCAACGCCGCCTCGGCGTCCGACCACAGCGTCTCCAGCCGGGGCGTGCCGCCGACGCTCGGGTAGTGCGCCGCCAGCTCCGGGGCGCGGCCGTCGAGCACCAGGTGGTGCAGGGCGGCGGCGAAGCGCAGCCCCGGCACGGTGCCCGGGCGGTCCCGCTCCGAGCCGGCCATCGCCAGGTTGGTGACGCCGCCGGACTCGAGGTCGTCGGCGGCCGAGTTCAGCAGCGCGTGCGTGAGCGGGCTGCCCGGCAGGCACGAGGCTGAGATGTCGCGGAAGAGCTTCGCCAGCACACCGTGCACGCTAGCCCCTCATCGCCTGGCGGTCATCGCGGAAGTCCTTGCTTTCCCCCACAACGTGGCCGCTCCGGTCAGCGCGTGACCTCCGGTAGCGGGCGGACGTGGTCCATCACCCGATCCGCGTAGTTGTCGAGCAGCCGCGTGCCCACCTGCTGTGAGTACCCCAGCAGCGCCGACCACAGCAACAGCGCCGCCTGGGACGTGATACAGGTCAGCCCCTCGGCCACACCCGCGCTCAACGCCAGCACGCCGATCACCGCCAGCGCCGAGCCGAGCAGCACCTTGATGATCGCCTGATAGCCGATCAGCACGTACGGGGACAGGCTCGGCCGCCGGCGCAGCAGCAGGACCACCGCCGCGACCATCGCCCCGAACGCCCCGAGCAGCTGCACCAGCCACACGTCCAACGGCCCCGGTGTCTTGGCCCCGGTCGCGCAGGCCTGGATCTTCTCGTCCCCCGGCAGGTGCGCGCACATCGGGAGGAACCCCGGCCGCAGCAGGCCGATGACGCCCAGCACGGTGTTCACCACGAACAGCAGCGCCGCCGCCGCGATCATCTTGTTGCGCAAGGCCCGGGCCGCCGCGTGGGCGTCGTCGGAGGCGTCGAAGGCCGCCCGCAGCGCGTCAACCACCACCACACGGTCGGCCGTGCCGGCGGGTCGCCCCGGCTGCAACGAGTCCAGCGCCTGGCGCCGCAGGTCCTCCTCCGGCAGGTAGGCCGCCACCCGCTGGCGCAGGCTCGGCATCCGGCCGGCCAGATCCGGCAGCGCCGCCTCCGTGCACACCTCGGCCTCGTGCAGGGCCCGCCACGCCCGTTCGATGTGCCAGCCCGACCACCACGACGCCGGCAGCCGCCACCAGCGCTCCCGCAGCTCCAGGACGCGGTCCACCACCGCCAGCGACTCGGCCGCCGACCGGCGCTCCCGCTCCGTGCCGCCGACGCCGTCCAGCTCGGCCAGGTCGGCCCGGGTCCGCCGGGCCCTGGCCTCCACCGTGAGCTGCCAGTCCGTCAGCCGGGCCCGGTCGCCGATCGCCATGTGGATCACCCCGCCCCGATGGTCGCACCAGGACGGACCGGAAATCAGCGCCCAACCGGGGGTGATGCAGGGAAGGACGCCTTACCCTCGTTCAACGCGGGTAAGGCGTCCTTCCCTGCATGCTCCTTAATCGGCCGAATAGGTGAGGTTCGCTCCAGAAGCGGGGTCGAACAGCTGCACCTTGTCGGCGTCGAACCACACCTTGAGCGGCCGGCCCTCGGCCACGGTCGAGGCCGCCGACAACCGCGTGACCACCTGGTTGCCGCTGTCCGGCACGCCCGCGGAGCCGGCGTCGGCGGCCAGGTCGGCCAGGTCGCCGGCCTGCGCGCCCTCGCCTTCCACGGAGAAGTAGGCGTACTTCTCCGAGCCCATCGACTCCAACACCTCGATCTGTGCGTCGAACGTGGCGCCGCCGGCCAGCGCCGCCGGGTCGATCAGGGCGGCGTCCTCGAAGTGCTCCGGCCGCACGCCCATGATCACGTCACGTGGCGCGTTCGCGGCCTCGGCCGTGCGCCGCACCCGGTCGGTCAGCGTGACCGGGCCCAACGGCGTGGACAGGGCCCCGTTCTCCAGCGTGGCCGGCAGGAAGTTCATCGACGGCGCGCCGATGAAGCCGGCCACGAACAGGTTGGCCGGGTGGTCGTAGAGGAACTGCGGGGCGCCGACCTGCTGCACGAGCCCGCCGCGCAGCACCACGACCCGGTCGCCCAGGGTCATGGCCTCGGTCTGGTCGTGCGTGACGTACACGGTGGTGGTGCCCAGGTGCTTCTGCAGCCGCGACACCGAGGTCCGCATCTGCCCGCGCAGCTTGGCGTCCAAATTGGACAGTGGCTCGTCCATGAGGAACGCCTTGGGGCTGCGCACGATCGCCCGCCCCATGGCCACCCGCTGCCGCTGGCCGCCGGACAGGTTGGCCGGCTTGCGGTCCAGGTGCGGGGTCAGGTCGAGGATCCGGGCCGCCTCCTCCACCTTGTGCCGGACCGTGTCCTTGTCCACTTTGGCCAGCACCAGCGGGAAGGCCATGTTCTCCCGCACGGTCATGTGCGGGTACAGGGCGTAGGACTGGAACACCATGGCGATGTCCCGGTCCTTGGGCGCCCGCTCGTTCATCCGCTGCCCGCCGATGCGCAGCTCGCCGCCGGTGATGTCCTCCAGCCCGGCGATCATGTTGAGCGTGGTGGACTTGCCGCAGCCCGAGGGCCCGACCAGGATGATGAACTCGCCGTCCGCGATCTCGATGTCGACCTCGGACACGGCCAGCGCGCCGTCCGCGTAGCGCTTGGTCACCTTGTCCAGAACGATCTCGGCCATACCGGCCTCACCCCTTCACGGCGCCGGAGGTCAGCCCCGCCACGATGCGGCGCTGGAAGAACAGCACAAAAAGCACGATGGGAATCGTGATCACCACGGCCGCCGCGCAGATCTGCCCGGTCGGGTCCTCGAACTGGGACGCGCCGGTGAAGAACTGCAGGGCCGCGGGCACCGTGCGGGAACGGGTGGTCGCCGTGAGCGAGATGGCGAACAGGAAGTCGTTCCAGCAGAAGATGAACACCAGGATCGCGGTGGTGAACACGCCCGGCGCGGCCAGCGGCGCGATCACCCGCCGGAACGCCTGCCCCGGCGTCGCCCCGTCCATCTTCGCAGCCTTTTCCAGCTCCCACGGGATTTCCCGGAAGAACGCCGACAGGGTGTAGATGGCCAGCGGCAGCGCGAAGGTGATGTACGGCAGGATCAGGCCGGGCCAGGTGTCGAACAGGTTGATCGACCGCTCGATGGAGAACAGCGGCGACACCAGCGACACCTGCGGGAACATGGCCACCAGCAAGGAGAACCCGACCAGCACGGTCTTGCCGGGGAAGTCCAGCCGGGCGATGGCGTAGGCGGCCATCGTGCCCAGCACCACGGCGATCGCGGTGGCGATCAGCGAGATGCCGATGGAGTTGACCAGGGCCAGCAGGAAGTCGTCGGTCTTGAAGATGTCCAGGTAGCTCTGGAAGGACCATTCCTTGGGGATGAAGGAGCCGTCGCCGATCGTCGCCTTGGACTTGAACGACAGCGACAGCGTCCACAGCACCGGCACCAGCGCGTAGACGACCACGATCACGTCGATGATCGTCCACTGGACGCGCTTGCCGGTCGTGATGACGGCCATCAACGCCTCCCCGAGTCGGAACCGGGCGCGGCGGTGCCGAACACCTTGATGAACACGAAGGCGATGACCGCCACCGCGATGAAGATCAGCACCGACATGGTCGAGCCGATGCCCAGGTTCAGGCCGCGGATCAGGTTGTCGTAGGTCTGCATGGACACCGAGCCGGTGCCCTGCGAGCCGCCGGTGAGGATGAAGATGTTGTCGAAGATGCGGAACGCGTCCAGGGTGCGGAACAGCAGCGCCACCAGGATGGCCGGCTTCATCACCGGCAGCATCACCCTGGTGAACCGCTGCCACGCCCCGGCCCCGTCCATCGAGGCCGCCTTGAGCAGGTCGTCCGGCACCAGCGCCAGCCCGGCCATCAGCAGCAGGGCCATGAACGGCGTGGTCTTCCACACCTCGGCCAGCACGATCGCGCTCAGCGCCGGCAGCTTCTGGGTCAGCACGGCGGTGTCCGGGCCCAGCAGCGTGGCCAGGTAGCCGGTGCTCGGCGTCCAGGCGAACTTCCAGCTGAACGCGGCCACCACCGTGACGATGCCGTACGGGATAAGGGAAACCGTGCGCACCAGGCCGCGGCCGACCAGCGTTCGGTGCATGATCAGGGCCAGCGCCATGCCCAGCACCAGCTCGATCACCACGGAGACCACGGTGATCAGGGCGGTGGTGCCGAACGCCGTCCACCAGTAGCCGTTGGACAGCACGGTGCCGTAGTTGGCCAGCCCGACGAACTCCTGCTTGCCCGGGAACCTCAGGTCGTAGCGCTGCAACGACAGCCAGACGGAGTAGATGATCGGCCAGCCGGTGACCGCCAGCATCACGATCGCCGCCGGCGCGCACAGCAGCAGGCCCAGCCGCCGCTCGGCCCGCTTTCCCTCACTCAGCACGGGTTTCGCCTTCGCCCGATGGGCCGGCCGCGCCGTGTCGATGGTCTGGCTCACGGGAGCACCCCCTTGGAGTCCAGCGCGTCCTGGATCGCCTGCTTCATCGCGGCCGCGGTGCTCTGCGGGTCGATGGCCGACGGCGGCGACAGCAGGTTCTGCATGATGGTGGAGACGTTCTGGTAGGCGGGCGTGATCGGCCGGCTGGCCGCGGTGGCCAGCTCCGCCTTGATGTCGTCCTTCATCGGGTACGCCTTGGCCATGTCCGGCGCGTCGTACACGCTGGCCACCGTCGGCGGCACACCGTCGTTGACCGCCGAGTAGTCCTGCATCTTCGGGCTGCGCAGGCACAGCGCCGCCTTGAACGCCTCGTCCTTGTGCTGCGAATAGGCGCTGATGGCCAGGTTCTCGCCGCCGATGGTGACCCGGGACTGCCCGCCCGGCGTCATGCTCGGGTAGCGGGTCCATTTGAAGTGCGGGAACAGATCCGGCTTGTCCTGCTGCATGGATGCGTAGACATAGGGCCAGTTCAGCTCGAACGCCGCGTCGCCGCTCTCCATCAACAGCGCCGTCTGCTGCTCCTGTGCGCTGGACAGGCCGGCGTCGGTGACGCCCGAGGTGGCGAACTTCTTCAGCATCGCCAGGGCCTGCACCGCTCCGTCGTCCACGACCGCCTTGGTGCCGTCGTCGGAGACGAGCTTGCCGCCGGCCGACGCGGTCAGCGTGTTGAAGCCGACGACGAGGCCCTCGTACTGGGCGCCGGTGAAACTGATCTTGTAAGGCTTCTTCTGCGACTTCAACTGCTGCGCGTCGGCGATCATTTCGTCCCAAGTGGACGGTGGCTTGCTCACCAGGTCGTCGCGGTACCACAGCAGCTGCACATTGGTGTGCTTGGTGGCGGCGAACAACTTGCCGTCAAAGGTGGCCGAGGCCAACGGCCCGGCGAGGACGTCGTTTTTCGCCTCGGCCTCGTTCGCTCCGGTCCACGGCACGATCCAGCCGGCGCTGGCGAACTCCGGCGTCCACGTCACGTCGACGCCGAGGATGTCCAGGCTGGTGTCCCCGGCCGCCAGTCTTCGCACCATCTGCTCGCGCTGGCCGTCCGCATCGCGCGGGGCCGTCAGGTCGACGATGTGGTACGCGCCGTTCGCCTGCTCGTTGCACTGGTCGATGACGTTCTGGAAGTGCTGTTCCGGCGGGTAGTACACGGTGAGCGTGACTCCCCCGCCGGCACTGCCTCCGCAGGCGGCCACCAGTGGTGCGGCCAGTGTCGCGGCGGCCAGTGCCACCGCGCCCCGTCCCCACCCCGGGCGCCGGCCGGTTGGCTGTGCCATCGGTCCTGCCTCCCTTCGCTCCAGGGGGCCGAACCCGCGCGCCTACCGGCGGACCAGGAGTCCACCGGACCAGTTGCGGCACCCCGTTGTGCGGTGGTGGCAACCTATGGCCGGCGTTTTGGCAGCCGCAAGCGATCGGGGCAACGATTCAGACACCGGGCGTGCCTATTCCCCGGATGTACCAATGCCCGCCCGCGGTCACCTCACACGGCGCCGCCCGCCGGCCGCATGGCCAGCTTGGCCAGCAGATCCCGGCCCTGTTCGGCGTTGCGTGGCTGACACAGCACGTCGTAGCGGCCCGCGACCAGCTGGCTGGAGGACTGGAAGTCCCGCCGGCCCCGCGTGGAGGCGTAGCCGACGGCCGCGAACACCGTGAAGAACAGGACACCCAGCACCAGGCAGACGGCGATCTGGAGCAGGCCGCCCGTCTGCTGGCCGCCCGTGAACAGGCTCAGCATCACGCCCACGAACAGGCCGAACCAGGCGCCCGAGGCCGCGCCGGCGCCGAGCACGCGCCGCCACGACAACCGGCCCGTGACCCGCTCGACCAGCATCAGGTCGACCCCGACAATGGTCACGTCCTGCACCGGGAACTCGCTCTCGGCCAGGAAATCCACGGCGCGTTGGGCCAACCCGTACTCCTCGTACGAGCCGATCGGCCAGCCGGTCGGCTTGGTCGGCAGGCGCGGCGGACCGGCCTGTCGGTCCGGCGATGAGAACGAACTCGTCACCGATATCACCCCGTTCACGGTCGGTGGTCTCCCATTGTCCTCACGACCAACGAACCACGCGAACCGGGCGTGCCGCATCAGCCCCGGGACTGGTACTCCCGGAGCAGCCCACGGCTGATGATGGTCTTCTGGATCTCGCTCGTGCCCTCGCCGATCAGCAGGAAGGGGGCCTCGCGCATGAGGCGCTCGATCTCGTACTCCTTGGAGTAGCCGTAGCCGCCATGGATGCGGAACGACTCCTGCGTGACCTCGGCGCAGTACTCGGAGGCGATGAGCTTGGCCATGCCGGCCTCGACGTCGTTGCGCTGGCCCGAGTCCTTGAGCCGGGCTGCGTTGACCATCATCAGGTGTGCCGCCTCGACCTTGGTGGCCATCTCGGCCAGCTTGAAGGCGATGGCCTGGTGGTCGGCGATCTGGCGGCCGAAGGTCTTGCGCTGCTGGGCGTACTCGATGGCCAGCTCGAAGGCCCGGATCGAGATGCCGCAGGCCCGCGCGGCCACGTTGACCCGGCCCACCTCGACGCCGTCCATCATCTGCGCGAAGCCCTTGCCGGTGGCGCCGCCGAGGACCTGGTCCGCGCCGATCTCGTAGCCGCTGAACACCATCTCGGTGGTGTCGACGCCCTTGTAGCCCATCTTGGCGATCTTGCCCGGAATGGTCAGGCCGGGCGTCACCTCGCCGTAGCCCACCGGCTTGTCGACCAGGAAGGCCGTCAGGTTCTTGTGCGGCTTGTCCGCGCCCTCGTCCGTGCGGACCAGGACGGCGGTCAGGTTGGACGTGCCGCCGTTGGTCAGCCACATCTTCTGGCCGTCGATGACGTAGCCGTCGCCGCTCTTCCTGGCCCGCGTCTTGATCGCCGCCACGTCCGAGCCCAGGTCCGGCTCCGACATGGAGAAGGAGCCCCGGATCTCGCCCGTGGCCATCTTCGGCAGGTAGTGCGCCTTCTGCGCGTCCGTGCCGTGACGGGAGATCATGTGCGCGACGATGAAGTGCGTGTTGATCACGCCCGAGACGCTCATCCAGCCGCGCGCGATCTGTTCCACCACAAGGGCGTAGGTCAGCAGCGACTCGCCGAGCCCGCCGAACTCCTCGGGGATGGTGAGGCCGAACAGCCCCATCTCCTTCATGCCCTCGACGATGTCGGTCGGGTAGGCGTCGTCGTGCTCAAGGGCCTGGGCGTGCGGGATGATCTCCTTGTTCACGAAGTCGCGAACCGTGCTCAGGATCTCCTGCTGCACCTCGGTGAGACCGGCGGTCTGGGCGAGCCGGGCCATGGTCGTCCCCTTGTCGTCGCTGACTGGTTACCGGTGAGTATCCCCAACCAGCCGACGTCTCACCCTGTGAAGGTGCTCACCCGATCGGTTCAGCTGCTCAGCTGGCCCGCACCTGCACCGCGTCGCCGCAGGACCGGCACTGCTCCGCGAACACGTACACCGGCTGCTCGCATCCCCCGCAGGGCACGAAGCTGCGCTCCAGCAGATCGTCGTGACGCCGACGGCGGAACAGGTGAATCCCTCTCGAGTGCTTGGACATGACCCCAGCCTGAACCGATACCGGGGGTCCAACGCAAACCAAGGTTGCCTTCTGTGCGTTATGTCACCGTGATCAAACACACCCAGTGACCGAATACCACGATTTCCGTAGTCTGATCTTTGATCCGGCTCACAAACGGTAACACGTTCCTAGCGGTGCCGAATACATCGACAACGCCAGGAACGCGGTAAACCGCCGGCTCCGCAGTCCCGAAAGACTGCCCCGGAGGACATCCGGCTCACGGAGCCTTCGTGGGATCGCCCGTCGCCCAGGCCACCCCGTCACCGCGATCCATCTTCTCGATCGCCGCCATGTCCTCGTCGTCGATGTCGAAGCCGAAGATGTCGGCGTTGCGCCGGACGCGCTCGGGATCGGTGCTCTTCGGCAGCACCGGATATCCCTGCTGGACGGCCCAGCGCAGCAGGACCTGCGCCTCGCCGACGCCGTACTTCCGGGCCATCACCTTGAACGGGGTGTCCGCCTGCGCGCCGTCGACCTTCATCTGGTCCGACTTCGCACTGTCGTGCCCGTCGGCGGTACGCCAGGTGGCGAGCGGCACCAGGCTGCTGTAGGCGATGGGCGTGATCGCGTTGTCCCGGAGGTAGCGAACCAGCTCGGGCTTCTGCGACCACGGATGAAGCTCGACCTGGTTGGCCGCCGGCGCGGGCAGGCCGGCCGCGGTCAGCTCCTCGATGTGCCCGATGCCGAAGTTGCTGACGCCGATCGCGCGCGCCTTGCCCTGCCGCTGCAACTCGACGAGACCGCCCCACTGGGCGAGTCGGTGCTCGCGTTCGATCGGCACGTGGATCAGGTAGAGGTCCACGTAGTCCAACCCGAGCCGTTCGAGGCTCTCGTCGAGCGATGCCACCGTGGCTTCGGTGGTTTTCGCCGGCTGCCCCCAGGCCGGATTCCCGGGCCAGAGTTTCGTGGTGACGAAAAGATCGCTCCGCGCCAGCGCTTCGGACTCGAGCGCCTGCCTGATGCCGACGCCGACGCCCGATTCGTTCTGATAGCCCTCCGCGGTGTCGATGTGGCGGTAGCCGGCGCGAACAGCCTCACTCACCGCCGCGGCAACCGCGCCGTCATCGATGAGGTACGTGCCGAAACCGAGGTAGGGGATTTCGACGCCCGCGGTCAGCTTTGTGGTTCTCATTCGTTTCTCCTTGACACTCGACCGGCAACCCGCCGAAACGGCTTGCCCACTCATACACATTTTTGAGAGAATGCCCTGGTCCCAGCGGCCCTGCCGGGACGTCAACGGAGGCCGAACCGTGCACCTGGAACGACTCGTCGACGAAGCTTCCCGTCGTCTTGCCATGGCCGCGAATGGCCGTCACCAGGTCGTCCGGCCGATCAACGGCCTTCACATCCTCCGACACAGCGCAACCGGCACACTGGAAGCCTCGCTCTACGAGCCCGTCCTGTGCCTGATCCTGCAAGGCGGGAAAGAGGTGATGACCGGTGAGCGGATGTTGTCGCTCGGTCCGGGCGAGTGCCTCCTCGTGAGTCACGACCTGCCGGTGTGGTCCAGAATCACGCAGGCCCCTTATCTGGCCCTGGTGCTCGAAGTGGACATCGCCTCAATCAGAGAACTCCACGACAGCATCGCCGACTCAATGCTCGACGATGACCACGCCCGCGCGGCGGAGACTCATCAGGCCGATCCCGGGCTGTTGGACGCTTTGTTCCGATACCTGGCGATCGCCGACACACCCGCGGACGCGAAGGTGCTCGGCACGCTCACCGCGAAGGAAATCCATTACCGCCTGTTGACGGCTCCTTTCGGCGGCATGCTTCGCAGTCTCGTTCGCCGCGACAGCAATGCGAGCGCGATCGCCCGCGCTATCGGCTATATTCGCGACGACATCCGCTCGCCGATCTCCGTGCCGGATCTCGCGCGGCGGGTCGGCATGAGCGCGACGTCGTTCCACAAGCACTTCAAGACGATCACATCGACGACGCCGCTGCAGTACCAGAAGGAGCTTCGCCTGCTTGAGGCGCGGCGGCTGCTGAAGACGGGCGGCGCCATGGTGACCACCGCGGCGTACGACGTCGGCTACGAGAGCCCGAGCCAGTTCAGCCGCGAGTACACGCGCAAGTTCGGGTTTCCCCCGAGCCAGGACCTGGCCGACGCGGCCGGCTAGAACCGACTGCCGACCACACCATCATCGATAAGGGACTCGAGCCGACGCCGGTGCTCCGTCGACAGAGTCACGTCGCCCGCTGCCCAGTTCTCCGCCAGGCGTTCGGTTTTCCGCGTTCCCGGTATCGCCGCAAGCGAGTCATGGCGCGACAGCACCCAGGCCAATGCCACCTGTGCGGCGCTGGCCTCGAGCTCCGCCGCGATGTCGGAAACCCCGGCGGCCAACCGGCTGTTCGTGGCGATCGCCTCCTCGGTGAACCGCGGATTCGCCAATCGCCAGTCGCCGGGCTCAAGGTCGGCCCGCGACCGAATCGCCCCCGACAGGAAGCCTCGACCAAGCGGGCTGTAGGCGACAAACCCGATGCCCAGGCGCTTGGTCGTGGGCAGAATGTCGACCTCGACGTGTCGCGACCACAGCGAGTACTCGGTCTGGAGTGCGCTGACGGGATGCACCGCATGAGCGCGATCGATGGTTTCCGGGTCCGCTTCGGAAAGGCCGATGTAGCGCACCTTTCCCGCCTCGACGAGTTCGGCCATGGCGCCGACCGTCTCCTCGATCGGCGTGCCGGGGTCGACGCGATGCTGGTAGTAGAGGTCGATATGGTCGGTCCCGAGGCGCTCCAGCGAGGCATCGCAACAAGCTTTCACGTAGTCCGCCCGCCCGCTGACGCCTTGCCAGCCGCCGTCCGTGTCGCGGGACACGCCGAACTTCGTCGCCAAGGTGATTCGGTCGCGGCGGCCCTTGATCGCCTTCGACAACAGGATCTCATTGGTGAACGGGCCGTACATGTCCGACGTGTCCCAGAACGTGCACCCGATGTCGGCCGCCCGATCGAGAACGCGAAGATTCTGCGCCTCCGATGACGAGCCGTAGAACTCCGACATCCCCATGCAGCCCAATCCGATCGCGGGCACCCGGAGACCCGCCGATCCGAGATCGACCTCTCTCATTTCGCTGACGCCTTCCTTTGGAGGTGGTCACCTTATCCACCCCCAGGACCGCGCCGCCTGCCCGTTCCTTCGCATCGTATGCCTAATACTCCCGACACCGGTGACGTCGCCGAAGGCACGCTTGAGCTCCGCGACTGACGCCCGAGTCGGCCGAGCTCGAAATGGTCGAGAGGCCGAGATCCCTCGGCCGGATCACTCCACCGGCGGGGTCCACTTGTCGGTGCGGGTCATGGCGGCGGCGCGGCCCTTGCCGGCGATCACGAGGGCCATCTTGCGGGAGGCCTCGTCGATCATCTCGTCGCCGAGCATGACGGCGCCGCGCTGGCCGCCGCGGTCGGAGGTGAAGAACTCGTAGGCGTCGAGGATGTTCTCGGCGTGGTCGTAGTCGGACTGGTCGGGGCTGAAGACGGCGTTGGCGGCGTCGATCTGGCCGGGGTGCAGGACCCACTTGCCGTCGTAGCCGAGGGCGGCGGCGCGGCCGGCGACGCGGCGGAAGCCGTCGACGTCGCGGATCTGAAGGTAGGGGCCGTCGATGGCCTGCACGTCGTTGGCGCGGGCGGCCATCAGGATCCGCATGAGGATGTAGTGGTAGGCGTCGCCGACGTCGTAGCCGGGGGGCTGCTCGCCGACGACGAGGGACTTCATGTTGATGGAGGCCATGAAGTCCGCCGGCCCGAAGATGATGGTCTCGACCCGGGGCGAGGCGGTGGCGATGGCGTCGACCTCGACCAGGCCGCGGGCGTTCTCGATCTGGGCCTCGATGCCGATGCGGCCGACCTCGTAGCCCATGGTCTTCTCGATCTGGGTGAGCAGCAGGTCCAGCGCCTGCACCTGCTGGGCGGTCTGCACCTTGGGCAGCATCAGGCAGTCCAGGTTGGCCCCGGCCCCCTCGACGACCTCGACCACGTCCCGGTAGGTCCACTCGGTGGTCCAGTCGTTGACCCGCACCACCCGGGTCCGCTCGCCCCAGCCGCCCTCGTTGAGCGCGGCCACGATGGTCTTGCGGGCGGCCGGCTTGGCCAGCGGCGCGCAGGCGTCCTCCAGGTCGAGGAAGACCTGGTCGGCCGGGAGCGTCCGGGCCTTGTCGATCATCTTCTGGCTGGAGCCGGGGACGGCGAGGCAGGATCGGCGGGGACGCGGCACGGCGGTACCTCCCAAGAGGAAGTCAGCTCGGTACTGACCGGTAACTTACGGCGATGCTGGCACGGCCGGAGGGTGCCCGCCATTCGCTGAGTCACCCGTCACAGCCCCGTGCGAAGCTGAACCGGTGGAGATGACCCGTCTGCTCGACAACGCCCTGCGCAAGGCCGCCGCCGTGTGGATCACCGTGGACTCGGGCCCACGGCTGGTGTGGGCGCTGTGGCGCGACGGGGCCCTGTGGGTGGCGGTCGGCGGCGACGAGCAGCAGGTGCCGGGCCTGCGCGACGGCGTGACCTGCACGATCACGGTTCGCTCCCCCACCACGCACTCCCACCTGGCCGACGTCCGCGCCACGGCCGCCCTGGTCGAGCCGGAAAAAGAGGTGACGGACGCGCTTCGGGCCGCCAGACTCAACGCCGAGCCGGCCTGGACTGAGGTGTACCGACTTGATCCGGATTCCCAAGGATTTCACGGACACGGTGCTGAGCTGGGGCGATGACAACGCCACCCGCTGGCTGCTCGGCCTGCCGGAGCTGTACGCCGAATACCTCGACCGCTGGGACCTGACGTCGGCCGGCGCGCCGCTGAACGGGTTCTGCAGCGTGGTGCAGCCGGTGCGACGAGCCGACGGCACGCCGGCGATGCTCAAACTCGGTCTGCCGCACGAGGAATCCGAGCACGAGTGGCTCGCACTGTCCATATGGGACGGTGAAGGGGCCGTGCGACTGCTCGACCATCACGGCGAGGAGGGCGTGCTGCTGCTGGAGCGGCTGCACCCGGAAACCCTTACCGGCCAACCCATCGAGGACGCACTGCTGATCGCCGGGGACCTGCGCCGACGGCTGCGGCGGCCCGGCCCGGACGGCATGCGCACCCTGCGGGCCAACGCCCGCCGCTGGGCCGAGCAGTTGCCGACCGCCGAGGGCATTCCGCGCCGGATCATCGACGAGGCCGTGGACATCTGCCGCGCCCTGGGGCCGGCCTCGGGCACCGTGATGGTCAACGAGGACCAGCACTTCGAGAACATCCTGGCCGGCGACCGCGAGCCGTGGCTGGTGATCGACCCCAAGGTGCTGGTCGGCGACCCCGAGTTCGGCCTGGCCACGCTGCTGTGGAACCGCTTCGAGCCCGATCGCTTGCGGCACCGCCTCGACCTGCTGGTGGAGATCGAGGAGCTCGACGCCGACAAGGCCAGGGCCTGGTCCTTCGTCTCCGCGGTGGTCAACTGGCACCAGGCCGACGGCTGGGTCAACACCACCTGCCAGTCCATAGCCACCACCCTCGCCACTTAACACCCCGCGAGTCACGCTCTCCGGCAGTGCGAAATACGGTTTCGAGCAGTTCTGAGACCTGCGGCGCAGTTCTGCCCGAAACCGTATTTCGGTGTGTCTGAGAGCGTGACTCGCCGGGGTTAGAAGGTGAGTTGGCCGCTGGCTATGTGGACGACGTCGCCGCGGACGGTGGCGGCTTCGGGGGTGACGGAGCAGTACAGAGTGGACGGTCGGCCCATCTCGATGCCCTGGCGCACAACGATGTCGGCCGTCTCGGCGATCAGGCCGCGGTCGATGGCGAACACGCACAGGCCCAGCGCGGCGGAGCCGGTGGCGGCGTCCTCGCCCTGGTAGCCGAACATCCGGACGTGGGCCTCGCCGTCGACCAGGGAGAAGACCTCCACGCCGTGGTCGACGCCGGCGGCCCGCATCGCCGCCCGGTCGGCGACCGCCCGGCCCACGGCATCGGGCTTAACCCCCAAGTAGGCGAATTCCAGGCCACAACCGGCATGACCGGGGTCCACATCGGACAGATCGTCGACGGTCAACCCGACGGCGGCCGCCACCGCGGCGCGATCCAACCGGGCGCCGACCGTGCGCCGGCCGCCGCTGATCCGCGAGCCACGGGCGTCGACGACGACGGGCAGCAGGCCGGCCAGGCACTCCTGGACGGCCGGCCCGACGCCGATCACGCCGTCACGGGCCAGCAGCCAGGAGGTGCCGACGCTCGGATGGCCGGCGAAGGGCAGCTCCTCGGCGGGGGTGAAGATCCGCACCCGGTAGTCGGCCCCGGGCTGGGTCGGCGGCAGCGGGAAGGTCGTCTCCGCGTAGCCGAACTCGGCGGCGATGGTGCGCATCTGCCCGGCGGACAGCGCGTCGGCGCCGTGGACCACGGCGAGCTGATTGCCGGAGAAGGGGGTGTCGGTGAACACGTCGAGGACGTCGAAACGCAGCGTCGGCACGGGACAACGTTAGCCTTTGCCTGTGGCAGCCACAGACAGGATTTTTGTCGCCCAACTGGCCGGATTGCCGGTATTCGGCCCGGACGGCGAGGCGATCGGCAAGGTGCGCGACGTGGTGGCCAGCCTCCGGGCGGACCGCCTGCCGCCGCGGGTGCTGGGCATCGTGGTCGAGCTGGTGACCCGGCGGCGCATCTTCGTGCCGATGCTGCGGGTGGCCGGCATCGAGCCGCACGCCGTGGTGCTGTCCACCGGTTCGGTGAACATGCGCCACTTCCACCAGCGCCCCAACGAAGTTGTCGCCGTCGGGCAATTGTTGGACGCCCGGGTCGGCATCGAGGGCGGCACGGTCAGCGCCGTCATCATGGACGCCGCCATGGAGCCGACCCGGACCCGCGACTGGGAGATCAGCCGCGTGGCCGTCCGAGAGCGAACGGGGCGGCTGGGCCGCCGCGGCCCGGTGCAGGTGCTGCGCTGGGAGGACGTGGACGGTCTCGGCATGGCCGAGCTGTCCTCACAACCGCAGGGCGCCCAGCAGCTGCTGGCCCAGTTCGACCGGATGCGGGCCGCCGATGTGGCCAACGCCCTGCGCGACCTGCCGATCAAGCGCCGGTACGAGGTCGCCGACGCCCTGGACGACGAGCGGCTGGCCGACGTCATCGAGGAGCTGCCCGAGGACGACCAGAAGGATCTGCTCGGCCACCTCGACGACGAGCGCGCGGCCGACATCCTCGAGGCGATGAACCCGGACGACGCCGCCGACCTGCTGTCCGAGCTGTCCGAGCCGGACAAGAACCGGCTGCTGGAGCTGATGGAGCCGGAGGAGTCCGCGCCGGTCAGGCGGCTGCTGGAGTACTCCTTCGACACCGCGGGCGGCCTGATGACGCCCGAGCCGGTCGCGCTGACCCCGGACGCCACCATCGCCGAGGCGCTGGCCCGGGCCCGCAATCCCGAGCACACGCCGGCCCTGTCGAGCATGGTCTTCGTCTGCCGGCCGCCGACCGCCACGCCTACCGGCCGGTACCTCGGCTGCGTCCACCTACAGCGGCTGCTGCGGGAGCCGCCGTCCAGCCTGGTCGCCGGCGCGCTGGACACCGACCTGCCCCGGCTGCGGCCGACCGCGTCCCTCATCGAGGTGACGAAGTACTTCGCGACCTACAACCTGGTGTGCGCGCCCGTGGTGGACGACGAGGACCACCTGCTGGGCGCGGTCACCGTTGACGACGTGCTGGACCATCTGCTGCCCGAGGACTGGCGGGAGACCCTGCACCACGAGGAGGAGGGTGTCGC
This sequence comes from Kutzneria sp. NPDC051319, assembly GCF_040682195.1. NCBI lineage: Bacteria > Bacillati > Actinomycetota > Actinomycetes > Pseudonocardiales > Pseudonocardiaceae > Kutzneria > Kutzneria sp. NPDC051319. Next base: position 7,546 of record NZ_JBFBAM010000073.1, on the reverse strand, counting down.
CAATGCCTGAGCTGACCTCGCGCCGGCGGCTCGACCAGCCCCGCGCGCCCCGGCGGTGGGCCATCGAGGTGGACCCGGAGGCGTTCGGCCGGTTCTCCGAGCGGCTGGCCCGCTTCCTGGGGACCGGCAAGTTCCTGTTCTGGCAGACGCTGATCGTGATCGTCTGGATCGCGCTGAACCTGTTCATGCTCAGCCTCCAGTGGGACCCCTATCCGTTCATCCTGCTCAACCTGGCGTTCTCCACCCAGGCCGCGTACGCCGCCCCGCTGATCCTGCTGGCCCAGAACCGCCAGGACGACCGGGACCGGATCTCGCTGGAGGAGGACCGGGCCCGGGCCGCCCAGACCAAGGCGGACACCGAGTTCATGGCCCGGGAGCTGGCGGCGCTGCGCATCGCCGTCGGCGAGGTGGCCACCCGTGACTACCTGCGGGGCGAGCTCGACCGGCTGCGGGCCGAGCTGGCCGGCGGCAAGAAGCGGGAGCGGACCCGCAAGTCCTCCACGCCCTCGGCCGAGCAGATCCGGGACGACCCGAGGTGGGACGACGAGGAGTCCGTAGCACACAAGAGTTGATCTTCGAATCGAGCTGCCCCCGAACCAGGAGAGCAGATCAACCTGGCAGTCGGGGTGAGAGCCGGGCGAGGCGGGCGTCAACGGGGCGAAGGGCGGGGCGATGCAGGCTTCTGACCTGCGAAAAGCGGTGACTTCGACATTGTCAACCGCTGCGGCGCTGGGCCTGGCCGCCCAGGACGCGATCGTGCTCAGCAACTCCAACAAGGTGATCCTGCGGCTGCTGCCGGGTGATGTCCTGGCCCGAGTGGCGCCGGTGGCGGATCAGAGCGCGCAGTTCGAGGTCGACCTCGCGTCACGGCTGGTCGGGAGCCCGGCGGCCGCCCTTGAGCCCCGTGTGGAGCCTCGCCCGTACGAGCGCGACGGGTTCGTGATCACGTTCTGGACCTACTACGAGCCTGGTCCGCCGGCCTCACCGGCGGACTTCGCCCAGGCGCTGCACCGATTGCACGCCGGAATGCGCGACCTCGACGTCCCCGCGCCGCACTTCACCGATCGGGTCGAGGAGGCCCGGCGGCTGCTGGCCGACCGCACCCTCACCCCGGACCTCCCGGATGACGAGCGAGACCTGCTCAGCCGCGTCCTGGACGGCGCGGAACGACTGACCGGCGGCCCCGAGCAGCTGCTGCACGGCGAGCCGCACCCGGGCAACGTCCTCACCACGAGCGACGGCCCGCTGTTCATCGACTTCGAGACGTGCTGCCGCGGGCCTGTCGAGTTCGACCTCGCCCATGCCCCCGACGAGGTCGCCGACCACTACCCGGGCGTCGACCAAGGCCTGCTGCACCAGTGCCGGACCCTGATGCTGGCGATGATCACCACCTGGCGCTGGGATCGCGACGACCAGCTCCCGGACGGACGCCGGCTGGCCGCCGAGTGGCTCGGCCGGCTGCGCACACTGGTGTGAGCAGCCGGCCGGTTCGGGGCCTGGTCAGCGGCCGGCGGGGCTCACCGACAGGAGACGGCCGGCGAGGCCGCGGGAGCGCACCGTGAGCTTCGCGGCCACGTCCGTCAGCACCTTCGCCGCCGGGGCCTCGGGGTCGGACAGCACGAGCGGGGTGCCGGCGTCGCCGCATTCCCGTAGGCGCGGGTCCAGCGGCACCTGACCTAGCAGCGGCACGTCCGAGCCGACCGCCTTGGTCAGGGAGTCGGCGACGGTCTTGCCGCCGCCGGCGCCGAACAGCTCCATGCGGCTGCCGTCGGGCATGTCCATCCACGACATGTTCTCGATGACGCCGGCCACCCGCTGCCGGGTCTGCAGGGCGATGGCGCCGGCCCGCTCGGCGACCTCGGCCGCGGCCTGCTGCGGCGTGGTCACGACCAGGATCTCGGCGTTGGGGATGAGCTGCGCGACCGAGATGGCGATGTCGCCGGTGCCCGGGGGCAGGTCGAGCAGCAGCACGTCCAGGTCGCCCCAGAAGACGTCGGCCAGGAACTGCTGAAGCGCCCGGTGCAGCATCGGGCCGCGCCAGACGACGGGGGCGTTGTTCTGCACGAACATGCCGATGGAGATGACCTTCACGCCGTTGGCCTGCGGCGGCATGATCATCTTCTCGACCTGGGTCGGCCGGGCCGTGGCGCCCAGCATGCGGGGCACCGAGTGGCCGTAGATGTCGGCGTCGACGATGCCGACGGACAGGCCGCGGGCGGCCATCGCGGTGGCGAGGTTGACCGTCATGCTGGACTTGCCGACGCCGCCCTTGCCGGACGCGACGCAGTAGACCCTGGTCAGGGAGCCGGGTTGGGCGAACGGGATGACCGGCTCGGCCGCGTCGCCGCGCAGCGACTTGCGCAGCTCGGAGCGCTGCTGGTCGTTCATCACGTCCAGCTCGACCTTGACGCCGGTGACGCCGGCCACCGCGCTGACGGCGGCGGTCACGTCCGCGGTGATCTTGTCTCGCAGCGGACAACCTGCCACCGTGAGGAAGACGGCCACGGTCACGGCGCCGTCTTCGCCGATGGTGACGTCCTTCACCATGCCAAGCTCGGTGATCGGGCGGCGGATTTCGGGATCCTGGACGCCGCCGAGGGCGGCCCGCACGGCGTCGGCACTGGGGAGTGGGGTCACGAGACCCATGCTACGAGCCGTTGTTACCGACCGGTCAGCCGGAGTTCTCCGAATCACGATAGGGGCACTGCGCGACCATCTGGACGCGTTCCGTAACATGGTGGGTCGTGCTGGACACAGGTAGGACCCGACTTCCCACCCGGACCGAGTTAGCCGTGTGGCGGTCATTCCTGCGGGCGCACGCCCGCATCGTCCGACATCTGGAGACCGAGCTCGTCGCCGAGCAGAGCCTGTCGCTGGCGTCCTACGACGTCCTGGTGCAGCTGGCCGAGGCGCCGGGACGTCGGATGCGGATGACGGAGCTCGCCGACGCCGTGCTGCTGTCCCGCTCCGGTGTCACCCGACTGGTCGACCGCCTGGAGCGGACCGGCCTCGTCACACGCGAGCGGGCCGACGGCGATGGCCGCGGCGTGGTGGCCGTGCTCACCCAGACGGGACTCGACCGGTTACGCAGCGCGTCCGGCGTGCACCTGGCCGGCGTGGTGCGTCACTTCGTCGAGGCGCTGGACGAGACCGCCATCGCCGCCTTCGGTCGCACGTGCGAGCAGCTCGCGGCGGCCTCGCCGCCGCTGCCCGACGCCCCCTGACGGATCACGGGGCTACGCCCCCGGCGGCGCGCACCGGGCCCTACCCTCGGCCGCTCGCTACCGTCACAGCAATCGTTCGCATCAGCGCCACCGATGACGTGAAGGGACCCTTCCTACACTCCGAGTGGAGGAATGGTCCCTTCCGAACACCAGACTCCGGCACGCAGAAGGGGCCCTCCCGATGTGGGAAGGCCCCTTCTGTGCGTCGTGGGTCAGGTGGCGTCCGGGTCGAACGGGGGACGCTCGCCCGGCGACAGCGGCCGCTGCTCCGGGCGCTGGGCGGCCGGCGGCTCGGCGGCCGCCGGGTAGCCGTTGGGCTTGTAGCTGGTGTCCTCGGTCGGGAAGTCCTCCAGCAGCGTGCGGGTCAACGCCCGTTTGGGGTTGAACTCGCGCAGCTGGCGCAGGTCCTCCAGCGGCTTGCGGAGCTCGTCGAACTCCGGGCCGAGCTCCGACCGGAGCTGGTCGCGAGCCCCCGTGGCGTAGTCCCGCACCTGACGTATGCCGTTGGCCAGCCAGGCGGCAGCACCGGGCAGTCGCTCGGGCCCGAGGATGAACAGGCCGGCGACGATCAGGACGAGGAGCTCGCCCCCGCTGATTCCGAACACGTCCCCCAGCCTAATCCGACTGCGTGGTGACCTGTAGCACCATCTGCCGCCCTTGCCTGACGATCGTGACCGGAACGGTCTCGCCGATGGTCCGCTCGATGATCGCGACGCTGAGTTCGTCGGCCGTGCGGATGGTCCGCCCGGCGAAGTTGGTGATCACGTCGCCCTCGGCGATGCCGGCCTTGGCCGCCGCCCCGCCCTGCTTGACGTTCTGGACCTGGGCGCCGTCGGTGGACACGGCCGAGACCGACCGCGCGTTGAGGCCGATGTCGGCGTGCTTGACCTGGCCGTCCTTGATCAGACCCTGGGCGATGCGCCGCGCGAAGTCGATCGGGATGGCGAAGCCGATGCCGATGGAGCCGCCGTCGGGGCCGCCGGCCGACAGGATGGCGCTGTTGATGCCGACCAGCGCACCGGTGTCGTCCAGCAGCGCGCCGCCGGAGTTGCCGTGGTTGATGGCGGCGTCGGTCTGGATGGCGTCGTAGGTGACGGGCGGGTCGCCGCCGTCGCCCGCGGCCTGCAGCGGCCGGTTGACGGCGCTGACGATGCCGCTGGTGACGCTGCTGGACAGGCCGAGCGGCGAGCCGATGGCGATGACCTCGTCGCCGACGGACAGGTTGCCGGACTTGCCGAGCTGGATCACGGTCGGATTGGTCACGGCGACCTTCACCACCGCGAGGTCGGTCTTGGGGTCGCGGCCGACGATCTTGCCGTCGGTCTTGGTCCCGTCGGCGAACACCACCCGCAGCGTGGCCGACGGGTCGGACGCCGCCGCCGAGACCACGTGGTTGTTGGTGAGGATGTAGCCGGCGCTGTCGATCATGACGCCGGAGCCGAGCCCGCCGCCGGTGCCGACCTGGACCTCGATCTGCACGACGGCGGCCTGGGTGCGCTTGACGATGTCGGCCACCGAGCCCGGCGCCGGCTTCTTGCCCGGGTCGTCGACCTGGGCCAGCGTGACGGAGCTGGTCAGCGGGTTGCCGGACTGCGCGATGCCCCAGCCGGCGACACCCCCGCCGACGCCGATCAGCAGCGCCACCCCGGCCAGCGTGGCCAGCGCGGCCGGCTTGACCCGGCGGCCGAACAGCAGCTCGGGCACGGACAGCATGGGGCCGGTCTTGGCGGCCGGCTTGGCCGTGGACTCGCCGTCCTTCTCGGCGCCGGCGGCCGGCGGGCCGAGGATCGCGCCGGCCCCCGGGTCACGCCACGGGTCACGGTCGGCGGAGTCCGGCCAGAACACGGGCTCAACCGTCGGCTCGGAGCCGTACGGGACGGAACCGGGCGCACGCTGCAACAGCACGTCGTCGGCACTGGCCGGGCGGCCGAAGGCCATGCTCAGCGCCTCGGGCGGCGGCGGGGCGAGCGCGATGGCGCCGTTGGTGGCGGCCGTGTCGGCGCGCGGCGCGAAGGCGCTGTCCACACCGTCGGGGCGGCCGAACTGGGCGGTCAGCGAGGGATCGACGGCCGGGCGGTCCAGCGGCCGGGGACCGATGCGGCGGCCCTCGCCGTCGTCGACGCCCGAGACCGGGGTCACCGGCAACTGTTCGGGGCTGGGCGGCTGCTCGTTCATCAACCGGAAGTGTGCCTCACCAGCGGTGAATTCACGGTGTAGGCAGCTGCGTGACCGTGGTCGGCGTGGTCGACGACTGCACCTGCATGACCTGGTTGGCGTCCACCGGCACGGTCACGTTGTCGCCGGACGGCGGGGTGTCGCCGTGCATGGTCACGATGGCGATCGCACCGAGCACCAGGCCCGACACGACGACGCCCGCGCCCTGCTTGGTGCGGCGGGAGACGCCGCGGTTGCCCAGGACGTTAGGACCGCTGCCGAGGGGCTGGGACGACCCGAAGGCGGGCCCGCTGCCGAAAGGGCGGAGCTTCTCGCTGGCCTTGCCCGGCCGCAGCACGGTGACCAGCTGGCCGTCCTCGGTGACGGCGAGGTTGTCGGGGCCGCTGGGCAGCTCCACGTCCTGGGGGATGGACATCAGCGAGGCCAGCAGGCCGGCCGAGGCGACCGGCGCGTTCGCCGACTTCATCGCCGACCGGGCGTGCCGCTGGGTCGCGGCCTCGGCGGCGCAGAACGGGCAGCGCGCCAGGTGCGCCGCCACACGGTCATGGGCGGTGGCCGACAGCTCGCCGTCGACGAAGGCCACCACCGCGTCCGGCAGCAGGTGCTGCTCCGGCAGGCTCGGCAGACTCCACCCGCGCAGCTCGGTCATCCCACGTCCTTCCGTGCAAGCTCGGCGCGACGCTCAAGGCTCGCGCGCAGGGCCTGCCGGCCCCGGTGGATGCGGCTGCGCACGGTGCCCAGCTTGACTCCGAGCGTGGCCCCGATTTCATCGTAGGACAGGCCCTCGACGTCACAAAGCACTACAGCGGCCCGGAATTCCGGCGGCAGCTCGTCCAACGCGGACTGGAGGTCGGGGTCCAGGTGGGTGTCCGAGTAGACCTGCTCGGGGCTCGGGTCGTCGCCCACGAGGCGGTCGGTGTCCTCGGGCAGGCCCTCCATGCGCAGCCGTGAGCGGCGGCGGGCCATGTCCAGGAAGAGGTTCGTCGTGATGCGGTGCAGCCAGCCCTCGAACGTGCCCGGCTTGTAGGAGGCCAGCGAGCGGAACACCCGGATGAAGGTCTCCTGGGTGAGGTCCTCAGCGTCGTGCTGGTTGCCCGACAGGCGGTAGGCGAGCCGGTAGACCCGGTCGGCGTGCTCGCGCACGACCTCGTCCCACGACGGCGGTGTCCAGGCGGCCTCGACCGGCGCGACGGCGACGGGGGCGGCGGCGACCGGCTCGGCGGCCGGTTCGGTCGTCTGAGTGCGCATCGGTGGTACGGCACCTCCAGCGGGCGGCTGCCCTTCGGTGGGGACAACGTGGCGGACGTCCCCGTTGTTCCCCTCTACTGTCGCCGCCGCGCTTATAACCATCGTGAGAGAGGCCTGAGAGCAGTCTGAGAATGCTCCGATGCGGGTTGTTCACCCAGAATGGCCCTCCGCGCCGCTAACCTCGCACATTGTGACGCTCCGGGACTACGTGGACGGCTACGCCGCCGAGGACGAGGTCACCTCGGCCGCACGGGCCCGGGGGACCGAGTTGGGCTGTGTGCCCGTCGGCGTCACCGGCGGGGCCGCCCTGCGTTTCCTGGCCGCGTCCCTGCAGGCCAAGGCCGTCGTGGAGATCGGCACCGGGGCCGGCGTGAGCGGCCTGTGGCTGCTCGGCGGCATGGCCCGTGACGGCGTGCTGACCTCGATCGACGTGGAGCCCGAGCACCAGCGGGTGGCCCGGCGGGCCTTCTCCGAGGCCCGGATCAGCCCCGGTCGCACCCGCCTGATCATGGGCCAGGCCCTCGACGTGCTGCCCCGGCTGACCGACGGCGGCTACGACCTGGTCTTCGTCGACGCCGCCAAGCAGGAGTACCCGCGCTATCTGGACCACGGTGTCCGGATGCTGCGCCCCGGCGGCGTCATCGCCTTCGACAACGTCTTCTGGAAGGGCAAGGTCGCCGATCCCGCCGACCGGGACGCCGAGACCCAGGCCATCCGCGAGACCAACAAGGCCGTCCGCGAGGACGACCGCCTGGTGTCGATCATGCTCCCGGTGGGCGACGGCCTCCTCGTCGCCGCCAAGCGCTAGCTGTACTGCCCCGGGAGGTTGTGAACGGGTGGACACGTGAGCCGATGATGTTGAAATGAGGGAGGGCCTCCAGGTTCGGTGTGGATTGCGA
>NZ_JBFBAM010000072.1:0-48631 GCF_040682195.1 Kutzneria sp. NPDC051319 | reverse complement strand
GCGGCGGGCGGCCACGAAAGGCCGCCCGCCGCGGTCAACCCGAAAGGCGGCTCAGAAACCGGCGAGGCCGTTGGGCACGCCGACGCCGGTCGGGCCGTCCCAGCCCTTGCCGGCGTTGCACAGCGCGATCTCGGCCGGCTTGCAGGAGCGCACCGGGGCGTTCTGGCCGAAGGTCACGTCGGTGAACGCGCCGGCCGGGGCGTTGTACATGGTGTTCGGGCCGATGACCTGCGAGAGGTGGCCGCCCCGCGCGTACAGGCCGGCGACGAACGGCGACGAGGCGCTGGTGCCGCCGACGGTGATCCAGTTCAGCGGCTGCCCGGAGAACGGCGCGTACGTGTCGTACACGGCGACACCGGTGGCCGGGTCGGCCACGGCGGACACGTCGGACGACGCCCGGTGGCCGCCGCAGACGGCGTTGACCGAGGCGGGAGCGCCGATGGCGCCGGGCAGGTCGGTCTCGCAGCCGCTGCCGGCCCCGGACCACACGTTGTCGACGTAGCCGTCGGCGGTCTGGAACAGCGAGGTGCCGCCGACCGACACGACCCACGGCAGGTTGGACGGCCAGCCGCCGTGCTGGTCACCCTCGTAGCCGCCGTCGCCGGACGAGGCCAGCACGGCCACGCCCGGGTGGAACAGGTCGCGGCCGGCCTGCCCGAACTCGACGACGGAGTCGCTCGGGTACTGGTAGCTCATGCTGACCGAGGAGGCCCCGAACTTGGCGGCGGTGTTGACCGCGGTGCCGAAATCGGCCATGGCGGCGTCCAGGTGGGCCTGGTCGCCGTAGTAGGCGTCGAGAATGGGCAGTTGGAGCTCGACCAGGTTGCACGAGGGGCAGGCCGCCGAGGCCATGTCCATGTCCAGTGCGGTCTCCACGCCGACCTGTTCCTCGCCGATCTGGAGGTCGGGGTCGGTGGACGGGGTCTGCGGCGCGCCGCCGTCGAAGCCGGCGACCTTGAAGCAGCCGCTGGCCGAGGTGCAGGCCGGCAGCCCGTACTGGGCGCGGTAGGCGTTGACGTCGGATTCCAGGGTCGGGTAGGCGCCGGCGTCGATGATGGCGATGGTGCCCTTGGCGCCGGTGGCGGCCGCGGGCAGGTGGTAGGCGGCGGCCAGCTCGTCGGCGCCGTAACCGGCGGGGGCCGGGGTCGACAGGGGTGTTTTCGACCCGGATCCGGTGGTGACGATCTGCGCCTGACAGGCGTCGCAGGCTTTCATCAGTCCGTGCGACTTCAACAAGGTGCCGCTGTGCACCTGGGCGCGCAGCGATTGGACCTGCGGGGTCACGGCGTGCGGATCACCGGCCGCGGAGGCGACCGGGGCCAGTGCGGTCAGTGCGGCGACAACGGCCGCGCCTGCGATGAACAGGGAATTTCTCGCGAACACGGGTCCTCCAGGAAAGGAATTACCGGAACCGACACCGCGAGCCTACCGAGACAATGCGGGAATCCCTTCACGACGACATCACTGTGAATAGGTTGCCCCGACCGCACCACAACGAAAGGAGGCATTAATTCAGCACAGACAGGAGTCGTGGCGGGCGGCGACCGAAACCGCCCGCCACAATTCACTGGTGAATCAGAACCCGGCCAGGCCGTTCGGCACGCCGATGCCGGTCGGCGCGTCCCAGCCCTTTCCGGACACACACAGCGCCGGCGTGGCGGTCGGGCAGGCGTGCGGCGGGGCGTTCTGGCCCAGCGTCACGTCGGTGAAGGCGCCCTGGGGCGCGGTGTACAGCGTGTTCGGGCCGATCACCTGGGAGGTGTGGCCGCCGCGGGCGTACAGGCCGGCGACGAACGGCGACGAGGCGCTGGTGCCGCCGACGAGGATCCAGTTCAGCGGCTCGCCGAAGAACGGCGAGTACGTGTCGAAGACGGACACGCCGGTGTTCGGATCGGCCACCGCGGACACGTCGGAGGCGGCGCGGTGGCCGCCGCAGTTGGCGCTGACCGAGGTCGGGGCGCCGAAGGCGGCGGGCAGGTCGGTCTCGCAGCCGCTGCCGGCCCCGCTCCAGGCGATGTCGGTGTAGCTGTCGCCGCTCTGCAGCAGCGAGGTGCCGCCGACCGAGACGACCCACGGCAGGTTCTGCGGCCAGCCGGTGTGCACGTTGCCCTCGTAGCCGGAGTCGCCGGAGGACGCCAGCACCGCGACACCGGGGTGGAACAGGTCGCGCCCGGCCTGGCCGAACTCGACGGTGGTGTCGCTGGGGTACTGGTAGCTCATGCTCACTGCGGTCGCGCCGAGCTTGGCGGCGGTGTTGACCGCGGTGCCGAAGTCGGCCATGGCGGCGTCCAGGTGGGCCTGGTCGCCGTTGAGCGCGTCGCCGATCGGCAGCTGGAGCTCGACCAGGTTGCACGAGGGGCACGCCGCCGAGGCCATGTCCATGTCCAGCGCCGTCTCGACGCCGACCTGCTCCTCGTAGTACGAGTTCGGGAAGTCGGTCGACGGCGGCAGCGTGGGGCCGCCGTTCAGGTCGGCCTGCTTGAAGCAGCCGTCGGCCGCGGTGCAGGCCGGCAGCCCGTACTGCGCGCGGTAGGCGTTCACGTCGGATTCGAGCGTCGGGTAGGCGCCGGCGTCGATGATGGCGATGGTGCCCTTGGCGCCGGTCGCGGCGTCCGGCAGGTGGTAGGCGGCGGCCAGGTCGGAAGCGCCGTAACCGATCGGAACCGTGGTCGACAGGGGTGTTTTCGACCCGGGTGCGGCGGTGATGAGCTTCGACTGGCAGAACGCGCAGGGCGCCAGGGTGCCGTGCGTCTTCAGCAACGTTCCATTGTGGACCTGGGCCGCAGGGACTGGACCTGCGGCGTGACGGCGTGCGGATCACCGGCCGCCTGGGCGACCGGGGCAAATGCGGTGAGCGCGGCGACGGCGGTCGCGCCCACGGCGAGCAGGGTTGATCTGACGAACGTTCCCGACACTTGTCCTCCTGAAATGGAAGAACACGTCCAACATCGGGAGCGTACCCACGCAATTGCAAACCCGGCCCACGTCAACTATTCACGGAGTTCTCTTGTGAATAATTCGTCCAGGTGGCCCACGACGAATGTCGTGAATCGCCGATAGCGGTCGGCGTACAAGACCGTGAAGGCATAAGGAACCAGATCCGAACCACGTCTCCACAACCACGGAATGCCCTTGAGCACGAGCCAGGCCACATGCTGCCACGCGGCGATCGCGGCCCCGCCGGCGCACTCCAGGCTGACCGGCGTCTCGATGGCACAGCCGGCCAGCTCCAGCTCCCCGGCGAAGGCAGTGGCCAGCATGCGGTGCCCCAGCTCGGACGGGTGCAGCCGGTCCACGCTCCAGGCCGCCAGGTCGTAGGCCCCGGGCAGCGCGTCGAGGTCGATGCAGCCGATGCCGCGGGCCAGCACGACCGAGCGGATCATGCCGTTGAGCTCGTCGACCCGGCGGCGCAGGGCGCGGCGCAGCGGGGCCGGCAGCCGGAACACCTTGGCGTGGTCGTGGTAGCTGGCCAGCACCACCACGGCGCCCACATCGAGCAGCTTGCCGACCACGTGGTCGAGATCGGCGCGCAGCTGGGTGGGATCGAAGTCCGAGCGCATGGTGTCGTTCATGCCGGCCACGACCACCACCGCATCGGGACGCAGCGCCGCCGCCATGGGCAGCTGCTCGTGCCGCACGGTGCCGATCCGGGCCCCGGTGCGGGACAGATTGGTCAGGTCGCAGCCGCCGAGCGCGTCGGCCAGCAGCGGGCCGAAGCCCCGCCAGCCGCCCCCGGGCAGCGGATCACCGAGACCGACGCTGGTCGAGTCCCCCAGCACCACGAGCCGTCCGACCGCACGCCGGGCGGGCACGCCCTCCGACATCGCCTGAACCGTCACCCGTCCACGATCACCCGCGGACAATCACTCCCGGTGATGGCCGGATGGCGTGACGGGGACAGCTCGGAAAACAGTGCTTGTTGGCGCCGCCTTCGGCGTCGCGTGCTCGGCCCCCCTTAAGCCCCTGCCTCGCCCTTGCTGGATTTTTCGAGGCCCGCGTCGGCTCGGGTGGTGGGGCGAGTTGGGTGGCGGACCTCGGAAAATCCAGCAACCGGGCGAAGCAGGGGCGGGGCCGAGCGCTCTGTGGGGTTGGAGGGGCAGAGCGTTATGTGCGGGCCGGGGGCCGAGCGGTCTCCGGTGTCGGCGGGGTGGTCAGCTGAAGGCGGGGAACAGGGGGAGGTGCACGGCTTCGGCACCGTGCTGTTCGGCGATCGCGATCGCCACCTGGTCGGCGTGCTCGGCGACGGCCGGGACCTTCATCCGGGCGGCGTCGTCACGCAGACGCAGCCAGCGGGCGTGCAGGGCGCTGCTGCGGCGGGGCGAGGCGAGGCGGTTGGTGATGGGACCGTCGGGCACGCCGGGCCGCGGCAGGTACATCCAGGTCGACAGCCACACCCACAGCAGCTGGCCGTGCAGCAGCTTGGGCATCAGCACTTCGTCGTCGTCCAGGTCGGCGAAGACGGGGCTGACCTCGGCCCGCCACGCCGCTACCATCGCCTCGGTCATGCCGTTGGGCAGCCGGAACGAGCAGCCGCAAAGCGGGAACGGGATGCGCAGCGCCGCGGCGTCCAGTGCGACGTCGCGCACGCAGCCGCCCTCGAAGTCCAGCACGCGCAGGCCCTTGCCGGTGATCAGGTTGTTGTCCGCGCACGCGTCCGACGGGCTGAAGGCCCGGTGCTGGCCGCTGGTGAGCAGCCGGCCGCCCTCGCGGGCGTGGACCAGCGCCTCGGCGCCGACGGTCACGCCCAGCACCGACTCCAGCAGCTCGGGCAGCTCGGCCAGCGCCACCTTGGCCCGGCGGGCCAGCGGATCCTGGCCCGGGCGGCCGCCCAGACGCCGGGTCAGCGCGTCGAAATCGGCCTCGCGGCCCGCAGTGGTGGCATGCAGCCGGCCCAGGGCACGGGCCCAGGCCAGCAGCGCCCGCTCGGCGCCGCGCGCGTCGTGTTCCAGCAGCTTGTCGGCCAGCGTCGGCGCCCGCCCGAGATCCTCCAGCACGATGACGCGCTTGGCGCCGTCGTGGGCGATCAGCTCGGGGCAGATGCGGTCTTCCTGGCCCAACGCCGTGAACAGCTGATAGCTCACGGCCTCGTGCGGGAACGGGTCGACCAGTTCCCCGGCCGGGGGCGTCTCGTAGCTCTTCACCACCAGCGTTCGTGGCAGCGAGAACGGCGTCGACGCAACACGGACCCGCAGCACGGTCGCCTTGCCGCTGCCGCGTAGGTCCTCCGGGTCCGCCAGTCTGATCGACGCCCCGAACCGCCTCGTGAGCACTGATTCGGCGGCCGCGACGGTCGCCAGGACCTCGTTGTCCGCTGCCCCGGCGGCGTTGGCGGGGCCGGCGGTGGTCTCCACGCTCATCCCTTCCGACCCTACTCCTTCGAGTGCACAGCACGTCCACACGATCGGTGCAATCGGCTACCCGGAGCAGCCGACGCACCCGTCATGTTCGAGCATCACCGCGCTGGAATACGGCTTGGTAACGGGTTGGTGCGGCCGGGGGACACCTGATCGGGTACCCCCGGCGGACTCACCGTCGATCAGGCCTTCGCGGCCTCGCCCTTCGAGGCCTCGGCGCCCTTCACGACCGGCTTGGCGTCCACGCCGGCCTCCTTGCGCTGCTGCGCGGTGATCGGCGCGGGGGCGGCGGTCAGCGGGTCGTAGCCGCCGCCGGACTTCGGGAAGGCGATGACCTCGCGGATCGAGTCGACGCCGGCCAGCAGCATGACGATGCGGTCCCAGCCGAAGGCGATGCCGCCGTGCGGCGGGGCGCCGAACTTGAACGCCTCCAGCAGGAAGCCGAACTTCTCCTCGGCCTCGGCCTCGCCGAGGCCCATGATCGCGAAGACCCGCTTCTGCACGTCGGGGCGGTGGATACGGATGGACCCGCCGCCGATCTCGTTGCCGTTGCAGACGATGTCGTAGGCGTAGGCCAGGGCCTTGCCCGGGTCCTCCTCGAAGCGGTCGATCCACTCCGGGGTGGGCGAGGTGAAGGCGTGGTGGACCGCGGTCCAGTTGCCGCTGCCGACCGCGACGTCGTCGCCGATCTTGTCGACCGACTCGAACAGCGGGGCGTCGACGACCCAGACGAACGACCAGGCCGACTCGTCGATCAGGCCGACGCGGCGGCCAATCTCCAGCCGGGCCGCGCCCAGCAGGGCGCGGGCGTCGGACGGGTCGCCGGCCGCGAAGAAGATGCAGTCGCCGGCGTTGGCGCCGACGGCCTTGGCCAGGCCCTCGCGCTCGGTGTCGGACAGGTTCTTGGCCACCGGGCCGCCGAGCGTGCCGTCCTCGGCGACGAGCACGTAGGCCAGGCCGCGGGCGCCGCGCTGCTTGGCCCAGTCCTGCCAGGCGTCGAGCGTGCGGCGGGGCTGGTCGGCGCCGCCGGGCATGACCACGGCGCCCACGTACGGGGCCTTGAACACCCGGAACGGGGTGTCGGAGAAGTACTCGGTGAGCTCGGTCAGCTCCAGGTCGAAGCGCAGGTCCGGCTTGTCGGTGCCGTAGCGGGCCATCGCGTCGGCGTAGGTGATGCGGGCGATCGGGCCCTCGATGGTGTGGCCGGCCAGCTCGCTCCACAGCGCCTTGACCACGGCCTCACCGAGCTCGATGACGTCGTCCTGCTCGACGAAGCTCATCTCGATGTCGAGCTGGGTGAACTCGGGCTGGCGGTCGGCCCGGAAGTCCTCGTCCCGGTAGCAGCGGGCGATCTGGTAGTAGCGCTCCATGCCGGCGACCATCAGCAGCTGCTTGAACAGCTGGGGCGACTGCGGCAGGGCGTACCAGGAGCCGGGCGCGAGGCGGGCCGGCACCAGGAAGTCGCGCGCGCCCTCGGGGGTGGAGCGGGTCAGCGTGGGCGTCTCGATCTCGACGAAGTCCCGCTCCTCCAGCACGTGGCGGGCGATGCGGCTGGCGGCGCTGCGCATCCGGATGGCCTTGGCCGGGCCGGTGCGGCGCAGGTCGAGGTAGCGGTGGCGCAGGCGCGCCTCCTCGCCGACCTCGAGGTTGTCGTCGAGTTGGAAGGGCAGCGGCGCGGCCTCGGACAGCACCTCGAACGCCGTGACCGTGACCTCGATCTGGCCGGTCGCGATGTCCGGGTTGTCGTTGCCCTCGGGGCGGCGCACGACCTCACCGGTGACCTTGAGGCAGTACTCGGCGCGCAGGCGGTGCGCGCGCTCGGCCATCTCGCCCTCGCGGAACACGACCTGGGCCACGCCGGAGGCGTCCCGCAGGTCGATGAAGATGACGCCACCGTGATCGCGCCGGCGTGCCACCCACCCGGTCAGGGTGACGGACTGCCCGGCCTGCTCGGCCCGGAGCGTCCCGGCCTCGTGCGTGCGCATCACGGGTACAGCACTCCTCGGTGACGTGGTCTTGTGAGTCAACGGACAGGTTAGCCAACCTCGCGCGACGCCATTCGCCGCGGTGCCGTTGACGAAGTGGTCCAGACCACCTACGGTGATGGACGACACACGCTTTGTCCCTTTTTCACGGGTCACGCACGGGCCCTCCGCCGCCGCCCCGCGCGCCGACCCCTCCTGCGGATTCAGGGAGAAACGCATGGCTACGTTCGGAAAGCGGCGGCTCATGGCGGGCGCCGCCGCACTGGTCGGCCTGGTGGCCGCCAGCCTCGTGGGCGCGGCCCCCGCATCCACCGCGGCACAGTCTTCACCCTCAAGCCTGGCGGCGGCCGGCAACACCATGGTCGGCTACTTCACCAACTGGGGCATCTACGACCGCGGCTACCAGGTCAAGAACCTGGAGACCAGCGCGACCGCGGGCAAGCTCAACGTCATCAACTACGCGTTCGGCAGCACGGCCAACGGCCAGTGCTCGCTGACCGACGCCTACGCCGACTACCAGAAGGTGTTCGACGCCGGCAGCAGCGTGGACGGCAAAGCCGACACCGGCCCGCTCTATGGCAACTTCGGCCAGCTGCGCAAGCTGAAGGCCAAGCACCCCGGCCTCAAGGTGGTGTTCTCGGTCGGCGGCTGGACCCTGTCGTCCGGCTTCACCCAGGCCGCGCAGAACCCGACCGCCTTCGCCAACTCCTGCTACAGCATGGTCAAGGACCCGCGCTGGGCGGACGTGTTCGACGGCATCGACATCGACTGGGAGTACCCGAACGCCTGCGGCCTGAGCTGCGACGCCAGCGGCGCGGCGGCGTTCAAGAACGTGCTGTCGGCCGTGCGGAAGAAGTTCGGCTCCGGCGCGCTGGTCACCGCGGCGATCACCGCCGACGGCACCAGCGGCGGCAAGATCGACGCCGCCGACTACGCCGGCGCGGCTGCCTCGGTGAACTGGTACAACGTGATGACCTACGACTACTTCGGGGCCTTCAATCCGACCGGTCCGACCGCGCCGCACGCGCCGCTGACCAACTACAGCGGCATCCCGACGGCCAACTTCTACGCCGACGCGGCGATCCAGAAGCTCAAGGGCAAGGGCATCGCGTCGTCCAAGCTGTTGCTGGGCATCGGCTTCTACGGCCGCGGCTGGACCGGCGTCACGCAGGCCACCCCCGGCGGCAAGGCCACCGGCGCGGCCCCCGGCAAGTACGAGGCCGGCATCCAGGACTACAAGCTGCTCAAGACGTCCTGCCCGTCCACCGGCACCATCGCCGGCACCGCGTACGCCAAGTGCGGCAGCCAGTGGTGGAGCTATGACACGGTCGCCACCGTGAAGTCGAAGATGAGCTACGCCAAGACCCAGGGCCTCGGCGGCGCCTTCTTCTGGTCCGCCGACGGCGACACCAGCAACGGCGAGCTGGCCGCCGCCATGAAGTCCGGCCTCGGCTAACCCTTCTCCCACCGCGAGTCCCGCTCTCGGGCAACCATGTGTCGAGTTCCGTAACTCGACATTCAGTTGCCTGAGCGCGGGACTCGCGGTTTTTCAGGTGATGGCGGCGGCGTCCTCGGCGGGGAACAAGATGGGGCTCAGCAGGTAGCGGCGCCGGTCCGCCGTCGGCTCCTGGGCCAGGCGGGGCACGATCACCTTGCGCAGCTCGGAAATCAGCGCCTCCAGCTCGTCACGGCTGAGCCAGATCGCGTGTTGACGGAAACCGACCAGGTCGGCCGCCGGGTCGGCGTCGTCTCGGTCGAGGTAGGCGGTGAACTCCGCCAGCAGCGTGGCCAGCGCGAGGTCGAAGCCGCGGCGGTAGTCGTCGACGGTCAGGTCCTCGGTGTCGATGGTCGCGTCGCGCAAGCGGTAGGTCCGCTCCACCGCGCCACGGACCCGGCGTTCCTCCGCGACCTCGATGACGCCACCTGCGGCCAGCGCCTCGACGTGCCGGTAGACCATCGCCTTGGAGACGTCCGGCAGCAGCTCGGCCAGCCGGCCGGTGGTCAGCTCGCGGCCCCGCAGGGCATGCACGATCCGCATCCGGACGGGGTGGGCCAGCAGTTCCATCACGGGTCCGATGTTCTCACATCGTGCTACCGTTCGCATATGTTGAGAACGGTTGTTGACCTGGCCGCCGCCGATCGCTTCGAGGAGCTGGCCGACCGCTTCACGCCGGAGCTGCGGGCCGCGGCGTCGGCCGACCTGGTTCGGCTGGCCTGGGCCAAGGAGGTCGGCGAACTGAGGTCGGTCGGCGAGCCGGTGGGCCTCGGCTCCGGGACGTTCAGCGTGCGACTCAACGGAAACGTCGACTTGTTCGCCTCGTTCGACGAGCAGGGCCAAGTGAGCGGGCTGCGGCTGGCCGCCGCCGCGCAATGGACGCCGCCGCCCTACGCCAGGCCCCGTCTCTTCACGGAAACCGAGGTGCTCGTCGGTCAGCGACCCGGCACATTGGCTTTGCCGCGCAAGGGAAACGGCGTCGGGGTGGTGCTGCTCAGCGGCGGCGGGCCATTCGACCGGGACGGCACCGCCGGGGCGATGAAGCCGTTGAAGGACCTCGCCTGGGGGCTTGCCGCCCGGGGCGTCGCGTCGGTGCGGTTCGACAAGCCGGTGAACGCGCCGACCTTGACCGAGGAGTACGTGCCGCACGCGGTCGCCGGCGTGGAACTACTCCGCGAGCACGTGGATCGGGTGTTCGTCGTCGGCCACAGCGCCGGCGGCAAGGTCGCACCCAAGGTCGCCCTGGCGGCGCCAGCGGTGTCAGGTCTGGTCTTGATGGCCGCCGACACCCAACCGATGACCGACACCGCCGTACGCGTGGGCCGACGCCTCGGGCAGGACCTCACCGAGGTGGCGGCCCGGACCGCCGCCGTCACCGCCGACACCCCGGACGGCGAGCTGCTGTTCGGCTTTCCGGCGACGTACTGGCTGGAGCTCAAGGCGTACGACCAGGTCGCGGTGGCCATCGAGGCCGACCGCCCGATGCTGGTGCTGCAAGGCGGCCGGGACTACCAGGTGACGGTCGAGGACGACCTGCCGGCGTGGCGCCGGGTGCCGCGAGCGGAGACCAGGATCCTCCCGGAGCTGGATCACATGTTCTTCCCCGACAACGGATCGCACGTGGACGAGCAGGTGATCGAGGACATCGCCGCCTGGGTCAGTTCACCCGTCGGCGGCTGAACTTGCGCAGGGCGTCCAGCAATAGCTCGACAAACTCCGGCAGCCGCCCGACGGCCTGGTCGTGCGGCCCGGCCAGGGCGACGGCCCCGACGACCAGGCCCTGTTCCCACACCGGCGCGGCCACCGAGGCGATGCCCCGCAGCATGGGGCCGCTGTCCCCCATGGTGTAGCCGGCCTCCCGGACGCTGCTCAGCTCGGTGAGCAACGCCAGCGCGCCGGGGCGGTCGTCGGGGAAGGCCGCGGCCACCAGCTCGTGGCGTTCGCGATCGGGCATGAACGCAAGCAGGACGCGACCTACTGCCGTCTCCGGCAACGGAGTGCGGAGTTGCTGCACGGTCAGGTAGTTGAAGGGGTCGTCGGTGCCGGCCCAGTCGGCGTACACGGAGGTGTCGCCGGTGCGCACGGCCAGCACGGCGCTGAGGCCGGTGCGGTTGTGCAGGTCCACCAGGTCGGCATGCCCCACGGTGGACACGAGCCGCTGCCCGGAGCGCATGGCCAGCAGGTAGGGCGCGGCGCCGAGACGGAAGCGCTTGTCGTCCTCTTCCAGGTAACCGACGGCGACCAGGCCGTTGACCAGCTTCTGCACCGACGACACCGGGGCGTGCAGGCGAAGCGCCAGCTGGGTGAGCGTCAGCCCCGACCGCTCGGTGACCACCGCCTCCAGGATCTCCGCGATCCGGTCCACCGCCCGGTGGTGCGGCCGCAGCTCGGACATGATCCACTCCTTACCTATATAGGTAGAAGCGTATCACATTGCGTAAAGCCAACGAACGGAGCAAGGTAGTTCATGTAAGGCAAACAACTGAGGAGGCGGAGAGCATGGGGGCTCTGGACGGCATCAGGGTGATCGACCTCGCGACCGTGGTCATGGGGCCGTACGCCACGCAGATCCTCGGCGACCTGGGCGCCGACGTGATCAAGGTGGAGCCGCCGACCGGCGATTCGAGCCGGCTGGCCGCGCCGTACCGCAACGAGGGCATGGGCTCGCTGGCCCTCAACGTCAACCGCAACAAGCGAGCGGTCGCCATCGACCTGAAGAACCAGCGCGGCAAGCAGGTCTTCCTGGACCTGGTCAAGACGGCCGACGTGCTGGTGACCAACATGCGCCCAGGCGCGCTGCGCCGACTGGGCCTGGACTACGAGCAGCTGGCCGAGGTCAACCCCGGCCTGGTCTACTGCAACGCGCAGGGGTTCCGCAGCGACTCATCGCTGGCCGACCGCGCCGCGTACGACGAGATCGTGCAGGCCGCGTCCGGCACCGCCGACCTGATGCGCCGCGCCACCGGCACGCCGACGTACATGCCGACCATTCTCGGCGACAAGGTCAGCGGCCTGACCATCGTCTACGCCGTGCTGGCCGCCCTGCTGCACAAGCAGCGCACCGGCGAGGGCCAGCGCGTCGAGGTGCCGATGACCGACACCATGCTGGCCTTCAACCTGGTCGAGCACCTCGCCGGCCGCACGTTCGAGCCGGCCGCCGGCCTGATGGGCTTCTCCCGCTCGCTGTCCCCCGGTCACCGCGCCGTGAAGACGAAGGACGGCTGGGCCTGCATCCTGCCCTACAGCCGGCGCAACATCGACGACTTCTTCGCCGAGGTCGGCCACGCCGAGTTGCTGGACGACCCCCGTTTCGCCGACTCGGCCAGCCTGGCGGCCAACTTCGACGCCTTCTACGACCTGATCGAGAAGTTCGCGGCGGAGCGCACCACGGCCGAATGGGAAGCGACCTGCGCCCGGCTGAGCATCCCCTTCGCCCCGGTGCTCGACCTGGACGACGTCACCGAGGACCCGTACATCACCGAGGTGGGCCTGCTGGAGTGCGCCGAGCACCCCACCGAAGGCACCTATCGGGTGATCGGTTCCCCCGTGCAGTTCTCGGCCACGCCTGCGAGTGTGCGGAGGCACGCGCCGCGGCTGGGGCAGGACAACGACGAGGTGCTGGGCGAACTCGGGTACTCCGAGGACGAACTGCGTGAGCTGGCCGAGGCCGGCGTCACGGTGAGGAGGTAGTGGTGAAGGCATCGGAAGTGGCCCGCCGGCTGGCGACCCCGCTGACCGCGCCCGCGTGGGCCCCGGTCCGGGCCCGGTTCACCGACCGGGAGTACCTGAACATCGTCTACCGCACCGATCCCGAGGCGCTGCGGGCCGCTGTGCCGGAACCCCTGGAGATCGACGAGCCGCTGGTCCGGTTCGAGGTCATGAAGATGGGCGACAGCACCAGCTACGGCCCCTACACCGAATCCGGCCAGGTGATCCCGGTCCGGTTCGGCGAGGAGCGCGGCGAGTACCTGCACGCGATGTACCTGGACAACGTGGCCGCGACCGTGGCCGGCCGGGAGATCAGCGCGTATCCGAAGACCGCCGGCTCGCCCCGGCTGTTCGCCGAGGCCGGCGCGCTCGTGGGCACCTTGGACGTCGGCACGCAACGGGTGGCCACGGGAACCATGGGGTACAAGCACTACGAGATGGACCTGGACGAGGCCCGCACCGAGCTGACGCTGCCCACGTACATGGTCAAGATCGTGCCCGGCTACGAGCGCGAGCCACGGGTGGCCGAACTGGTCCGCACCCAGATCACCGACATCACGGTGAAGGCCGCCTGGACCGGCCCGGCCCGGTTGCAGCTGTTCCAGCACGTCCTGGCCCCGCTGGCCGACCTGCCCGTGCTGGAGGTCGTGTCGGCCAACCACATCATCACCGACCTGACGCTGTCCGGTGTCCAGCCGGTGTTCGACTACCTCAAGGAGCGCTGACCATGACTGTCGCAGTTGTCGGCGCCGGCACCATCGGCCTGTCGTGGACGACCCTGATGCTGGCCAAGGGACACACCGTGCGCGTCACGGATCCCCGACCGGACCTGGAGTCCGCGGTTCGGGACGCCGTCCGCGAGTTCGCCCCGACCGTGCCGGGTTTCACCGGTGACGCCGAGGAACTGCTGTCCCGTCTGGAGATCGTCGGCTCCGTGGAAGACGCCGTCGACGGTGTCCAGGCGGTGCAGGAGAACGGGCCGGAGCGCCTGGAGTTCAAGCAGGATCTCTTTGCCGCCATCGAGAAGGCGGTTCCCGCCGACGCATTGATCCTGTCGTCCACCTCGGGCCTGACGCCGTCGTCGATGTCGTCGAAGATGGCGTCGCCGGGACGGCTCGTCGTGGGGCACCCGTTCAACCCGCCGCACCTTCTGCCGCTGGTCGAGCTGGTCGGCGCCGACGAGGCGGAAGTGGCCCGCGCCAAGGAGTTCTACCTGTCGCTGGGCAAGGTTCCGGTGGTGGTGCACCAGGAGGTCCGCGGCCACGTCGCGAATCGCCTGCAGCGCGTGCTGTTCGAGGAGTGCGTGAACCTCGTCGAGCAGGGCGTGGTGTCCATGACCGAGCTGGACGACATCGTCACCAACTCGGTGGGCGTGCGCTGGGCGACCGTGGGGCCGTTCCTGGCCTTCCACCTCGGTGGCGGCCCGGGCGGGCTGCGGCACATGATGGCCCACCTCATGCCGTACATCCCGGCCGACGTGCAGGCCCGGCTGGCCGACCAGGCCGAAGCCGTGTACCCGTTGGCCGACAACGAAAGGCGAGCCGCCGAGCGCGACCGCGAACAGCTTGGAATCATCAGCTTGAAGGAGCGTGACGACGATGTCCGGTGACTTCTACGACTTCGAGGGTTTGCTGACCGAGGACGAGAAGGCGATCGTCGCGAAGACGCGGGAGTTCCTGCGCAGCGAGGTCGCGCCGATCGCCAACGAGTCGTGGGCGAACGCCGAGTTCCCGCACCAGATCGTGAAGGGTTTCGCCGAGCTGGACATCGCCGGCCTGGCCTACCGCGGCGGGCGCAGCCTGCTCACCGGCTGGCTGGCCCTGGAGATGAACCGCGTCGACCCGTCCATCGCGACCTTCTTCGGCGTCCACAGTGGACTGGCCATGGGCAGCATCAACCGCTGCGGCTCCGACGAGCAGAAACAGCGCTGGCTGCCGGCGATGGCGCGGATGGAGAAGATCGGCGCCTTCGCCCTGACCGAGCCCAACGGCGGCTCGGACGTGGCCGGCGGCCTGCAGACCACCGCCCGCCGTGACGGCGACGACTGGATCCTCAACGGCGCCAAGCGCTGGATCGGCAACGCCACGTTCGCCGACCTGGTCGTGGTGTGGGCGCGGGACGAGGCCGACAACAAGGTCAAGGGCTTCGTGGTGGAGAAGGGCACGCCCGGCTTCACCGCCACCAAGATCGAGCACAAGATGGCCCTGCGCACCGTGCAGAACGCCGACATCACCCTGGTCGACTGCCGCGTCCCCGAGGCCAACCGCCTCCAGAACGCGCACGGATTCCGCGACACCGCCGATATTCTGCGGCAGACCCGCGGCGGCGTGGCCTGGCAGTCCGTCGGCGTGATGATGGGCGCCTACGACCTCGCGCTGGCCTATGCCAAGGAGCGCAAGCAGTTCGGCAAGCCCATCGCCGGCTTCCAGCTCGTGCAGGACCTGCTGGTGAAGATGCTGGGCAACGTGACCGCGTCGCTGGGCATGGTCGTGCGGCTGGCCCAGTTGCAGGACGAGGGCGTGTACCGGGACGAGCACTCCTCGCTGGCCAAGGCGTTCTGCACCTCGCGGATGCGGGAGGCCGTCGGCTGGGCCCGGGAGATCCTGGGCGGCAACGGAATCGTGCTCGACTACAACGTCGGCCGCTTCGTGGCCGACGCCGAGGCGGTGTACTCCTACGAGGGCACGCGGGAGATCAATTCCCTGGTCACCGGCCGGGCGATCACCGGGTTGAGCGCTTTTGTCTAAGCAGTGACAAGAAAAGCCGGGCTGTTGCCCGGCTTTTCTTTGCGTTCAGGACGGGCGCAGCGGCGGCATCCACAGCCGTTGCGCGCCCGGCACGACCATGCGCACCAGCGCGGCCACCAGCACCGGCAGGCCGGCGTCGTCCGGCCAGGCGAGGGTGCCGATGGTCTTGAGCGCCCAGTCGCGGTGCCGGCCGTCCCCGGTCGCTTCGGCCATGTCGAGAAGAAACTCCACGTTCTCGACGACGCCGTGGCAGGAGGCCGTGGCCATCGTCCACTGATCGGCCCGCACCGCCGCCGCCGCGGCGTCGGCGACCTTGCGGTAGCGCTCGTCGCCGGTGGCGAGCCAGGCTCGGACCAGGAAGCTGCCGACCCCGGCCGCATCGCCGCACCAGCCGCCGAGCGGGATGGCATCCCCCGGCCCCGACGGCCAGCGCGCCGCCATCCGGTCCCACATCGCGCCGTCACACAGGGCGTCGGCCAGGCGGATCGCCTTGATGCGGCAGAGCTTGTCGTCGGTGACCAGCGCGTAGTCCAGCAGGAACGCCGCGATGCCGGCGATGCCGTGGCCGAAGCCGTACTTGCCCTGATCGGTGTCCTGGTGCCGGGCGCATTCCGCGGCCCGGTCGAGGAACTGGGGATCCCCGGTCACCCGCCACGCGTGCAGCACCGTGAGGCCCGCGCCGGCCGAACCGTCGCAGACGTCCGGATTCGTGCTCACGATCGGGATCTCCGTGGCCAGCTTGACCGCCCGCGCCATCAGCTTCGGATCGGCCAGCGCCCGCGCCGCGTCCAGCAGCGCCCACACCGCCCCCGACTGGCCGAAGTGCAGACCCGGCAGGACCATCGACTCCCGCTCGCAGCGCTTGGCCGTGTACTTGGCCGCCGTGCGCACCACCGCCGGCAGCCGCTCGTTGCGCGGCATCGCCGCCACCAGCGCGCCCAGCACCGAGGCGCTGTGCTTGCGGAGATTGAGCCCGTCGAGCAGCTGAAGAATGCCGTCATCGAGCAGGCGATCACCCGGCGCACCCTCAGGATGCACCGCACCTGCTGTCACCGACCCGGTCGACATCACCGGCAGGACCCCCTCCGGCCTGCGAAAACCCCGCTACCCGTCCACAATCGCACCAGGTGATCGCGGGGCCGACCATACAGAGCATATAGTCCCGTCACCGTTGCCCCAACGGACACGGCCGGGTAATTCCGTGAAAGATATTCTTGTTTTAGCCGATCTGCTTGAGCAGCTTGGCGATCGTCTCCACCTGTTCCCTGACAGTTGTCAGGGCGGCGGCACAGGGCGCGGCGTTGGGGCCGGCGGTGCTCGGATCGGCGTTGTTGACGCCCGGATTCTGCGTGCCGACCCCGCAGGTGCGCTTCTCGTAGTCGGCGACGGCGGCCTGCACCTTGTCCACGGCGGCCTTGATGGCGTCGGCCTGCTTGCTTCCGGCCGTCTCCGAGACCACGCTGTTGCCGAAGTTGACGACCTGCGTCGCGTAGCGCTCGCATTCCGGATAGACCCGGGCCGCGTCCACGCTCTGGCACTGGTCGGCCTCCAGGGCGTCGACCTTCACCGAAAGGTCCTGCACCGACGGCCCGTACTTGGCCACCGGCGGCCCGGTGGGGCCGGCCTCCCGACTGCACCCGGCGGTGACCAGGAGCAATGCGGCGGCGGGCAGGACGAGCAGACGCAGGTTCACCACCCGGCCAGCGTAGAACAGGACGGGTCGGCCCCCGACGGCGCGTCCAGCGTGCAACCTCTACAGGTGCGGGAAAATTCCCGCCGGATACACAATTCGCCGATGGGGCAGGAATCGACGACCGACAAGCCAGGATTGGCTGACCGCCAGCTTCCGGACGCGTAGGTTCACTGTCGACACGACCAATACGTGTGACCGCGTGCACAGTTCTAACGAGGCCATCATGCAATCCAGCACCAATGCCTGCCGTACCGCCCTGGCCCCGAGCGGCCGCCGGCCGCGCCTCGGCCGGGCTCGCACCGCGGGCGCGTTGGCCGTCGGGTTCACCTTCCAGCGCGACGCCGTGCCGCAGCCGGCGCCGGACGCGTGGCTGATCCTGCGGCCGGGCGAAATCCTGTTGTACAGCAGGGACATCGCCTTCGACGCGGTGGCGCAGGCCGCGGCCAGCCGGATGATCGCCGAGGAGCTGCACCTCGACGAGGCGACCGTCCGCTTCAGCTCCGGCCAGGCCCTGCACAACGCGGGCCTGCCGTGCGGGATCGCGCTGCGCAAGGCGGCGGCATCGGCGTACTGGGGTCTGCACCGGGACGCGGCGGCGCTGCTGAACGTGCCGAGCCGCGCGCTGGCTTCGGACAACGGCCGCTTCCGCGTGCGCGGCGGATTGCGTCGAGTGTCCTATTTCGAGCTGTTGGACGCCACGACAACCGTGCTGTCGCTGGACACCCGGGTGCCGTTGGTCTCCGATCACGACTATCTCGCCGACTACGTCGCCCCGGCGGGCCTGCTCAGCAGCACGTCCTTCTCGTCGCAGGGCGCGGGCCGGTTCTCCGGCTACCTGCGCGAGGAGATCCGCCGGGACGACGAAGCGGCGACCGGGATCCGGTCAGGCACAGCCCGGGTCAGCTGAGCGGCACCAACTGGCCCGGCAGGAACGGCGGCTTCTGGCCCGTCGCGTCCTCGTATCCCTTGACGGCGCCGTCGAAAGCGCCGCCCGCCGCGCCACCGGCCGCCGCGCCGGCCAGCTGACCGCCGGCCGTGCCGACCGCGGTGCCGATGGCCGTGCCGATCGGGGCCGCCGGCGGGGCGATCGCGCCGCCGATGGCACCACCGATCGCCCCTCCCGCCGCGCCACCGACGGCACCGCCCACCGCCTTGCCGATGTCGCTGCCCGGCTTGGCCGTTCCCGTCGCCGTGCCGGTCACGCCGCCGATACCGCCGTCCACCGCGCCACCCAGGCCGCCGCCGGCGGTGGATCCCAGCACCGAGCCGGTCTGCTGGCCGAACTGTTCGCCGGCCTTCTGCCCGGAACCGTCCTTCACGCCGAAAATGCCGTCGGCCACCGCGCCGACCGTGCCGCCGGCGAAGCCGCCGAGGCCCGACCCGAACTGCTCGCCGGCGGTGATGCCGGCGTCGGTGAAGTCGGTCGGCTCGTTGTTCACCGTGCTCGCGCCGGCGGAACCGGCCAGCGGCAGCATCATCATCGCCGCGACCACTCCGCCGCCGACGGCGACGCTGAGCGCCGACCACCGGACCACACTGTGACGACCCATGGGAATTCCTCTCTCACAACGGAATTGCCTGGACCGTAGCCAGCCTTCGGCCCGGCCGGTTGCGCCGTGTGAGTCAGTTCATCCGTGGTTTCGAGGAGTTGTCACGTCGGTGCGCATCGCCGTCGGCTTCTGTTGTGCTCGCGGCGCTAGGCGACCCGCGCCGCGACCTCGCGGAGGTAGGTCCGGGCCGTCTCCTCGTCGGCCAGCCAGGGCACGTAGTCCGTGGGGTCGTTGAACAGGTGCGCGAAGCGGTGCGCCACCTCCGGATGCTCCTGCGCGGCCTGGAGGGTCTCCAGGATGTGCACGGGCGGCGGCGCGAGCAGGTCGTTGTTGAACCGCGTGGAGTGCTGGGCGTAGTCCCAGTACCGGTCGAAGCAGGTCTGCATGAAGTCGGCATCGAAGGGGCGATCCCCATGCGCGAGGATCAGCTGCTGGTAGATGCGGGCGCAGTGCACCGCGTTGTTGGCGCCCTGGCCGGCGATCGGGTCGTTGGTGATCGCCGTGTCGCCCATGGCCAGCACGTGCTCACCGGTCGGCAGCGTGCCGACGCCGTGCCGCACCACCGGCGCGATCCGGCCGGTCAGGAACTCCAGCGGGCCACCGGACTCCGCCCCTTCGGCCGCGGCGGTCGACCAGGGGAAGAACCGTCGCAGCTGCTCCTGGCACAGTTCGAGGTGCTGGTTGTGGTCGGTCACGCCCGTGAAGACGTCCATCGGGCCGCCCGGGATCGCCGAGAAGTACAGGCCCATCCTCGGACCGTCGGCCGTGAGCACCGGCAGCACGAAGAACTCGCCCACGCCGGGCACCAGCCCGAACGTCACTCCTTGGTAGAAGTCGGTCTTGTGCTTCACCAGGTGCAGGCTGATCCCGCGCTGGGGCTCGGTGTACGGGGAACGGTTGTCATCACGGGGGAAGACCCCGTCGAACTGGGGGCCTCTCCCGGCGGCCACGAGCACCAGGTCCGCTTCTCGGGTGTAGCCGGCGAGATCCTCCGGTGTCGCCTTATGCGTGTGGAGTTCGCCGCCGCGAGCCACGAACTCGGTCAGCCAGAACGACATCTTCAACCGCTGATCCACCGACTGCGCCGGCACGTCCAGCGGCGACGCCCACGAGATGAACGGATCCTGCGCGCCGGGCATGCCCGCGTCAAAGGCGATGCCTACCACGGGTGGCACTACGTCGTCCCAGTTGTTGAGGCCCAGGGCGCGCTCGTGCCTCAACGCCGGCTCGAAAACACACTGGTTCGATAAGATCCGGCCGGCCTTGATCTCCTCCGCCGTCCGCTCCGACACCATGGTCACCCGGTAACCCTCGGCCAACAGCCCCAGCGCCAACAGCGAACCCGCCTGCCCAGCCCCCACGATCACGACGTGTCGCACGCCAAACCCCCTTCGCGCCCCAGTATGCGGGCCAGCCTAGGCGGAAACGTCGGCCGGCGAAGCGCCTTTTCGGGTCGTTCGGGGTGAGGGGCTGCACTTTGGGGCAGACGGCCTCCGGGAAACGCAATCAGGCTCTCTTCGGCATGCGGCGCCGGGATGGAGGGGGTGCCGGAAAACGCATTCCAGGCGAAGGGGTCGAAGGCCGCCACGATCGTGTATACGTTGGCGTGTACCGGAAACTGATCACAAAGACGGGGAGGACGGTGACGATGGCGGATCGGCGGCCGGTGTTCTCCGATGGATCGGACGTTGCACGACGGTAGGATGCGGCGGTGAGCAACGAAGCGTTCCCGGCGGCGCTGGCGGAGGTCGCACGGGTGGACTTTCCCTACAACAGCGACGAAGACGTCGACTTCGAGCCGTACGGGGAGTTCCGGCCGAACGAAGACACGGCCTACTGGCTGCCGCTCTGGACAGGCACGGATCGACTGGACTCCAAAGACTTCCTGGTGATCGGGCAAGACGGCAGCGGGGGCTACGCGATCATCTGGCGGGCCAAGGAGGGCGCGGCGGTGAGCGAACAGCCGGTGGTGTTCATGGGATCCGAAGGCGAGCACGGGGTGATCGCCAGCGACCTGGGCGACTTCCTCTGGCTGCTGGCCGACGGATCGGGGCCGTACGAAGCGGTGGAAGAGCCGGAACGGGCGTCGAAGCCCAACGCGGAGCTGACGGCGATCGCGGAGCGGTGGGCGGCGGAGGCACGGAAGACGGCGGCCGAAGTGACTGCCCTGGCCCGAGAGCGGTACGCGGAGTTCGACAGGCTCATCGCGGACGCGATCGGCTAAGAGGCGGCCCGGTAGGCGAGACCGACGTCGGTGGGCTGCCCGGACGACCGGTACAGGCCGGTGTCCTCGCCCTCGGACGGCAGGGCGAACCACGAATAGCGCTCCAAGAAAGGCAACGAATCCAGCATCGCGGCGGCGTTGGTGACAAAAGCCGACTGCTGGGCCTGGGTGGGGAACTTCGGCGAACCGGAGAAGTTGATCAAAGCGAACTCGGTGAGCCAGATGGGCTTGTGGTAGCGGGCGTACACGGCCTGGAGATAGCCCCGGAGCTGGCTGACGGCGGCGACGCTGAAATCGGAGCAGTACCAGTGCAAAGGAATGAAATCGACACGGTAGCCACGAGAAGCGGCGCCGGACATGAACTGGTCAAGCCAACCGCCGGCCCGATCACCGCCGAAAGCGACGGCGGGACTGCCCAAGCGCAAGCCGGTGGCCTGAAGCTGAGGCCAAAGGTCCAGGGCCTGGGCGGGGGCCATGTTGGACTGCTGGGCCATATCGGGCTCGTTGAAGCCGAGCAGCTGGGAACCCTGCTTCTTGACCTGCGCCAAGGTGTCGGCGGTGACCGACTTGGCGCCCCAGATCATCGGCACGAACTCGACGCCGGCGGGGGCGGCGATGGCATTGTGGTTGGAATCCCAGTCGTAGAACCAACTCGCGCCGACATCCTTGAGCGACGCCGTGGCAGCGCCGAACGCCCAAGTGCTGACGCCCTTGCGGGCCGACTTCTGCGCCGGGGACTGCTGCTGCGGCACCGCGCGGCTGCTCAACGCCGGCTTGGTCGACGTGGTGGTCGAGGTCGGCGGCGGCGATGCGCTGGTCGTGGTCGGGGCCGTCGTGGTCGCGACAGCCGTGGTGGTGATCGGGGCGGCGACGGCGATCGGCTGGGGCGTCGCATACTTCGGGACCAGGACGGCAGCGACGACGGCGATGGCGGCGGCTGCGGCGACCAAGGGCTTCGTGGCGGAGTGCTGCCACCAGCGCTTCGGCGGCACAGACGGCGCCGAGGTGGGGACGGCACCGAAGTCGGCCGGGATCGGCACCAGAGGGATGCCCAACAAGAGCCGCTCGGCGGGCATCAGGTCGTCACGACGGCACCGGACGCAATCACGAACGTGACGGGCGATTCGCTTGCGCCACAAAGGGCTGGGGCGGCCGTCCCACTCGGCGGTGAGGTACGACAGGTCCGGGCACCGCTGCCGCAAAGCCCGAACCACCAGCCGGGCGGCGTCCAGCTTCGCCCGCATCCGCTGCACCCGCACGGCCGTGTGCTGCGGCGTCAGACCCAAGCCCGCCGCCACCTCCGCCCGAGTCAACCGGCCGGCGGCCTCCAGCCACCACAGCGACAGCAGCTCGCGCTCGTCGTCCTCCAACCACCGCGTCGCCTCGACCAGATCCTTGCGCTGGTCGGCCAAGTGCAGGCGATCGATGGTCAGGTCGACGAAATCCGCGCCCGGATCGGCCACGTCATCGGGCGGCACGGGCGGGAAACCCTCGCCGGCGCGGCGGCGCTTGCGGACCTCGCGCACGGCGATGACCACCAGCCAGGAGCGGAAGTCCGCCGGGTCCGGCAGGCTCGGCAGGCCGTCCAGGGCGGCGAGCATGGTGTCCTGGACGGCGTCGTCCATGTCCGGATGCCCGGCCATGGCCCGGCCCACGATGTTGTACACCAGCGGCAGGTAGGCCGCCACCAGCTCGTCGAGGGCGTCCGCGCGGCCCTTGCGCGCCGCGATGACCAGGTCCCAGTCGTCGCTCACAACATCACTCCCGGACGCGAGGCGGATTCCTCCGCATGCTCGCACCTACGCCCGGGAGCGCTCCACGTGTTCAATTCCACTGGCCGGTTCACCAGCGGATAACGGTTTTTCGGCTCAGACGATTCGCCGGAAGGCGGCGTCGGCGACGCTCGGCGGCACCTCGTGCCCACCCGTAAACTCGCGGTAGTCGACGCGGTAGCCCACGATGCGCAGCGCGGGCACGATACGACGGCTGGTGCCCTCGATCGGCAGCACGCCGTCCTGACGTCCGTGCGACACGAACACCTCAGGCCTGCCGGCCCGAGCACCGGGCACGACGAAGCCCGGCGAGAAGGCCACCACGTCCTCGAACAGGGTGCCGTTCACCAGCCCCAACGACAGCGCGTACGAGGCCCCGTCCGAGAAGCCGGCGATCGTCGCCCGGCCCACCTCGAAGTGCTCGAACAGCTCGACCAGGCCGCGGTCCAGCGCCTCAACGTCCGGCCCGAAGTTCCCGTGGATCGCGTCCCACGTTCTGGCGCCGGACTTCGGCGCGTACACCAGCGCCGGCCGGTCCTTCATCACGGTCAGCACCCGCTCAGGGGTCGAACCAGCCCCATGCAGCAGCACCACCAGCGGCACCGGCCCCTCGGCCAGACCCGCCGGCACCTGGAGCAGCCCGTCCCCGAACTCGTGGCGGCCCGCCGGCAGGCGCTCCCGGGAAGGCGTCCCCGGCCGCGCGGCCAGCTCGCCCAGCCGCCACCCCGTGCCCAGCTGCGCTGTCGTGCCCATGGCCACCCTCCCTTTGTACGACCTTTGTCGAACACAACGGCCGCACACGGGCCTCCCATTCCCACCCCGACCAAACGGGCACCCACCGGCCCCCACCCAGCCAGATCCGAGGTTCGGAAGGGACCATTCCTCCACTCGGAGTGGAGGAATGGTCCCTTCCGAACGTTACTAGCTAGTAGGACTTGGGGAGGCCGAGGGTGTGCTGGGAGACGTAGTTGAGGATCATCTCCCGGCTGACCGGGGCGATGCGGCCCAGCCGGGAAGCCCCGAGCAGGGCGCCGAGGCCGTACTCGGTGGCCAGGCCGTTGCCGCCGTGGGACTGGATGGCCTGGTCGACGGTGGCGGTGGCGGCCTCGGCGGCGGAGTACTTGGCCATGTTCGCGGCCTCGCCGGCGCCCTTGTCGTCGCCGGCGTCGTAGAGCGCGGCGGCCTTCTGGGTCATGAGCCGGGCGAGCTCGACCTGGATGGCGCACTGGGCCAGCGGGTGGGCAAGGCCCTGGTGGGCGCCGATGGGCACGTCCCACACCTTGCGCGTCTTGACGTACTCGGTGGCGCGGCCCAGGGCGTTGCGGGCCAGGCCGGTGGAGAACGAGGCGGCCATGATGCGCTCCGGGTTGAGGCCGGCGAACAGCTGCCCGATGCCGGCGTCGGGCGCGCCGACCAGGGCGTCGGCGGGCAGGCGGACCTCGTCGAAGAACAGGGTGAACTGCTTCTCCGGCGAGACGATGTCCATCTCGATGGGCTGCCACTCGAAGCCGGGGGCGTCGGTCGGCACGATCATGAGGGACGGCAGCAGGCGCTGGCCCTTGGAGTCCACGTGCCGGGCGACGACGAGCACGGCGTCGGCCTCGTCGACGCCGGAGATGTAGGTCTTGCGGCCGTTGAGTACCCACTCGTCGCCCTCGCGGCGGATGGCGGTGGACAGCTTGTGCGAGTTGGAGCCGGCGTCGGGCTCGGTGATCGCGAAGGCCATCTTGGTGGTGCCCTCGGCGAAGCCGGGCAGCCACCGCTGCTTCTGCTCGGCGGTGCCGAAGCGGGCGATGATGGTGGCGCAGATGGCCGGCGAAACGACCATCATCAGCAGCGGGCTGCCGGCGGCGGCCAGTTCCTCGCACACGGCGGCGAGATCGCCGATGCCGCCGCCACCGCCGCCGAACTCCTCGGGCACGGCGACGCCGAGATAACCGAGCTTGCCGGCCTCGGACCACAGCTCGGTGGTCTTCTCGCCGGCCCGCGCCTTGGCCGTGAAGTACTCGGAGCCGTATTTGGACCCGAACTCGAAGACGGCCTTGCGCAGCGCCCGCCGCTCCTCGCTCTCGACAAAGCTCATGCCTGCTCACCCTCCACCACAGCGAGCACGGCGCCCGCCTCGACCTGCTGACCTGCCTGCACAAGCACCTCGGCCACGGTGCCGCCGGCGGCGGCCACGACCCGGTGCTCCATCTTCATCGCCTCCAGAACCAGCAGCTCCGCGCCGGCCTCGACCACGGCGCCGGGCTCGACCGACACCCGGACCACAGTGCCGGGCATCGGGGCCACGGTGGCGCCCTCGGCGACCTTGTCGGTCGGGTCCGGGAAGCGCGGGACCAGCGTCAACGCCACCGGACCGACGTACACGGTGTCGCCGTGGCGGGCGACCTCGTAGCGCTGCCGCACACCGTCGGCATCGAGGACGACCTCGTCGGCCGAGGCCCTGACCAGCTCGATTCCGGCCGGTTCGGCGAGCTTTCCGTTACGGTCGAACCGATACGTCACCTCGGCCTGCTCGAACGCCGTCCGCTGCGGCTGGGACGGGATGTTCCGCCACCCCAGGGGGAAGCGAGTCTTGCGCTCATGGGCCAGGGCGATGGCCGCAACCAGGGCACTGCGGTCCACATCGGACACCAGCGGCTTGGCCAGCGCGTCGAGGCCGACCCGGTCCAGGAAACCGGTGTCGGTGTCGCCGGCCAGGAATTCCTTGCTGCGCAACACGTTCACCAGCAGGTCACGGTTGGTCAGCACGCCATGGATCTTCGCCGACGCCAGCGCGGCCGACAGCCGACGGGCGGCGGCGGCCCGGTCCGGGCCCCAGGCGATGACCTTGGCCAGCATCGGGTCGTAGTGCACGCCGACGACCGACCCGTCCTCGACGCCGCTGTCCAGCCGGAGACCGAACTCCCGAGGCACGGCGAACTCCGCGTCCACATCGGACAGCGCGAACCGGTGCAGCACACCGCTCTGCGGCCGCCAGTCGAGGGAGGGGTCCTCGGCGTACAGCCGGACCTCGATGGCGTGGCCGCGGGGCTCTGGGCGGTCCGCCGGCAACTGGGCACCCTCAGCGATGGCCAGTTGCCAGCGAACCAGGTCGATACCGTACACGCACTCGGTCACCGGGTGCTCCACCTGGAGCCGGGTGTTGACCTCAAGGAAGTGGATGCTCCCCTTGGCGGACAGCAGGAACTCCACGGTGCCGGCCCCGACGTAGCTGATCGAACGGGCGGCGGCGACCGCGGCGTCGAACAGCTTCGTCCGGATGTCCTGCGTCACCGCCGGTGAAGGCGTCTCCTCGACGATCTTCTGGTGCCGCCGCTGAATGGAGCATTCCCGCTCCCCCAACGCCCACACCGTGCCGTGCGAGTCGGCGAGGATCTGGACCTCGACGTGCCGCGCGCCCTCCAGCAGCGGCTCGCAGAACACCGTGCCGTCGCCGAACGCGGACTCGGCCTCGCGACGCGCTGCGGCGACTTCCTCACGCAGCGTGGACAATTCGCGCACGATCCGCATGCCGCGACCGCCGCCGCCGGCCGACGCCTTGATCAGCACCGGCAGGTCGTCCTCGGTCACCGTCTCCGGGTCGAGCTCGGCCAGCACGGGCACGCCGTCGGCGGCGACACGCTTCTTCGCCGCCACCTTGGAGCCCATGGCCTCGATGGACTCCGGCGACGGGCCGACCCAGGTCAGCCCCGCGTCCAGCACCGCCCGCGCGAAGCCGGCGTTCTCCGACAGGAAGCCGTAACCGGGGTGCACGGCGTCGGCCCCGGCGGCCTTGGCCGCGGCGATCAGGGCGTCGACGCGCAGGTACGTCTCGGACGGCGCGGCGCCGGGCAACCGCACGGCGTGGTCGGCCTCGGCGACGAACGGGGCGTCGGCGTCCGGGTCGGAGAACACGGCGACCGGCGAGATGCCGGCCAGTCGGCAGGACCGGAAGACCCGGCGGGCGATCTCGCCCCGGTTGGCCACCAGCAGTCGGGAGATCATGGCCCTCACATCCGGAAGACGCCGAAGCCCTCGGCGCCCTTCACGTCGTTGCTGTGCACCGCGGACAGGCACAAGCCCAGCACGGTTCGGGTGTCGCGCGGGTCGATCACGCCGTCGTCGTAGAGCCGGCCCGACAGGAACGCCGCCAGCGACTGCGACTCGATCTGCCCCTCGACCATCTGTCGCATGGCGGCGTCGTGCTCGTCGTTGTACGGCTGGCCCTTCGCGGCGGCGGCCTGCCGCGCCACGATGGACAGCACGCCGGCCAGCTGCGCCGGCCCCATCACCGCGGACTTGGCGTTGGGCCAGGTGAACAGGAAGCGCGGCGCGTAGGCCCGGCCGCACATGCCGTAGTTGCCGGCGCCGTAGGACGCGCCCATCACCACGGTCAGGTGCGGCACCTTGGAGTTGGACACAGCGTTGATCATCATCGAGCCGTGCTTGATGATGCCGGCCTGCTCGTAGGAGGCGCCGACCATGTAGCCGGTGGTGTTCTGCAGGAACAGCAACGGAGTGTCGGCGCGGTTGGCGAGCTGGATGAACTGCGTCGCCTTCTGTGCTTCTTCGCTGAACAGCACGCCGCGGGCGTTGGCCAGGATGCCGATCGGATAGCCGTGCAGGGTGGCCCAGCCGGTGACCAGGCTGTCGCCGTAGCGCGGCTTGAACTCGTCGAAGTCGGAGTCGTCGACGATACGGGCGATGACTTCCCTGGGATCGAAGGGAATCCGCAGGTCCGTCGGCACCAGCCCGAGCAGTTCCTCGGCGTCGTAACGAGGTTCGAGCACGTTCGCCCGCGGCTCCGGCCCACGCTTGCGCCAGTTCAGGCGGGCGACCACACGACGGATGTTGCGGATCGCGTCGACCTCGTCCGTGGCCACGTAATCCGCGAGCCCGGAAACGCGGCCGTGCATGTCCGCGCCGCCCAGCGCCTCGTCCTCGGCCTCCTCGCCGGTGGCCATCTTGACCAGCGGCGGGCCGCCGAGGAAGACCTTGGAGCGCTCCTTGATCATGATCACGAAGTCGGACATGCCCGGCACGTACGCGCCGCCGGCGGTGGCGTTGCCGAACACCGCCGTGACGGTGGGAATGCCGGCCGCCGACAGCCGGGTCAGGTCGCGGAACATCTGGCCGCCGGGAATGAAGATCTCGGCCTGGCTGGGCAGGTCGGCGCCGCCGGACTCGACCAGGCTGATCACCGGCAGCCGGTTGGCCACGGCAATGTCGTTGGCCCGCAACGTTTTGCGTAGCGTCCACGGGTTGCTCGCGCCGCCGCGCACGGTCGGGTCGCTGGCCACGATCAGGCACTCGACGCCCTCGACCACACCGATGCCGGTGACCACGCTGGCCCCGACCTGGTAGTCGCTGCCCCACGCGGCCAGCGCGGAGAACTCCAGGAACGGCGCGTCCTGGTCTACGACCAGCTCGATGCGCTCGCGGGCCAGCAGCTTGCCCCGCTTGCGGTGCCGCTCCACGTACTTCGGACCGCCGCCGGCCAGCGCCTTGGCGTGCTCGGCGTCCAGCGCGGCCAGCTTGTCCAGCAGCGCCTCACGGTTCTCCTTGTGCTCAACGCTGTTCGCGTCCACAGTGGACTTCAGTGCGGTCATCAGGCAAATCCCATCCTGCGCGCGGCCAGCTCGGCCATCACCTCGCGGGCGCCGCCGCCGATACTGAGGATGCGCGCGTCCCGGTAGTGTCGTTCCACTTCGGACTCCCGCAGGTAGCCCGCGCCGCCGTGCAGCTGCACGGCCTCGTTCACGACGAAGTCGCAGGCGTCGGTGCTGGCGTTCTTGGCCATGGAGACCTCGGCGATGACCTCTTCGCCGGCAGCTACCTTGACCGCGACCTCGCGGGTGTAGGTGCGGGCCAGCGCCGTGCGCTGGGTCATCTCCACCAGCTTGTGCCGCACCACCTGGCGGCTGATCAGCGGCCGGTCGAAGGTGACGCGGTTACGGACGTAGTCCACGGTCAGGTCGAGGGCGCGCTGCGCGGTGGCGTAGGCCTGCACTGCCAGCGACAGCCGCTCCACCTGGAACTGTTGCATCAGCTGCGGAAAGCCACCGTTGCACGGTCCGACCAGGTTGGTCGCCGGCACACGGGCGTCCGAAAAGGACAGCTCGGCGGTGTCGGAGCAGTGCCAGCCCATCTTCTCCAGCTTGCGGCTGGCGGTGAAGCCGGGCGTGCCGCGTTCGATCACCAGCAGGCTCACGCCCTGGTAGCCCGGCTCGCCGGTGCGCACCGCGGTGGTGACGAAGTCGGCGCGGGTGCCGGAGGTGATGAACATCTTGCTGCCGTTGACGATGTAGTGGTCGCCGTCGCGGACCGCCCTGGTGCGCAACGAAGCGACATCCGACCCGCCGTCGGGCTCGGTGACGGCCAGCGAGCCGATCTTCTCGCCGGCCAGCGCCGGCCGGACGAAGCGCTCGATGTGGTCAGGGTCGCCGGCCGCGACGATGTGCGGGATGGCGATGCCGTGCGTGAGCAGCCCGGCGATCAGGCCGGACGAGCCGCCGGCCTGGATCAGCTCCTCGGTCACCACCACCGTGTCGAGCAGGTCGCCGCCGCTGCCGCCGATCTTCTCATCGAAGCCGACACCGAGCAGACCGACCGCGGCGGCCTTGCGGTGCAACGACCTCGGCAGCTCGCCGTCACGCTCCCACTGGTCCATGTTGGACCGGACCTCGCGCTCGACGAACGCGCGCACGGTGTCGCGCAACTGCCGTCGTTCCGGAGTCTCCCAGGGACTCACACACTCACCTCGACCGATCGGAGCCACTCCCCCAGCGCCTTTGCCTGGGGGTCGAACCGGGTGCTGGCCGCGACGCCCTCGCCGAGCAGGCCGCGGACCACGAAGTTGACCGCCCGCAGATTGGGCAGCGGATACCGCTGCACACTCAGGTCCTTGAGCTCCGGCAGCAGCTCCTTGAGCCGCGCGGAACTCAGGGTCCGGGCCAGCCAGGCGTAGTCCTCGTCGGTGCGGGCCCAGACGCCGAGGTTGGCGTCGCCGCCCTTGTCGCCGGAGCGGGCCCCGAACCGTTCGCCGATGCGGAACCGGGCCGTGGCACCAGGTTCGCCGTCCGGTTCGACGCTGGCTGCCGGCTCGACGGGTGCGGTCGTCGCCGGCGGTGTCACCTCGACACGCCGCCCGTCGGGCAACACGACCGTGTGGGCAATCGCTTGCTGCGGGAGGAAAGCCGCCGAGAACACGCCGAAGGGGGTGGCGTCTCCGGGCGGCGCGGTGACGTGGAAGCCCGGGTAGGAGGCCAGTGCCAACTCGACCGCGGCCTGCGAGAACGCTCGTCCCGATCGCTTGCCGTCAGCGTCCTTGATCGTCACGTGGAGCAGCGCACTGGCGGATTCCTCGGTCGGCGGGTCGTCGTGCGCGACGGTGCCGAGGCTCCACGTCACACCGTCCGCGCCGATGCGCTCGGTCAGCTGGCGTTTCACCAGGTCCGCCTTGGCCTCGACATCCAGTCCACACAGGACGAACGTCATGGAGTTGCGGAAGCCGCCGAGCTTGTTCAGGCACACCTTGGCGTCCGGCGGCGGCGGGGTGCCCCGGACGCCGGTGATGCCCACCCGGTCGGGGCCGTCCTGGGTCAGGGTGATCGTGTCGAACCGGCTGACCACGTCCGGGCCGAGGTAGTTCGGGCCGCCGATCTCGTAGAGCAGCTGGGCCGTCACGGTTTCCGTGGTGACCGCGCCGCCGGTGCCGGCGTGCTTGGTGATCACCGACGAGCCGTCGGCGGCGATCTCGGCGATCGGGAAGCCGGCGTGCAGCAGGTCGGGAATCTCCGTGAAGAACGCGAAGTTGCCGCCGGTGGCCTGGGCGCCGCACTCGATCACGTGGCCGGCGACCGTGGCCCCGGCCAGGGCGTCCCAGTCGTCGCGGGCCCAGCCGTAGTGCGCCGCCGCCGGGCCGACGATCAGCGACGCGTCCGTCACCCGGCCCGTGACGACGATGTCGGCGCCCGCGTTCAACGCCTCGACAATGCCCCAGCAGCCCAGATAGGCGTTGGCCGTGAGGAATCCGTCGAACTTCGACCGCACGTCGTCGCCTTCGACATGCGCCACCGACACCGTGATGCCGAGGCGGTCGGCCAGCTCGCGGATCGCCGTCGCCAGGCCGGCCGGGTTCAGGCCGCCGGCATTGGCGACGATCTTCACGCCCCGGTCCACGGCCGTGCCCAGCGAGCCTTCGAGTTGGCGCAGGAAGGTCTTGGCGTAGCCCTTGGTCGGGTCCTTCATCAGGTCCCGGCCCAGGATCAGCATGGTCAGCTCGGCCAGGTAGTCGCCGGTGAGCACGTCCAGCGGGCCGCCTTCGAGCATCTCGCGGACCGCGTCGAAGCGGTCCCCGTAGAAGCCCGAGGCGTTCCCAATGCGGTAGGTCACAAGAACTCCCCCGGCTTCCGCCCCGACCCCGGAAGGCCGGCAAACGCTTGCGCCACGCGGAGGAACTGCTCGGCCACCGGGCCGACCGCCGTGACGTCGAGGTCATCGAGGTGCCGCCGCTGCGTGACCAGGAAGCAGAAGTCGAGTGCCGGCGCGGTGATCCGGTTGTCGGCGTCCTCGTCGTTCCAGGTCCAGAGCTCGCCGTCCGGTCCGGTCAGCTCGAAGCGGACCGGCTCGGCCGGCTTGGGCAGGCCGTTGACCTGGAAGGCGAATCCCATCGCCCGCACGCCGATGTGCGCCACGTGCCGCAGACGGCCCGTCGGCTCGCGGCGGACCTTGAGCGTGTCGGCGATGTCCTGGCCGTGGGCCCAGGTCTCCATGATCCGCGCGGTGGCCATCGACGCCGACGCCATCGGCGGCCCGAACCACGGCAGCTTCTGTCCACTCGGGACACCGGCAAGCGCTTGCGCCAGGTCTTTCCGGCCCTGCCGCCACTCGTCGAGCAGCTCCGCCGGATCCTGTTGCGACCACGCCTCGGTCGCCCGGTCGACGTAAGTGGTCGGGTTGGCCGTCGCCTGCTTCAGCGAGTCGGCGAAGGCCCCTTCGTCGGTGGCCGCCATCGCCGCCTGCCGGTCCGTCCAGGCCAGGTGCGCCACCTGGTGCGCGATTGTCCAGCCCGGCGCCGGCGTCGGCGTCGCCCAGGCGTCCTTGGGCAGCTCGGCCACCAGCGTGTCGACGCTCGCGCTCTCCGCCACCAGATCCGCCAACAGGGCGGAGATGTCCGTCATGACTGCTCCTGTGTGTTCACCACGTCATCGAGCATCGACGCCCACTGCCGGACGATCCTGGCCCGGCGGCGCGAATCATCCGTCAGCTGGTTGGCCAGCGCCAGGCCGCGGGCCAGGTCCAACGTCGCCTGGACCGTCTCGCGGACCCCAGGCTGCTTCTCGTCGGCCGCCAGCAGCTCCACCGTCAGCCGGTGGCACTGCCGTCCGAGGCGGGCTTCCAGCTCCACCACCACCGGCTTCAGCTCCGGGTCCGTCCGTGCCGCCACCCACAGCTCCAGCGCCGCCGTGAACATCGGGCTGGCGAAGAAGTCCACCACCAGCTCCACGACCGCGCGGGTGCGGTCCTGTGCCGTCGTCACGCGCTCCGACTCCCGCAGCAGCTGTTCCGCGCTCTCGTGGCCCACGTACTCCACCGCTGCCGTCACCAACTCGTTGCGTGTGCGGAAGTGGTGCAGCTGCGCTCCCCTTGAGACGCCCGCCCGCTCCGCCACCTGCGTCGTCGTCGTGCCCGACCAGCCGTGCTCCACCAGGCAGTCGACCGTCGCCTCCATCAGCTTGCGCCTGGTCTCCCTGCTCCGGTCGGCCTGCCGCTGCCGCGTCAGCTCCGGTGCCATGGCTGCGAGTGTGGCCTCCAACTAACAAACAGTCAAGACTGATTGTTAGTGGCGGTTCGCCTCGGCCCCGGCCTCCTGGCAGAGTGCAGCAATGCTGAACGAGGTAGCCGACGGCGTCTGGGTGCGGCAGAGCGAGTGGGTGCAGAGCAACGCCACCGTGGTGCGCGGGGACGACGGAGTGGTCCTGGTCGACCCCGGCATCTCCGGCGCCGACCTCGACCAGCTCGCCGACGACATCGACGGGCTCGGACTGCCCGTGGTCGCCGGGTTCTCCACCCATCCGCACTGGGACCACCTGCTCTGGCATTCCCGCTTCGGCGACGTTCCGCGCTACGCCACCGCCGCCAACGCCCAGCTGGCCGTTCAGGCCCGTGAGCGGGCGCAGGCCATGGCCACCGAGAGCACGGTCGGCGTCCCGCTCGACCTGGTCGCCCTGCTCACCCCGCTGCCCGCCGACGGCGGACCCATACCGGGCGAGATCATCGAGCACGGCGCCCACGCCATCGGCCACGCCGCCATCCTGCTGGCCGACCGTGGCGTCCTCATCGCCGGCGACATGCTCTCCGACGTCCTGATCCCGATGTTCGACCCGCGCCGCACCGGTCAGCTGGCCGTCTACACCGCCTCCCTCGAACTCCTCGGCGAGGCCGCCCAGCAGGTCGACGTCCTGATCCCCGGCCACGGCACCGTCGCCACAGGTCCCGAGGTGGCCGCCCGCTTCGCCGCCGACTGCACCTACCTCGACGCCCTGCGGCAGGGAACCGACCCCGTCGATCCGCGCCTCGACCAGGACTGGCTCGCCCGCCCCCACCAGGCGAACGTCGCGCAGGCCCAGCAGGCGTGATTTTCGCGGCCGGTGTCGATCGGGGCGCCGTGCGTTCGTACAGAGGGTGAGAATCCACCTCAAGGAGGCGCTCACCATGAAGAACTACCTGCTCAGCGTGTACCAGCCGGACGGCCCGACGCCCGGCCCCGAGGTGCTGGGGCCGATCATGACGGCCGTGGCGTCCCTGAAGGAGGAGATGCGGGCGGCCGAGGCGTGGGTGTTCGATGGCGGGCTGTTCCCGCCGGACACCGCGACCGTGGTGCGGGTGACCGACGGCGACGTCGGCATGACCGACGGCCCGTACGTGGAGGGCAAGGAACACCTGGGCGGCTTCACCATCGTGCGGGCGACGGACCTGGACGCGGCGCTGGAGTGGGGACGCAAGCTGGCCGCGGCGACGACGTTGCCGATCGAGGTCCGACCGTTCCAGTGAGTGTCGAGGGCGTGTTCGCGGCGGAGTACGGGCGGGCGGTCGCGGTCCTGGTCCGGGTGTTCGGCGACATCGACGTGGCGGAGGAGGCCGTGCAGGAGGCCTTCGCGACGGCGGTGCGGAAGTGGCCGGAGACCGGCACGCCACCGAGCCCGGCGGGCTGGATCATCACGACGGCCCGGCACGCGGCGATCGACCGGCTGCGCCGGGAGTCGTCCCGGCAGGACCGTCACGCCCAAGCGGCGCTGGTGCACGCCAACGACTTCGTGGAGGAGGGGCCGGTGCGGGACGAGCGGCTGCGGCTGATCTTCACCTGCTGCCATCCGGCACTGGCCCCGTCCACGCGGGTGGCGCTGACCCTGCGGCTGCTGGGCGGTCTGGCCACACCGGCCATCGCGCGGGCGTTCCTGGTGCCGGAAAAGACCATGGCGCAACGGATCGTCCGCGCGAAGGCGAAGATCCGCGACGCCGGCATCCCCTACCGGGTGCCGCGCGACGCCGACCTCCCCGACCGGCTGCGGGCCGTGCTCGCGGTGCTGTACCTGATCTTCACCGAGGGACACACCGCGAGCTCGGGCGCGGAGCTCGTACGGGACGACCTGTGCGCGGAGGCGATCCGGCTGACCCGGGTGCTGACCGAGCTGATGCCCGACGAGCCCGAGGCTTGGGGTCTGCTGGCGCTGATGCTGCTCGTGCACTCCCGCCGCGACGCCCGCACCACACCGTCCGGCGACCTCGTGCTGCTGGCCGATCAGGATCGCAACCGATGGGACGCCCGGCTCGTCGCCGAGGGGCAGGCCATCGTGCGCCGGTGCCTGCGCTGGCGGCGGCCCGGTCCGTACCAGATCCAGGCCGCGATCAACGCCGTGCACAGCGATCCCCCGACCGACTGGGGCCAGATCGTCCAGCTGTACGACCAGCTCCTGCACTTCACGCCCACGCCCGTTGTCGCCCTGCACCGGGCCGTGGCGGTCGCCGAGGTGTCCGGACCCGAGACGGCTTTGGACCTGGTCGACGACCTGGAACTGCCGTCGTACCACGTGTTCCACCTCGTGCGGGCGGACCTGCTGCGGCGCCTGAACCGCGGGCACGAGGCGGCCGATGCCTACCGCCGGGCCATCGGCCTCACGGAGAACACGACGGAGCGGGCCTTCCTGACCCGCCGGCTTCAGGAGCTGAGCGCCTGACGCAGCTCGGCG
This sequence comes from Kutzneria sp. NPDC051319, assembly GCF_040682195.1. Taxonomy (NCBI): domain Bacteria; kingdom Bacillati; phylum Actinomycetota; class Actinomycetes; order Pseudonocardiales; family Pseudonocardiaceae; genus Kutzneria; species Kutzneria sp. NPDC051319. The sequence goes on along the minus strand of NZ_JBFBAM010000072.1, from coordinate 13,867 downwards.
ATCTCCGCCGGCCACGGGTTGTCGTCCGCCCGTTCCGCCCAGAGCTGAGCCAACTCGGAGTCGTCGCCGAGCACGCGAACCAACGCCTGCTCGGCGAGTTCACCCAGGCCGTCGTACTCGCCGCCGGCGACGAGGGCGGCCGCGGCGACCGCGACCGAGCCGATGTCGGCGTCCAGATAGTCGTCCTCAGCGACGGCGGCCGTCAGCGCGGCCCGCACGGCCGCTGTTCGGTCAGCCCCGTCCAATCGGCCGACTTCGCTGACGAAGTCGGCCGCGTCATCGTTGTCCATCGGACCCGAACCCCAGGCGCCCCTGACAACACCGGATCGATCACTCGGCGATCTCGGACAGCGCTTCGCGCGGTCGGCGGAGCAGGGCCCACAGCACCCAGCCGACGCCAATCACCAGCACCAGGCTGATCAGCCGGTACAGGATCACCCCGGCGACGGCGTCGTCGATCGGCGTGCCGCCGGCCACCAGACCCAGTGTCAGCGCCCCGTCCACGACGCCGAGGCCACCGGGCACCAGCGGCACGCTGGCCGCGGCCATACCGGCCGTGTACGCCACGAAGATCTGCGCGACCGACAGGCCCTGCGCGCCGGCGGCGAGGCAGCACAGGCCGAAGCACACGGCGTCCAGCAGCCAGTTCCCGGCGGCGAAGCCCATCGCCACCCGCAGGTCCCGGGTGGACATCCGGATCACCGACAGCTGCTCGACGGCGCCGCTGACCAGGCGCGTGCCTCGCTCCGCGGACCGCCCGGTGAGCCGGGCGAAACCGGTCAACACCTTGCCGCACAGCCACAGCAGCCAGTTCGGGTGCTGCACGAAGGTGCGCAGGCAGACGGCGAGGCCGATCGCCACGACCACGTCGCCGGCCAGCGCGAGCCAGCCGTGGCCGCCGCGGGTCAGCACCCCGCCGACCGCGCCGATGAGAATCAGCGTTCCGGTGGACAGCAGGCCGCTGACCGCGACCGCCCAGGACGCCACCGCCGACGTCGCCCCGAATCGCCGCATCTGGGAGAAGTTGAACGCGGTGGAGAAGACAGGACCACCCGGCAAGGTGACGCTCAGGGAGTGGGCGGCATAGGCGAGGGCGACCGCGCGCTGGATCGGGACGAGCGTCCCGGCAGCGCGCAGCAGGCGGCGTTGCATGCGGGCGAACAGGCTCATCGAGCCCAGATCGGCGAGCACCGCGAGGCCGAGCAATGACCAGTTCGGCGTCCGGAGGTGGCCGAGCGCCGAGGCCAGGGCCGGAGCCCCGTACCAGAGTTCGACGGCGAGCAGGACGAGCGCGAGGCCGGTGGCGATGATCTTGATCCGGCGCACCGCGGTCATCCGGCGATGGTAGTCGGGCCGGGCCGGACCGCTCAGGAAGCGACGGCGTGGCGCAGCAGGACCGTGCCGGGGGTGCGGTCGTCGGGGAGGCTGAGGAGTTCGGCCAGGACCTCGCCGGCGGGGCCGGCGGAGCGCCAGGTGATGCGGGTGGGGGTGAGGAAGTTCGTCTCGTCGCCGGGCATGCGGGTGGCGACGACGTCGTCCTCGCCGCGCAGCCACACGACGTCGATGACGTTGTGGTGGGCCCGCACACCGATGACGGCGACGACATGGCCGTCGGGATTGCGGGGGTGCATGAAGCGGAACCCGCGGGTGACCAGCTCGGCCAGGCGCAGGTCGGTTGAGCTCGGAGCCTCTGTGGTGGGAGTCATCGAATTCGCCATTCTCCGGGGGCGGCCGCGGCGACGGTCGGGCCAGCCGGGTAGCAGCTGAACACGCTCGTGCACCGAACAGCGGCCCCCATGGGGCGCGCGGCGTGTACGTCGGCCATGCTCCCCAGCCTCCAGACCTGCATTCGGGCTTGCAGCTGCACGTGCATCTGAGCGCTGCGTCACACTAGCACGACCACATGCACGTGCATCTGCGCGACACCGAAGTTGGGCCGGTGGGGTGATCTTCCGCGGGAGGGCTAAAGGGCGTCCATGACTTCGCCCAGGGAACGCCGGCTGCGCTCGGGCGTCTCGGCGTCGACCATGAGCCGGTCGACGACCCGGCTGTACTGCTCGATCTCCTGCCGCTTGTCCAGATACAGGGCGCCGGTCAGGTGCTCGATGTAGACCAGGTTGGGCAGCTCGGGCTCGGCGAACCGCAGCATTGTGAACGAACCCTCGGCCGCGTACCCGCTCAGATCGAACGGAACCACCTGAATGGTGATGTTGGGCCGCTTGGTGAACTCGATCAGCCGCTTGAGCTGGGCCCGCATCACTTCCTTGCCGCCGATGGGCCGGTGCAGCACCGACTCGTCGAGCACGGCCCACAGCCGAGGCGCGTTGGATCTGGTCAGCAGCTCCTGCCGCTTCATGCGCAGCCGCACGCGGCGCTCGACGACGTCGCTGGCCGACTCGGGCCGGCCGCGGGTGGCGATGGCCCGCGCGTAGTCCTCGGTCTGCAGCAGTCCGGGCACGAACTGGGACTCGTAGGTCTGGATGCGGGCCGCGGACTCCTCCAGGCCGACGTAGTCCTGGAACCAGTCGGGCATCAGGTCGGTGAAGCGGTGCCACCAGCCGGGCTCGTTGGACCGCTTGACCATGTCGAGGAAGACCTCGCGCTCGCCGGGATCGTCCACCCCGTACAGCGAGAGCAGATCGGCGACGTCGCGCTCCTTGAAGCTGACGCGGCCGAGCTCAAGACGGCTGATCTTGGACTCGGAGCCGCGGATGGCGTAGCCGGCGTCGGCCCGGGTGATCTCCGCCGCCTCGCGCAGCCGACGCAGCTGCGAGCCGAGCACGATCCGCCGCGCGGTCGGCCCTGCACCGTGTTCAACCGAGCGGCCATTACCACTTTCGGATGAATTGGTGGGGTCAATCGCGCCCATTCCGGCTCCTCCCTCACGCCCTCGACAGCCGGGTCGCCCCGGCTGCCCGGCCCCGCTCCAGGTGCTTCCATCAGGGCCTTTTGCCGGCGAACCCGACTACTCAACGTACACCGAGGCGGGCCGAGCCCGACAGCGCACCGCCGTTTACCGCAGTGGTGGCGCACCAATAGGCTTACTCGCTCGGTTGTCGGAACCACCCTGACGGTCTGCGAGGCGGAGATGCCCACTCCCAAAGCCCCAGTTCACATCGACACGACCAAGGCCAGCATTGCCCGCGTCTACGACGCCTTCCTGAACGGGAAGGACAACTACGAGGTCGACCGGGAGGTGTTCCGGCGGGTGAAGTCGGTCGCCCCGGAGGCCGCGCTGCTGGCCATCGACAACCGGAACTTCCTGATCCGCGCGACCCGGTTCATCGCCAGCCAGACCAACATCACCCAGTACCTGGACTGCGGGTCGGGCCTGCCCACGGCGGAGAACACCCACCAGGTGGCGCAGCGGCTCAACCCCGACTCCAAGGTCGTCTACGTGGACAACGACCCGGTGGTGATCGCGCACGGTCGCGCGCTGCTGGAGGAGAACGAGCAGACCCACTTCAGCGCGGCCGACATCTTCGAGCCGGAGCAGGTGCTGCAGGACGAGGTGGTGCGCAAGCACATCGACTTCAACGAGCCGCTGGCCCTGTTCCACATGGGCACCATGCACCACTACACCGGTGACCGGGCGCAGGAGATCATGCAGACCTACATCGACGCGCTGCCGTCGGGTTCGTATGTGGGGCTGAGCCACTTCTACGACCCGCAGACCGAGGAGTACAACGAACTGGCCCGCCGCATGGAGGACATGTTCGTGCACAGCCCCATGGGCAGCGGCGTGTTCCGCACCCGGGCCCAGATCGAGGGCATGTTCCCGGGTCTGGAGATGGTGGAGCCGGGCGTGGTGGAGTGCGTGCGCTGGTGGCCGGACGGCCCGCAGATCAAGCCGATGGACCCGGTGCAGTACTGCATCGTCGGCGGCATCGGCCGCAAGCCCTAGTCACAGCGGGGTCGTAGTCACAACAGGGTCAACTGCTCCTGGTCGACGCGGTGGACAGGGGCCACCGCGTCGACCGGCAGCGCCCCGGCCGGCCAGGTCGCGTCCTGGTCGCCGGGCACGCCGGACGGCTCGTTCCTCATGACCTTCGGCGCGAGGCCGTGCTTGCGCACCAACGGTTCCACCCGGGCCGCGAGCCGGTTCCGGTAACGACGGTCCGCGTAGCTCTCGTTGCCGTAGAGCTGGCGGTAGCCGGGGAGCAATGACGGGTGTTCCCGTTTCAGCCACTGCGCAAACCATTCTTTCGCACCCGGCCGCAGATGCAGGGCCAGCGTGCTCACGCCGGTGGCCCCGGCCTCGGCGATCGCGCCGAGCAGATCGTCCAGCTGCTGCTCCGAATCGGTGAGCCCGGGCAGCACGGGCGCGATGAACACGCCGCACGGCAGCCCGGCGTCGGTGATCCGGCGGACCAGCTCCAGCCGGGCCTGCGGGGTGGGCGTGCCGGGCTCCAGGGTGCGGTGGATCTCCTTGTCCAGCAAGGCGATCGACACGCCCAGCCCGACCGGCACCCGCTTGGCCGCCTCGGCCAGCAGCGGGATGTCCCGGGACAGCGTGGTGCCCTTGGTGAGGATCGAGAACGGGGTGCCGGTGTCGGCCAGCGCCCGGATGATGCCGGGCATCAACCGGTAGCGGCCCTCGGCCCGCTGGTACGGGTCGGTGTTGGTGCCCATGGCGACGTGCTCACGGGTCCAGCGCGGCGAGGAGAGCTTGGCCCGCAACAGTTCCGCGGCGTTGACCTTGACCACGACCTGGCTGTCGAAGTCGTGGCCCGAGTCCAGATCGAGATACGTGTGCGTGTTGCGGGCGAAGCAGTTGTGGCTGACGACGCCGTCGGCGATGAAGTCGCCGGTGCCGGTGGTGATGTCGTAGAGCTGCCGGGTCTCCAGGCGTTCGATGTTCGTGACGATCAGGTCCGCGGCCGGGGCGAGCTCGCCGTCGACGGCGAGGCGGTCGGCCATCGCCGGGCCGACGGTCTGCCGGAACCGCAGCCGCTCCCCCAGATCCGCGGTCAGGATCACGGCCCGGCGGTCCTCGCTGACCTGGTGGGAGAAGTCGAGTTCCTTCAACGCCAGGCAGATCGCGTCCAGCAGCCGGGCGTCGCGGGTGAAGATCCGGGTCACGCCGTCGCGAACGCTGCCCCGGGCGTCGAAGATGCCGGCCAGCAAGCCCTTGTGCCAGTCGAGGCCGGGAGCGAGCGGCAGTTCCTCCGGCACGGCCGAGGTGCCGAGCTCGGACAGGTAGCGCTCGGTGCGGTCGATGCCCTCGGCGCCGGCCAGCGCGACCCGGAAACCTTGCGTGCCACCGCCCTGGACCATGCCGCAGAGGTAACCCCGTTGGTAGCTCTCAGTTTCCTCCGGCGGTAACGAGAACATCCCCGTGCCGACAAGGCGCGCGCCGACCGTCAGATGTGGACGCATGGAGCCGGTGACGTGCCGCCAGCCGTCGGCGGCGAGGAAGCGGTGGTCCCCGCTGGCCACGATCTCCGTGCCGTCGTGCAGGGTGATCCGGTAGGCGCGCTTGGTGGTCCGCCAGTGCGCCAACACCTTCGTGCGCACGTAGCGCCGCTGCGCGCCGACGGCCTGGGTGCCGACGATGTCGTCGCCGACTTCCAAGCGGGCCAACGTTTTTGTGCTGCCGTCGGCCAGCAGGATCGGGGTTTCCCCGTCCAGGCAGTAGACGCAGGCATGGGTGCAGCCGCGATAGGGGTTGACGGTCCAGCCGAACGGCATGGGCGATCCGCCGGGCACCTTGTTCAGCACGCTCTTGGCCCGCACCTCGTGGAAGACCACGCCGGCGAACTCCGGCGAGCGCACCGACCTGATCAACCCGGACAGGCCCAGCAGGGCAGGTTCGTCGCGGTCCACCCGTTGCTCGTCCCATCGCACCCCAGCAGTCGAACACATGTTCGATCAGACGTCAACCGGATCGGCGTCCGGAGCAACCGAACAGGTGGTTCGGGAGTCTGCCCCGACATGAAAGACCGCACCCGAGTCGGGCCCCGCACGGGGACCAGTCAGGATGTGGAGATGAGCCACGGGCACGGGCACGGGTCTCACGGCCACGAGCCGGCGGCCCCGGCGTCGGCCAAGGTGCGCAGGCTGGTCATCGGCCTGCTGCTGCCGTTGGTCGCGCTGACGATCGTCGGCGTGGCACTGCTGTTCCCGTGGAGCGGGCACACAACGAGCACGCCCGCGGGCGGGGCGATGGTCACCGAGCAGGGCGTCGTCACGAAGGTGGTGGCCAGCGACTGCGGTGGCGGCGCCGGAAACGGCGGCGGGGCCAAGCAGTGCGAGGCCGTCACGGTGCAGCTGGACAATCGGCAGACCATCACCGAGCCGATGCCGATCGAGCCGTCGACGCCGCGCTTCACCGTCGGCGACAAGGTCGTGCTCGGCTACAACGGCGGCGACCCCAACGACCCCGGCTCCTACCAGCTCCAGGACTTCCAGCGCGGTTTCCCGTTGGCACTGCTGGGTGTGCTGTTCGCGGCGGCGGTGCTGATCCTGGGGCGGATGCAGGGCCTGAAGGCGTTGGGCGCGCTGGTTCTCACCTTCGTGGTCATCGTCCTTTTTGTACTGCCGGCGATGGCCGCCGGAAAGGACCCGTTGTCGGTCGGCGTGGTCGGCGCCGCGGTGATCATGTTCATCGTGCTGTACCTGACGCACGGCCTGTCGGCGCGAACATCCACCGCCGTGGTCGGGACCCTGGTCAGCCTCGGCCTGATCGGCGTGTTGGGCTGGCTGTTCTCCTTGGTGGCGAACCTGACCGGCCTGGACGAGGACACCGCCAACCTGATCTCCGTGCTGGGGCACGGGATCGACGCCCGAGGCCTGCTGCTGGCCGGCATTGTCATCGGCTCCGTCGGTGTGCTCGACGACGTCACGGTCACGCAGACCAGCGCCGTGTGGGAGCTGCGGCGGGCCAACCCCAAACTCGGCTGGCGCGACCTGTACGCCGCCGGGCTGCGCATCGGCCGCGACCACATGTCGTCCTCGGTCAACACGCTGGTGATGGCCTACGCCGGAGCGGGCCTGCCGCTGCTGCTGGCGTACGCGGCCAGCGGCCGCGGGCTCACGGATCTGCTGACCGCCGAGACGGTGGCTCAGGAGATCGTGCGGACCCTGGTCGGCAGCATCGGGTTGGTGGCCTCCGTGCCGATCACCACCTTCCTGGCGGCGAAGATCGCCATGCAGGAGACGGTCGACGAGCCGACGGTCGCCGAGCCCGAGGTCCCGGAACCGCAGCCCTCGAAGGCCAAGGCGGAGGAACCGGAACAGCCGGTGCGGCGCAAGCGTGTCAACCCGGACGACATGCCCACCGAACGCTTCGAGGGCGTCCGCCCGCGTATCCAGAACCCACCCGGGGCTGAGCAACACCAGCCGACACAAGCCCTCCGCCGGCCGCAACCGCCCCGCCAGCAGTCGCCCGAGCAACAACCGCACCGGCAGCAAGCGCCCGAGCAGCACACGCAGGTGGCGCCGCGCCGAGGGCAGCTCCCTCCCCCGCCGGACCGCCAGCAGCCGCCGCCGGGGCAGGCCCGACGGCTGCCGCCACCGCCCGAACTGCCGGGCGGCCACCCGTCGGCCCCGCCCGAGCTGCGGAACCGGCCGTACCAGCCCGAGGCCGAGGACCGGCGCTAGATCACTTGCCGAGCGGGCGTTCCTCGGCCTGCTCGGTGTCGGCCTTGAGGTGGATCAGCGACGTGAAGCCGGCCGCCTCCAGCCGGCCCAGCTGCGCCCCGAACTTGCCGGAGCGCGGCTGCACGGCGGCGTTGCGGCCGCCGGCCCGCACCTCGCGGGCCACGCCGAACACCTTGGCCAGCGGGACGTCCGACTCGAACAGCACGGCCACGCTGTCCTCGCGGGGCAGGTCGCCGAGCATGTCGACGATGCGCTCGAAGCCGATGGAGAAGCCGCAGGCCGGCACGTCCTTGCCCAGCGAGCGGCCGATCAGCTTGTCGTAGCGCCCGCCGCCGGCCAGCGAGTAGCTGACCGACGGGTGGCCGACCTCGAAGATCTGCCCGGTGTAGTAGCCCATGCCGCGCACCAGGGTCGGGTCGAACTCCCAGGTGAGCCCGGGCATCTCGTCCAGGCAGCCGGCGACGGTGCCCAGGTCGGCGACGACGTCCTCGGCCAGCGCCGGGATGACGTCGGACAGGGAGTCGGCGACCTTGTCGGCCGCCAGGCCGGTGAGCGCCTCGATCCGCTCGCGGGCGGCGTCCACGGCCTCGCCGGGCAGGCCGCGCCCGGTGAGCTCAGCCCGCACGCCGTCCCAGCCGATCTTGTCGAGCTTGTCCAGGCCGATGAAGAACGTGGACCAGGCCGACTCGTCCAGGCCGACGACGGCGGCCAGCGCGGACAGGTACCGCCGGTCGGCCAGCCGCACGGTGGTGCCGCTCAGGCCGACGGCGGCCAGCGCCTGCGCGGTGGCCTCGATCAGCTCCACCTCGGCCAGCACCGACGCCTCGCCGATCATGTCGATGTCGCACTGGTAGAACTGCCGGTAGCGGCCCTTGGCCGGCCGCTCGGCCCGCCACACCGGCCCGAACTGGAAGGACCGGAACGGCTGCGGCAGCGTGGCCTGGTTGTTGCCGTAGAACCGGGTAAGCGGCACCGTCAGGTCGAAGCGCAGCCCGAGGTCGATCAGCTCGGACAGCGGCGTCTCCGCCTCCACGGTGGCCGGCAGGCCGCGCCGCAGCACCTGGAACAGCAGCTTCTCGTTCTCGCCACCCTGCCCGCCGGTGAGCCGGGTGATGTCCTCCAGCGCCGGTGTCTCGATCCGCTGGTAGCCGAACCGGTGGTAGACGTCCGTGATCGTCGCGAGCACGTGGTCACGGGTGGCCACGGCCGACGGGAGCAGGTCACGGGTGCCCCGGGCGGGGCTGTTGTCCATCTTCACGGTGTCGGTTTCCTCAGCGAGTGGTTACGAGTCGAGCGTGGCCACGAAACGGGTCACGGCGTCGGTCTGGATGCGTTGTGCCAGCTTGCCGCCCGGCACCGCGGAGGCCAACTGATATAGCGGCCGACCAGGCATGTCCTCGCCGCGGGCCTCGGCCCGCAGCTGGGCCACGAGCAGCTCGGCGAACACCAGCGGGCCGGGGTCGCCGGCGCCGGACAGGCCGTCGGCCAGCCGCCGCAGCGCCAGGATGCCCAGTTCGCGCCCGCCGACCGCGCTGTACGTGGCCAGGGCGATGTTGATGGTGCGGCCCTTGGGCGCGCCGCTGATCAGCATGCCGATGGTGCGGTTGCCGCGCACGTCGGTGACCATCAGGTCCAGGTTGGTCAGGCCGTGCAGGTCCACGGTCCGGGTGCCCAGCGCCCGCACGGAGACCTTGGGGCTCTCCAGCCACACCCGTCGGCGGGCCTCCACGACGGCCAGCACGATCAGCGGGATGGCGACCACGAGGGCGGCGATGCCGCCGGCGAGGAAGCCGCCGAGCAGGGCCACCAACTCGCCGATGACCAGGCCCAGCACGAGGGCCGCGACCACGACGTAGCGGGCGCGCTTGCGCACCACCGCCACGTCCAGCAGGTCAAGCGGGATGCGCTCGGGCACGCCTCACATCCCCCGTCGCGGCGCGGAGGGACGGTCGTCGAGGCCCAGCAGGAACGGGTTGCCGGCGCGCTCGCGTCCGATGGTGGAGGAGCCGCCGTGGCCGGGCAGCACCACGGTGTCGTCGGGCAGGGTCAACACCTTGTCCCGCAACGAGTCCAGCATCGCCGAGTGGTCGCCGCCGGGCAGGTCGGTGCGGCCGATCGAGCCGGCGAACAGGGTGTCGCCCGACAGCACCAGGCGGCCGCCCTCCTCGGTGCCGGCGCGGAACATCACCGAGCCGCCGGTGTGGCCCGGGGTGTGGTCCACCAGCAGTTGCAGGCCGGCCAGGTCCAGGGTGACGCCGTCGGCCAGCTCGCGGACCTCGGACGGCTCGCGCATCTCCAGGCGTCCGCCGAAGAACGCGGCCGTCTCGGCGCTCACGCCCTTGAGCGGGTCGGACAGCATGGCGCGGTCGGCAGGGTGGATCCAGGCCGGCACGTCATTGCCGTCGCACACCGGCGTGACCGAGAAGGAATGATCGAAATGACCGTGCGTGAGCAGCACGGCGACCGGCGACAGCCGGTGCTTGCGCACCGCCTCCATGATCGGCTCGACCGCGTCCTGGCCGGGGTCGACGACGACGCAGGCCTCGCCCTCACCGGCCGCGAGCAGGTAGCAGTTGGCCTGGAGGGCGCCGGTCGGGAACCCGACGACGAGCACGGGCGAACCTCCATCTGGGCGCGGAACGACCGGCCAAGCCTACCGGTTGGGGACCACCACACAGCGGTCACACCCCGTCGTCCTACACTCGCGGCAGTCTTGTCGTCACTACCATGGGGAGAGCGCAGGTGCCGAGCAACGAACAGCGCCGCGAGGCCGCGAAGCGGAAGTTGGAGCGGCAGCTCGTTCGTCGAGCTCAGCGGGCCCGGCGCCGCCGCGTCACCAGCATCTCCGTGACCACCGTCGTGGTCCTACTGGTCGCGGGTGGCATCTGGTTCGCCGTCGCCAACGCCGGCAGCGGCTCGTCGACCGCGGCGTCGCCGTCCTCGGACGCGCCGACCTCGACGTCGAAGCCGCCGATCACCATCCCGACGGCGCTGGCCGCCGCACCCAAGCGGCCCACGCCGCTGGCCCCCACGGTGGACTGCAAGTACACCAAGGACGGCGACGCCGCCAAGGCCAACAACCTGCCCAACGGCTCGGGCATCTCCACCCAGGGCACCGTGTCGGTGACGCTGAAGACCAACGACGGCGACATCCCGCTGACGCTGGACCGAGCGCTCGCGCCGTGCGCGGTGAACAGCTTCGTGAGCCTGTCCGGCCAGGGCTACTACGACAACACCAGCTGCCACCGGCTGAGCACCTCCGGCCTGCAGATGCTCCAGTGCGGCGACCCCAAGGGCGACGGCACCGGCGGCCCCGGTTACAAGTTCGACGACGAGGTGTGGCCCTCGCTCACCTACGGCCGCGGCTACCTGGCCATGGCCAACTCGGGCCCGAACACCAACGGCAGCCAGTTCTTCCTGGTCTACGGCGACGCGCAGCTCCAGCCGAGCTACACCGTCTTCGGCACCATCTCCGACGCCGGGCTGAAGGTGATCGACGACATCGCCAAGGCCGGTGACGACGGCGCCTACGACAGCAGCGCCGGCGGCGGTCACCCCAACAAGAAGGTGACCATCACCAAGTCCCAGGTCGCGGCCTGAGTCGGACGTGAAAAAGGGCCCCGCCTCCCGGCGGGGCCCTTTTTGTGTGCCCTGCTACGACGCCGAGGTCACGCGGTAGACGTCGTAGACGCCCTCCACGCTGCGGACCACCTTGAGCACGTGGCCGAGGTGCTTGGGGTCGCCCATCTCGAACGAGAAGCGGCTCACCGCCACCCGGTCCTTGGACGTGGTCACCGAGGCCGACAGGATGTTGACCTTCTCGTCGGCCAGCACCTTGGTGATGTCGGACAGCAGGCGGTGCCGGTCCAGCGCCTCGACCTGGATGGCCACCAGGAACAGCGAGGACGAGTTGGGCGCCCACTCCACGTCGACCAGCCGCTCCGGCGAGTCGAGCAGCTCGCTGGCGTTGGTGCAGTCGGTGCGGTGCACGGACACACCGCCGCCGCGGGTGACGAAGCCCAGGATGTCGTCGCCGGGCACCGGGGTGCAGCAGCGGGCCAGCTTCACCCACACGTCGCTGGCGTCCTTGACGACCACGCCCGGGTCGCCGGGCGCGCGCCGCCGCACGGCCGTGGACGGCGTGGACCGCTCGGCCAGCTCCTCCTCGGCGTGGTCGACGCCGCCGAGCAGCGCCACCAGCCGCTGCACGAGGTGCCGGCCGGAGACCTGCCCCTCGCCGACGGCCCGGTACAGGGCGCTGACGTCGGCCAGCCGCAGCTCACGGGCCACCGCGCCCATCGAGTCGGCGGTGACCAGCCGCTGGATCGGCAGCCCGACCCGGCGCACCTCCTTGGCGATCGTCTCCTTGCCGTTCTCGATCGCCTCTTCGCGGCGCTCCTTGGCGAACCACTGCTTGATCTTGGCCCGGGCCCGCGGCGAGGCGGCGAAGGCCAGCCAGTCCCGGCTGGGACCGGCGCCCTCGGCCTTCGAGGTGAAGATCTCGACGACCTCGCCGTTCTCCAGCTTGCGCTCCAGCGCCACCAGCCGGCCGTTCACCCGCGCGCCGATGCAGCGGTTGCCGACCTCGGTGTGCACGGCGTAGGCGAAGTCGACCGGGGTCGAGCCGGCCGGCAGCGTCTCCACGTCGCCCTTGGGCGTGAACACGAAGATCTCGCGGGCGGCCAGGTCGTAGCGCAGGGCCTCCAGGAACTCGCCCGGGTCGGCGGCCTCCCGCTGCCAGTCCAGCAGCTGGCGCATCCAGGCCATCTCGTCGACCTCGACGCCACGGCCGTTGTGCGTGCCCTTGGTCTCCTTGTACCGCCAGTGCGCGGCGATGCCGTACTCGGCGGTGCGGTGCATGTCGTGGGTGCGGATCTGCACCTCGAGCGGCTTGCCGTCCGGCCCGATCACGGTGGTGTGCAGCGACTGGTAGACGCCGAACCGGGGCTGGGCGATGTAGTCCTTGAACCGGCCGGGCATGGGCTGCCACAGCGCGTGCACCACGCCCATGGCGGCGTAGCAGTCGCGCACGTCGTCGACCATGATGCGCACGCCGACCAGGTCGTGGATGTCGTCGAAGTCGCGGCCCCGGACGATCATCTTCTGGTTGATCGAGTAGTAGTGCTTGGGCCGGCCCTCGACCTTGGCGCCGATGCGCGAGGACTCCAGCTGGCTGTTCAGCTCGTCGACGACCTTGCGCAGGTAGGTGTCGCGGGACGGCGCGCGGTTGGCCACCAGGCGCACGATCTCGTCGTACTTCTTGGGCTGCAGGATGGCGAAGGCCAGGTCCTCCAGCTCCCACTTGACGGTGGCCATGCCCAGCCGGTGGGCCAGCGGGGCCAGCACCTCCAGCGTCTCGCGGGCCTTGCGGGCCTGCTTCTCCGGCGGCAGGAAGCGCATAGTGCGCATGTTGTGCAGCCGGTCGGCCAGCTTGATGACCAGCACGCGGGGGTCGCGGGCCATGGCGATGACCATCTTGCGGATGGTCTCGGCCTCGGCCGCCGCGCCCAGCTTCACCTTGTCCAGCTTGGTGACGCCGTCGACCAGGTGGGCCACCTCGTCGCCGAAGTCCTCGCTGAGCAACTCCAGCGAGTAGTCGGTGTCCTCCACCGTGTCGTGCAGCAGGGCGGCGACCAGCGTGGTGGTGTCCATGCCCAGCTCGGCCAGGATGGTGGCGACCGCGAGCGGGTGGGTGATGTACGGGTCGCCGGACTTGCGCCGCTGACTGCGGTGCTTCTCCTCGGCGACGTCGTAGGCGAACTGCAACAGGCCCAGGTCGGCCTTGGGGTGCAGTTCGCGGTGCACCGCGGCCAGCGGCTCCAGCACCTGCTTGACCGGCGCGGCGCGCTGGGCGGTGATGCGGCGGGCCAGGCGCGCGCGTACCCTACGCGTCGCCGAGGGTGGCCGAGCGGCCACCGGCTGTGGCGATGCCCCGGGTTCGACGTCTTGGCTCAACCACACTCCCGGTGCTATCGGGGTAGCAAAGTTTCTGCACCGAGGATAGCTCTGTATCGAGCCGGAAACGTCCCGGTCGCGACAAGCGTGCCGCTCGACACGACGAACGCGGTCCGAATATCGGCCCCGCTAGTCACCCCTGTTCACCGGACCACCCCCCCCAAAGCCGCGAGTCCCGCTCTCGGGCAGCCATGTGTTGAGTTCATGACTGCCCCAGAGCGGGACTGACCCGAAAATAGTGGTGAGTCGACCATGTCCAGGGCATGGCTGTTCCCTCAGACCACCGCCGAGCCGCCGGCAGCCTGAGCAC
>NZ_JBFBAM010000071.1:0-49604 GCF_040682195.1 Kutzneria sp. NPDC051319 | reverse complement strand
GCCGCCCGCCGCGTCACGTCACAGCGTCTTGCCCAGGGCCCGCCCGGCCGCGCGGCCCGAGAAGATGCAGCCGCCGAGGAACGTGCCCTCCAGCGCGTTGTAGCCGTGCACGCCGCCGCCGCCGAAGCCGGCGACCTCACCGGCCGCGTACAGGCCGGGGAACGCCTCGCCGTCCGGCCGCACCACCTGCGAGTCGAGGTTGGTCTGCACCCCGCCCAACGTCTTGCGGGTCAGGATGTTCAGCCGCACGGCGATCAGCGGGCCGTGCGCCGGGTCCAGGATGCGGTGCGGCTTGGCCACCCGGGACACCTTGTCGGTGAAGACCTTGCGGGCGTTGCTGATGGCCATCAGCTGGAGGTCCTTGCTGAACGCGTTGCGGGTCTCCTGGTCGCGGGCCCGGATCTGGCGCAGCAGGTCGTCGTAGGAGATCTGCGGGCCGCGGGACAGCTTGTTCATGCCCGCCACCAGTTCCTGCAGGTTGTCGGCCACCACGAAGTCCACGCCGTGCTGCTTGAACGCCTCCACCGGACCTGGCGCGCCCTTGCCCAGCCGGCCGGTCACCGTGAGCTTGAGGTCCTTGCCGGTGATGTCCGGGTTCTGCTCGGAGCCCGACAGCGCGAACTCCTTCTCGATGATCGACTGGGTCAGCACGAACCACGAGTAGTCGTGGCCGGTGGCCAGGATCGCCTTCATCGTGCCGTTGGTGTCGAAGCCCGGGAAGTTGGGGGAGGGCAGGCGCTTCCCGGTGGCGTCGAACCACATCGAGGACGGGCCGGGGATGATCCGGATGGCGTGGTCGGGCCAGATCGGGTCCCAGTTGTTGATGCCCTCGGTGTAGTTCCACAGCCGGTCCCGGTTGACGATGTTGGCGCCGGCCGTCTCGGAGATGGCGATCATGCGCCCGTCCACGTGCGCCGGCACGCCGGAGATCATCGTCTTCGGCGCCGGGCCGAGCCGGTCGGTCGGCCAGTTCTTGCGGATCAGCTCGTGGTTGTGGCCGATGCCGCCCGAGGAGACGATCACCGCCTTGGCCCGCAGCTCGAACTCGCCGACCTTGGTCCGCGAGGACGCCTTGCCCCGCTCCAGGTCGGTCGACTCCAGCACCGTGCCCCGCACGCCGACCGCGCGGCCGTCCTCGACGATGATGTCGTCCACCTGATGCCGGAACGCGAACTCCACCAGGCCCCGCTTTTCCCCCTCCAGCACCGGTTCCAGGAACACGCGGACGACCTCCGGCCCGGTGCCCCACGTGAGGTGGAAGCGGGGGACCGAGTTGCCGTGGCCGTCGGCCAGGCCGCCGCCGCGCTCGGCCCAACCCACCTGCGGCATCACCCGCAGGCCCAGCTCGTGCAGGTACTGCCGCTTCTCGGTGGCGGCGAACCGGACGTAGGCCTGCGCCCACTGCCGGCCCCAGAAGTCCTCGTCCTCACGGTCGAAGCCGGCCGAGCCCTGCCAGTCCTGCCAGGCCAGCTCGAAGGAGTCCTTCACACCGATGCGGCGCTGCTCCGGGCTGTCCACGAAGAACAGGCCGCCCAGCGACCAGAAGGCCTGGCCGCCCAGGTTGTTGCGGTTCTCCTGGTCCACGACGAGGACCTTGCGGCCCGCCTTGACCAGTTCGCGCGTGGCGACGAGGCCGGCCAGCCCCGCCCCGACCACGATGACGTCGGGCTCGATTGTCATGACCGTCCTCCGGTTTCGATGCTGTAGGCCGTCAGGACCCGTTCGAACAGGTCGGCGCGGCGCCGCCACACGGCGGGATTCTCCGGTTCCAGCAGGCACTGCGCCGCGGTGCCGTCGTGCACGGCCACCAGAGCCTGCCCCAACGCCACCTGATCGGGTGTTTCTCGGCCGATTTTTCTCAGCAGGGCGGCGACCACCGGCGTGATGGCCCCGGCGATGGACTCTTCCCGCGTTTTCATCACGCGCCGCAGGCCCGGGTTGCGCAGCGCGTGGGCCGTGAACTCCGAGGTGATGCGGTACCAGGTGTCGTCCACCCGCACGGCCGGCGTCACCAGCTCCACCACGCCACGGACGTTGCGCACCTTGGCCGTGTCCATGCCGTCCAGGGCCTGGCGCAGGCCGTCGATCAGCTCGGTCGAGCGCTGCTCCCACATGGCCAGGAACAGGTCGTCCAGCGAGGCGAAGTTCGAGTAGAAGGCGCCCCTGGTGTATCCGGCCCGGTCGCAGACCTGTTCCACCGTCGAGCGGCCGAAACCCTGCTCGGCGAAGACCGTCAGGGCGGCGTCCAGCAGCCGCTGGCGCGTCTCGCCCCGGCGCTTGGTGACCCGCTTCGGTGCCGTGTCCATCTGATACGAAAATGTATCGGATACATCCGTGAATTGGAAGCGCGGAGTCCGGTGATTGTGTCGACACTGGCATCACGCAGAGTGCCCGGGAGGTCACCGCATGTTTGCCGGCATGGTCGCCGTACTGTTGGCGTCGTCGCTCGTGTCCGTCTACCCCGACACCGCAGCCCTGCACGCCCAGGTGCAGGCCGGCACCCTGTTGCAGAACCACGGGGTGATCGCCACCTGCGACGTGTGCGACTCGGAGATCGTCACCGAGGCCCAGGGCTCGGCCGCCCCGATGACGACCGTCGTCCCCGTCGGCTACAGCGCCTCGGAGCTGGCCGCCGCCTACCACCTGCCGGCCTCCGGCGGCGTCGCCGGCACCGTCGCCCTCGTCGACGGCGGTGGCTATCCCGGCTTCGAGTCCGATCTCGCCGCCTATCGTTCCCAGTTCGGCCTGCCCGCGTGCACGGTGGCGTCCGGCTGCCTCAAGGTCGTGGACTACCAGGGCGGCCCGCCGCTGCATCCCGACGGCACCGACGAGGAGAAGCAGCTCTCGCTGGAGACCGCGCTGGACGCCCAGATGATCTCCGCCGCCTGTCCCGCGTGCAAGATCCTCCTGGTGCAGGCCCCGACCCGGGACTTCTACCTGTCGTCACTGCACACCGCCGCCGACGCCGTCCCCAGCATCGCCCGCGCCGTGTCCACCGCCGTCGCCGCCGGCGTCTCCGCGGTCAGCATGAGCTTCGGCTATCCGTCCACAAAGGACATCAACACCGGCCCGTTGAGCACGGTCTTCTCCCACCCCGGCATCGCTTTTGTCGCCTCCTCCGGCGATTCCGGCTACCACGGCAACGTGCACGGCTACTGGCCGCAGAACCTGCCGAGCGTGATCTCCGCCGGCGGCACCGCCCTGTACCAGACCTCCGACGGCTTCGCCTCCAACGCCTGGAGCGGGGCCGGCAGCGCCTGTGAGACCGATCTCCCGCCGGCCAACGGGCAACCGGCCGCCGTCGCCGCCGTCTGTGGCGGCCATCGCGCCTCGTCCGACGTCTCCGCCGTCTCCGACCCGGCCACCGGCGTCGCCGTCTACGACTCCTACGCCGCGGGCGGCTGGTACACCGTCGGCGGCACCAGCGCCGCCGCGCCGTTCATCGCCGCCCTCTACGCCCGCGGCGGCCATCTGTCCCGTGTAGACGGTCCCAACACCCTCTACGCCGCCCCGGCCGGTGCGTTCAGCGACGTCACCCTCGGCCAGAACGCCGCCGCCCACGGCTGCCAGCCCACCTCGCTCCAGCTCTGCGTCTCCGGCACCGGATGGGATGGTCCCACCGGCGTCGGAACCCCCAACGGCCTGGCCGGTTTCTGACCGGGGGTGGTACTAGCACCACCTTGTTTTGTCACCCTAGTGCCAGTGCGTTCCTTGCCGTCGAGGGCAAAGCTGGTCCCATGCCCTTCCGACGCGTCACCGCCACGCTGACCGCCGCTGTGCTGGCCGCCGCCCTCATACCGCTGGCGCCGGCATCGGCGTCGCCGGCGCTGGCCTGGGGCGCCTGCCCGTCCGACGCGGCGTCGCCCGCGAACGCGCTCCCGCTGTCGGCCTACCAGTGCGCCTCCCTGGCCGTTCCACTGTCCTATCAGGACCCGGTCGGTCCAGAAACACAGATCGCCGTGGGCCGCCTGCCGGCGGTCGATCAGGCCCACAAGCTCGGCACCCTGTTCTACAACCCCGGTGGCCCAGGCAATCCCGGCCGGATCCCGCCGGTCCTCACGCCCGCGCTCCACCAACGCTTCGATCTGGTCGGCTTCGACCCTCGCGGCGTTGGCGCGAGCACCCAAGCCCATTGCTTCACCTCGCCCGATCAACTCGCCGTCCTGCAACGGGTCGCCGCCCAATTTCCCATCACGCCCGAGCAGACGACCCAGCAGATCGCCGACGCCCTGACGATCGACGACCTCTGCGCCCGCAACGCCGGCCCGTTGTTCTCCCACATGTCAACCGCCGACGTCGCCCGTGACCTGGACCGCTTACGTGCGGCCGTAGGGTCGTCAACCCTGTCGTACTACGGCCTTTCCTACGGCACCGTCCTCGGCGAGACCTACGTCAACCTGTTCCCCGAGCGCGTGCGGGCGGTGGTGCTGGACGCCGTCGACGACCCGGTCAACTGGACCACCGGCTACCGCCCCGCCGACGTCAACGTTCCCTTCAGCGTCCGCCTCGGCGCCGATCTCGGTGCGCAGCAGGCCTTCCGCTCTTTCCTCTCCGCCTGCGCCGCCACAACCCGCTGCGCCTTCAACACTTCCGGCGCCAACCTCGCCGACAAGTACAACCAGGTCCTCGACCACCTGTACGCGGATGGACCGGTCACGATCGCCGACCCGGCCACCGGTCAGCCCATCACCGTTCGCTACCAGGACGTCATCGCGCACATCGTGCACACCCTCGACGACGCCGGAAACTCCCCGGCCTTGGCCGAATACCTGCAACTGGTCAGCACGGCCACCCAGACCCCGCCCGCAGCAACCGTCACGGCTGCCCCCATCACTACCTTGCTCGACCGCCTGTCCTCCGATGGACCGGTCGCCATCGCCAACCCGGCCGACCCGGCACCGGCCACTCCCATCAGCACACCGTTCGACAGCCTGCTCGGCGGCGGCGCGACCCAGTGCGCCGACGCCCGCAACCCGTCCGATCCCGCTGTCTGGCCCCGATTCGCGGCCGCCACCGACCAGCGCGCACGGGGCTTCGGGCCCTACTACACGTACCTGTCCCTGCCCTGCGTCCGCTTTCCCTCGGCCGACCCGGACCACTACGCCGGCCCCTGGAACCGTCACACCGCCAACCCGGTCCTTCTGCTCGGCAACAGCCAGGGCGACCCCGACACCCCGTATCCCGGCGCGCAGCGCACCGCCAAGCTGCTCGGCAACGCGGAGTTGCTGACCCTGAACACCTTCGGCCACGGCTCCCTCAACCACAGCCGCTGCGTCGACGACGCCGTGGACGCCTACTTCCTCCGGCTCCGCCCGCCCGCGGCCGACACCGTCTGCCAACCCGACAAGGCGCCGTTCTAGTCATGGCAGGGCAGGTGAGGGTGCGCCCGTGCGGGTCAGCGTGTGCACCACCGGCTGCCAGCCGGCTCGGTCCGATCGACCGACCACTGTGCCCGGCCGGCCGCGACGCACGGGCGTTTCGTGCACACACGCAGTTGTGGACTGACATGACCGATTGCCAATGCGTTGCCGCGGTGCGAAAGTCACGCCCATGACTGCACAGGCGCGGCTGCTTCCGGAACTGGTCGAGCACTGGGCGCAGGCCAAGCCCGATGCCGAGGCCGTCAGC
Organism: Kutzneria sp. NPDC051319; assembly: GCF_040682195.1. Taxonomy (NCBI): domain Bacteria; kingdom Bacillati; phylum Actinomycetota; class Actinomycetes; order Pseudonocardiales; family Pseudonocardiaceae; genus Kutzneria; species Kutzneria sp. NPDC051319. Next base: position 43,976 of record NZ_JBFBAM010000071.1, on the reverse strand, counting down.
TACGAGGGCCAGAGCTACACGTGGTCGCAGTGGTGGGACCGGATCCGCCGGGTCGCCGGCGCGCTGCGGGCGGCCGGTGTCGGGCGTGGCGACCGGGTCGCCTATCTCGACAAGAACAACCTGTCGTGCCTGGAGGTCGTGCTGGGCGCCGGCTCGCTGGGCGCGGCGACCGCCATCCTCAACTGGCGGCTCGCCCCCGACGAGCTCGACTACGTGGTGCGCGACTCCGGGGCCCGCGTCCTGTTCGTGGCCGACGACCTGCTGCCCAGCGTCGAGGCCATCGCCGACCGGCCGGCGACCGTGCTGCTCAGCGGCTACGAGGACCTGATCACCACCGCCCCGGCCGAAATCGACTCCGAGGTCCGGTCCGAGGACCCCGTGCTGGTGATGTACAGCTCCGGCACCACCGGCCGTCCCAAGGGCATCCTGCTCAGCCACGCCAACGTGATCTCCCATGCCCGCAACACCGGCGAGGCCATGCCGGTAGAGGGGGACTCCCGCAGCCTCGTCGCCATGCCGTTGTTCCACGTCGGCGGCTCCTGCTACGCCATGTCCGGCTTCCGCGAGGGCATCCCGTCCACCGTGCTGCGCGAGCCCACCGGCCCCGGCCTGCTCGGCGCCATCGCCCAGGGCTGCACCCAGGCCTTCCTGGTGCCGGCCGTCGTCGCCGGCATCATGGCCGCCGGCCAGCCCGCCATCACCGCGTTCGGCCGCCTCCAGCGTCTGGTCTACGGCGCGTCGCCCATGCCCCTTCCGCTGCTGCGGGCGGCCATGGCCGCATGGCCGGACATGGAGTTCGTGCAGGTGTACGGCATGACCGAGATGGCCGGCGCGATCACCGTGCTCAGCCCCTCCGACCACCGCGACGCCGACCACCCCGAGCGGCTCACCTCCGCCGGCCGGCCCATCGGCGAGGCCGAGATGCGGGTCGTCGACCCCGCCACCTCGGAGGACGCCCCCACCGGCGAGCTCTGGTTCCGCACGCCCCAGACCATGCTCGGCTACCTCGGTCAGCCCGCCGCCACCGCCGACACCCTCACCGCCGACGGTTGGCTGCGCACCGGCGACATCGGCCGCCTCGACGAGGGCGGCTACGTCTACATCGTCGACCGGGTCAAGGACATGATCATCACCGGCGGCGAGAACGTCTACTCGCCCGAGGTCGAACGCGTCCTGGCCGAGCACCCCGACGTCGCCGACGTCGCCGTCATCGGCGTGCCCGACGACCGCTGGGGCGAGTCCGTCAAGGCCGTCGTCCAGCCCGTCGACGGCCACTCCCTCGACCCCGACGACCTCGTCGCCTACGCCCGCCAGCGCCTCGCCGGCTACAAGGTCCCCCGCAGCATCGACGTCGTCGCCGAGATGCCCCGCAACGCCACCGGCAAGATCCTCAAGAAGGTCCTCCGCCACCCCTACTGGCCCGACCGCGCCATCTGACCGGTCACGCCGGACGGCTGATTGACGCATTCGCGGACTGCTGCGCCCAGGTGACACATCCGTCGGCGACCGCATTCCTCGGCTACACACACCCTCTCGGCCGGCACGCCGTGCACGGGCCGAGGATGCGGTCACCGCGAGGTGAAGGAGCGGGCGATGCTGCGGGGATTCATTGTGTGGTTCGACAGCTATGTCTCTCGGGCGGGCGTCGTAGGTCTGATTGAAGGCGGCCTCGGCGTGATTGCCTTCGGTGGGGCGCTCAGCGTCGTGTTCGGGGACAGTGCGCCGAAGGCGGCGGCGGTTGTGGCGATTCTGCTTGCATTAATGGGCGTGCTCCTTCTGCTTGCGGCGAGCCGGGCAGAGTGGCGGCGTCGCGGCGAATTGAGTGAACGCCTGCTCATCGAGCATTGTCGGGCATTCCTCCAGGACAATCAGTCATCGTGGCGGCTCATGCGGTGGATCGAGCACCACCGCATCGACGACAACGGCGACACGGTCGTACTGGTCACCGTCCATGCTGTGGTGACGTGTGACCGTCTGAGGTTCTATCGGCTTCGAATGGGCTCCGGGCAAAACCAGCCGATGAAGATCCGTGGGCAGGTGCACGTGCAGGCGCGCAGCGTCGCGGTCGGAGGTGTCGGCGGGACCGGGCATGAGGTGACCAAGCACTGGGCCGATGACGCCCGGATGGAAGTCCTCGTGCACTTCCCAGTGCCGGTGTACTGCGGAAGTGAATTCAGTCTGCTCATCGAGATGCGCTGGCCCGCCCGCTCGAAGCGGCTCGTCCGGGACCGCCTGCCGGACGACTTCTGTGTTCGGATCCGGTCGCCGTTGAATCTGCTCGAATACACGGTGGCGCTGCCGGCTGGTGAGGAGGCTTTCTATGACCCAATTGGATTCGGGATGGACGACTCACATTTCGTGTTGGTTTCCCGGTCCAATAGCTCTGGTTGTCAGGAGATAAGCCTCGTTGGCCGAGACGTTCCCATCGACGGTCGCCTCGGTATGCGGGTCGACCTGAAACGGAAGGAACTCTCATGATAGGTGACGCTCGGTATGTGATGGTTACAGGTCGTTGCCATCCAGGGCTGTTTCGAAGCACAACATGACCGCTCGGATCAAAAACCGTTTTACCTGTGGCCGCAGGCCGGGTAGAACCGTTGTCATGGCCACTCATCGGATCTCACCTGCGCTGTTCCCGCCGCCTACCTACGCGCACAGTGTTGTCGTGGAGGCGGGGGAGCGGCTGGTGTTCACGGCGGGCGGGGTGCCGCTGGACAAGGAGGGGAACCTGGTCGGGGTGAACGACCGGGTGCGGCAGGCGGAGCAGGTGCTGGCCAACCTGGCCGAGCAGCTGGCGCAGGCGGGCACCGACCTGGAGCACGTGGTCAACACGACGGTGTACGTGGTGGCCGAGCAGCCGTCGGATCTGGTGGCGGTGTGGGACGTGGTGACGGCGTCGGGGCTGGCGAAGGGGCCGCACAGCTCGACGCTGCTGGGGGTGAGCATGCTGGGCTACAGCGGCCAGTTGGTGGAGATCGTGGCGGTGGCGGTGATCCCGGACTAGCAGCGGCAGAACGAGGGCACGCCGGCGAAGTCGGGGCTGTGGCGGCCGGAGGTGGAGCACGGGACGGCGCCGCAGATGTGGACGGCGGGCCAGCCTCCGTTCAAAGCCAGCGTGAGGTCGGTGCCGCTGTCGCCGGCCAGCAGGCAGACGGCGCGGCCGTCCAGGGCGGTGCGGACGGCGGTGGCGAACCCGGGGCTGCCCTTGGGCCACCCGACCTCGCCGGAGACGAAGACCCGCTCGAACCGGTCGCCGAGCCCGGACAGCCGGAGCTTGAAGCGTTGCAGCGAACGGCATCCGTCGGTGGCCAGCCACAGACTGTGCCCGGCGGCCAGCCGATCCAACGCCGCCTCGGCGCCGGGCAGCACTCGCACCAGCGCCGCCCGGTGCCGACGGTAAGCGCTGTCCAGGGCTTCGGCGTCGGCGCCGGGACAGGCGGCCCGCCAGGCCCGCACGGCGTGGCCGGCGAGCGACGACGAAACGTCCGAAGGCAGTGGCAGCTCGGCGAAATCGGCCCACAGGGCCTCCCACGAGCTGACCCGCTCGACCTCCCGATGCCCGCGGACGGCGTTGGCCCGCCACACCGTTCGGACGGCGGCCAGCACCTGGTCGACGTCGACGGAAAGCGAGAACTCCCGCAGCACCAGGCCGATCGCCGCGCGGGCGGCGGAGACGTCCGGGATGAGGGTGTCGTCGAGGTCGACGAGGACGACCGGCGGCACTAGGCGGCGGAAGCCGTGGTGGCGGTGAAGGAGACCAACTCGGCGGCGGCGCGGTCGGGGGTGGTGCGGCGCATGCCGGCGTTCAGGCAGCGGCGCACGACGGCCGGCTGCTCCCGCCACAGGCGCAGGCCTCGGCGGAGGAGCAGCGGCACGGGCTTGCGGTGCTCGGCGACGTCACGGACGAGGCGGCGCACGAACGTCTTCGCGGCGGACGGGGCCAGCACGAGAGCATCGGCCAGCACGCCGGCGTCGCGGCAGCCGGCGACGAGCCGGTCGGCGAACAGGCCCTCGGCGAAGAACAGCGGGGAGTCGCCCAGCTCGATCCGGTGGCAGCCGGTGCGGCGGTCCTCGCCGAAGGAGTAGACCGGCGCGGACACCTCGCCGGTCGCGGCCAGTTCGACCACGGCGGCCAGCGCGTCGGCGGCGTTCCAGGAGTTGTCGTCGTCCCAGTCGGCCCGGCCGGCGGCGTCGCGGGGCAGCAGCGGATCGGCGCCCTCGCGGTAGAAGTCGTCGAGGTTCAGCACGGGCCAGCCCAGGCGGGCGGCGAGGGTGGACTTGCCGGAACCCGAGGGCCCGGCCAGCAGCACGACGCGCGGGTGAACGGAAGCTGACGGCACGGGTAACGAGTATCTCACACGCGCGGGCGTTGTAACGTCGAACCTATGAGCGACCAGTTGTACGACGGCGGGCTGTTCGGCGCCGACGTCGAGGAGCGGAGCAAGGCCCAGGTGGCCGCCAACGCCCCGCTGGCGGTGCGGATGCGGCCGCGCTCGCTGGACGAGGTCGTAGGCCAGGGGCACCTGCTCGGCCCGGGCGCGCCACTGCGCCGGCTGGTGGAGGGCGCCGCGCCGGCCTCGGTGATGCTCTACGGCCCGCCGGGGACCGGCAAGACGACCCTGGCCACGCTGGTCTCGCAGGCCACCGGGCGGCGCTTCGTGGCCCTGTCGGCGCTGTCGGCCGGCGTGAAGGAGGTCCGCGAGGTCATCAACGACGCGCGCCGACGCCTGGGCCGGACCGCCGAGGCGACCGTGCTGTTCATCGACGAGGTGCACCGGTTCTCCAAGACCCAGCAGGACGCCCTGCTCGGCGCGGTGGAGGACCGGATCGTGCTGCTGGTCGCCGCGACCACCGAGAACCCGTTCTTCTCCGTCGTCTCCCCGCTGCTGTCCCGATCCCTTGTGCTGCAACTGAAGTCCCTCACCGACGAGGACGTGCGGGAGGTCGTGCGCCGGGCCGTGGCCGACGAGCGCGGGCTCGGCGGCTCGCCGACGCTGTCGCCCGAGGCCGAGGACCACCTGGTCCGGCTGGCCGGCGGCGACGCCCGTCGCGCCCTGACCGCGCTGGAGGCCGCCGCCGAGTCGGCCGAGTCCACCGGCGCCGACGTCATCGACCTGGCCACCCTGGAGGCCACCGTCGACAAGGCGGCCGTCCGCTACGACCGTGACGGCGACCAGCACTACGACGTGATCAGCGCGTTCATCAAGTCCATCCGCGGCTCCGATGTGGACGCCACGCTGCACTACCTGGCCCGCATGATCGAGGCCGGCGAGGACCCGCGCTTCATCGCCCGGCGGCTCGTCGTGCACGCCAGCGAGGACGTCGGCATGGCCGATCCCACCGCCATCCAGGTCTGTGTGGCTGCCGCCCAGGCCGTGCAGCTCATCGGCATGCCCGAGGCCCGCATCAACCTGGCCCAGGCCGCCATCCACCTGGCCACCGCGCCCAAGTCCAACTCCACCGTCGTGGCCATCGACGCCGCCCTGTCCGACGTCCGCAAGGGCGCCGCCGGCACCGTGCCGCCGCACCTGCGTGACGGCCACTACCCCGGCGCCAAGAAGCTCGGCAACGCCCAGGGCTACCGCTATCCCCACGACGTGCCCGAGGGCGTGCTGACCCAGCAGTACCCGCCGGACGACCTCGTCGGCCGGGACTACTACAACCCCACCAACCGTGGCAACGAACGGGCCCTGTCCGAGCGGGTTCCCAAGCTGCGCAAGGTGATCCGCGGCCAGGAGTGACCCCGCGAGTCCCGCTCAGCGTCACACCGAAATGCCGAAACCGTTTCGGCATTTCGGTGTGACTGTGGGCGGGACTCGCGGGGGTTCAGGTGGTGGTGTCGGCCCAGGCGTTCAAGGCGTTTTCGTACACGGCCGCGCGGGCTTCGAAGTTGAGGTCGTGGCCGGCGTCGGGCAGCACGGCGGCGGTGAAGCTGCTGGCGTTGGCGAAGTACGGCTTCTCCTCGGCCGCCAGCGCGTCGGCGTCGGAACAGTCGCCGCCGAGTAACTTCCCGCAGAACAAGGCGTCCAGGCCGCCGTCCACGAGGTACACCGGCCGCGTGACGGCCAACGACGTGGGCAGGCCGAAACCGAGGGCGATCGCGTCGGCCATCTCGGTGGACGAGACGACGCCCTTGGTCGCCTCGTCGTAGGCCAGCATCGCGGGATCCGGGTGCGGCCCGTAGAACAGGGCCGCCCGCCGGCCGGGCACGGTCGTCAGATAACCGGGGTCGTACTCCGAAGCCAGCGGGCCGGGGTCCACGGTGACCGGTCGGACGTCCACGGCCAGCGCCGAAGCCAACGCCTCGGGCGACACCCGGTGCGTCAATGCCGTGAGCGCCAACGCATCGGCGTCGTTGTACAGGGAGGTCTCGATCAACGCCACCGCACTGCCGACGGAGTGCCCGACCAGCAACACCGTGCCGAACGAGGCCCGCAGCGACGACACGACCTGGTGCACGGTGAGGGCCTGCGTCGATGCGGTCAGCAACGCGCTGGGCTCACGCGTGCTCGCGCCGTAGCCGACGCGGTCGATGGCCAGCGTTGCCCAGCCGTCGGCCAAAGCCCGTCGCACGTACGAGAACCGGCCGTCCGCAACGGGTTCGTCCCAGTACCGCGAGTCGTAGGTCGCCCCGTGAACCAGCAGCTGCACGCGATCGGACCCGCCCGGCGGCTGGCACAGCTGCCCGTGCACCTCGGCCGGTAACAGGACATCGAGCTGCACCGGCACGGTCACGTCGGAACAGTCGGCGGCGGCATGGGCGGGCACCGCCGTCCCGACCATGAGCGCCAAGGCGAGTCCCACGGCCTGCCACCGCATCGCAGCCTCCCGGAAGGAAGATCGATCCGGGAGGAGAGTAGGCCTAGAAAGGCTTTTCCGCGTCCGGTCGGCCTAGCCGGGCAGGGGCCTGTGCCTGTTCTTCCAGCAGCCGATGGGCCAGAAGAGTGCCGCCCGCGGTGGCCGCCGGCATCACGATGATCGCCAGCAGCGGCACCAGGCACAGCAGGTACGCCGGCAGCGCGAAGCCGAACGCCATCGCGCGCCGCTGCCCCAGCAGGTGCCGCCGGGCCGTCAACGGCAGCCCCCGCCGCGAGAACGGCACGACGCTGAGCTCAAGACCGAACAGCCACGCGCTCACGCAGACGCCGATCACCGGTCCCACGGACTCGCCGACCACCGGCACCAGGTCGATCAGGAACATCGGGATCGCCAGCAGCGCGGAGGCGCCCACGACCTTGGCGTTGTCCACGGTGTCGGCCCACCACGACGTGTCGTGCTCGGTCGGCACGCCGCCGAGCTGGTCCTCGACCCGCCGCGCGATCGACTCGTAGAACGGCGCGCCGATGGCCAGCGTGGCCGCGGCGAACAGCAGCAGCCCCAGGAACAGCAGCGCGATCACCAGCGCCACGGCCACCAGATCCCGGAAGATCTCCTGGTAGGTGTGGTCCCAGCCGTCCGCGAACGGGGTGGCCAGCGCGACCAGGTCCGGCGCGAAGATCCCGAGCGTGATCACCAGGGCCAGCAGCAGACCGCCGGTCAGCGCCGCCGGCAGCGCCCCGAGCAGCAGGAGCCGGGGCGTCCGGAACACGATGCCGAAGCCCCGCAGCAGCAGGCCGATGCCCGCGAAGAAGTCCCTGATCATGAGGCCAGGAGGATAGCCGCTCGGCACCGCGGCGAAACCCGTCCGCACCTCGGGGCGACGACCTCGGCACCGAGGTGAGAAATGCCGGGACGCCTGCCCGGCCCGGCGGCTAGCGTGGCGCGATGATCTCCCGCCGTGCGCTGATCGACGCCGCCATCCCGCTGATCACGGACAACTACGTGTTCCCGGATGTCGCCGAGAAGGTGGTGGAGGTGTTGCGCCGCAACGACTACGACCACCTCGCCGATATCGACGAGTTCGCTGCCGCGGTGACTGCCGACCTCCAGTCGGTCAACGGCGACAAGCACCTGCGGCTGCTGCACGAGGAGCCCAAGCCGCGGGCGGTCAGCGACCACCATGGCTTCGACAAGGTCGAGATCCTCGACGGCAACATCGGCTACGTCGAGAACACCGGGCTGCGCGACGCCGGCACGTTCGGCGACCTCGCCGCCGCCGCGATGACCCTCGTCGCCGGCGCCGACGCACTGATCATCGACCTGCGGCGGTGCCGCGGCGGCGACCCGGCGATGGTCTCCCTGATCTGCGGCTACCTGTTCGACGAATCCGAGCACGTCAACGACATCTACGAGCGGGCCGACGACCGGACCGTCCAGTTCTGGACGCCGCCCTACGTGCCCGGACGGCGTTTCGGCGGCACCAAGCCGATCTGGGTGCTGACGAGCTCGTTCACCTTCTCCGGCGGCGAGGAGCTGGCCTACGACCTCCAGCAGACCGGTCGAGGGGTTGTCGTCGGCGAGACCACCCGCGGCGGCGCGCATCCCACCGACCGGCACGAGCTCGCCGAGCACCTCTGTCTCACCGTTCCCGCGGCCCGTTCGATCAACCCCCGGTCCGGCACGAACTGGGAGGCCGTCGGCGTCACGCCGGACATCGCCGTCCCAGCCCCAGAAGCCCTGGACCACGCCCTCGAACTGGCCCGAAACTCACTGGCTGACGCGGGCAACGAAAGGCATGCGGGCGACGTCTCCGAAGAGACGCATTAGCCCTTTTTGTCGGGAGAGGCCATGATCAGAACCAAGTCGCTGGCGGCCGCGCTGCTCGCCGTGCTCGCCCTCGCCGCGCTCACCCCGTCGGCCGGCGCCGCACCCAGCGACACCACCGCATACCTGACCAACATCCGTGTCGGGGCGCACGACACGACCGACCGGGTGGTGCTCGACTTAACGAGCCTGCCCACCTACAGCTACAGCTTCGGCCCCGAGCTGACGTACGACCCGAGCGGCAAGCCGGTGAACATCCCCGGCACCACGTTCATGGACCTCGTCGTGCACGGCGCGGCCGCGCACGACGACAACGGCAACCTCACCTACACCGGCCCGCAGACCATCCTGACCCCGCAGCTGACCAACGTGCAGGCGGTCGCGATCATCGGCGACTTCGAGCACGTGCTCAGCGTCGGCCTCGGTCTCAAGCACTCGGCCAACGTCCACGTTTTCACCCTCACGGCGCCGAATCGCCTGGTAATCGACGTGGACCACTGATCGCGCGCAGTGATCACCGCACCACTCCTTTGACCGATGACCACGCCGCCGCCAGCCCGTACGGTGGGCGCGTCAGGGTCCCCTAACTGGGAGGTTGGCTATGGAGAGCGGTCTGCTGATCGAGGTTGAGAAGCTGGACGCCGCCGTCGACCGCGGCAAGGCCAACGGCGCCGTTGCCGACAACGACGGCAACGACTGAGTGACCGGCATTCCCACACTGGCTGACCTCGTCGCACCGATCGAGGTCAGCCAGTTCTTTGCCACGGTGCAGGGCCGGACGCACCGGCGGTTCGCCGGTCAGGCCGGCCGGTTCGCCCGGCTGCTGCCGTGGGCGGACCTCAACCGCGCGCTGCGCCAGCACCGCCTGGACTTCCCGCGCCTGCGGCTGGCCCAGGACGGCTCCGTGGTGCCCGTGCACGAGTACACCGAGATGGTGGACACGCGCCGCAACGGGCAGGTGCCGCGGCTGCTCAACGCCCCGCTGTCCGAGCGGCTGCGGGCCGGCGCGACCCTGGTGCTCGACTCCGTGCAGGAGATGTTCGAGCCGGTCGGCGACCTGGCCGCCGGGCTGGAGCACGACCTGCGGGAGAAGATCCAGGTCAACCTGTACGCCGGTTGGGGAACCACGCACGGCTTCGACGTGCACTGGGACGACCACGACGCGTTCATCATCCAGATCGCCGGCCGCAAGCGCTGGCGCATCCACGGCGTGAGCCGCCCGTTCCCGCTGATGCGGGACACCGAGCTGCCGCAGCGGCCCGAGGGCGAGCCGATCGACGACTTCATGATGGAAGACGGCGACGTGCTGTACCTGCCGCGCGGGCACTGGCACGACGTGTCGGCCGTGGGGGAGCAGTCGCTGCACCTCACCATCGGCTTCAACCGGGCGACCGGCGTCGATCTGGTGGCCTGGCTGGCCGACCAGATGCGCGTGGACGAGGTGTTCCGCGAGGACCTGCCCCGGTTCGCCCCGGCCGAGGAACGCGCCCAGCGGGCCAGGGCGATCCGCGAGCAGCTGGTAGCGGCGCTGACCGACGACGTGGTGGACCGATTCCTGGCCGATCGCGACGCCCAGGCGCCCGCGCACAGCCGGCTCGGCCTACCGTTCACGGCGACGCCCGGCCTGCTGCCCGAGGGCGACGAGGCGGAGGTGCTGCTGGTCGTGCCCCGGGCGGTCCTTGAGCACGGGAACGGCACGATCGCGCTGGCCGCGGCCGGGAAACGCCTAGTCTTCGCGGCCGCCGCGGGGCCGGTCCTGGAGGCCCTGCTGCCCGCACAGCCGTTGTCCGTCAAGACGTTGGTCGAACTCGCGGCCCCGGCCCTCGATCGTGGGACCGTCCGGGCCTTGTTGGGCGAGTTGGTGACACACGGGGTGCTCTCGCCGCGATAGCTGTGTAAGATTAGGTATGCCTAAGGTAACTTCCGAGGATGCCGCACGAGGCTGTGCCTTCGTGACCAGGCTGCTCGGTGGCAACCCGGCCGGTACCGCGGCCCTGATGACCTCGTGGCTGCTCATCGAGCAGCCCGGGCCGTGGCCGGCCGACGCGCTGGAGAACGTGCTGAGCGAGGCGTTCCAGGACGGGCGGATGGAGCAGTTGCGGGCCCGTGGCCTGCGGCCGCTGCTCATCCGCGCGCCGGGACGCCATCAGCGCGACCAGCAGGCATCGCGAACAGTCTTCGTCGCCAGTGGCGTGCCCGGGGCCCGTTGGCTGGAGCGCCTGGTGATCGAGGACCTCTCCGAGCTCGCCGCCATCGACCTGGAGGCCGTCGTCGACGGTCGGGCCGGCCACGGCGAGCCGGTGGCCGGGCCGCTCTTCCTGGCGTGCACCCACGGCGCCAAGGACATGTGCTGTGCCGTGCTCGGCCGCCCCGTCGCCGCCGCGCTGGCGGAGAACCACCCGGGCCTGTCGTGGGAGGTCAGCCACGTCGGCGGCGACCGCTGGGCCGGCAACCTCCTGGTCGTGCCGGACGGTTTCCTGCACGGGCAGCTCACGCCGGCCGAGGCCGTGCTGGTCGCCAAGGACGCCCTGAAGGGCCAGGTGCAGCTGGAGCAGCTGCGCGGCCGGACCGCGTCGCCGACCCAGTGGACCCAGTACGCGGAGATCGTCGTCCGCCGGCACGCCGGGCTCCGCGGCCTCGACGACGCCGTGGCCACCGGTGAGCGGCTCAACGCCGACGACACCCGAACGGTGACCGTTCGCTGCCCGTTCGGGGTGTACGAGGTGACGGTCGGTCGCGAGCCGTCGGAGCGCGCCGGCACCAGCCGCTGCGCCGGCCGCGTCGCCCCCACCGGCTTCCAGGCCTCCGCCCCCAGGCTCCTGGCGACGGTCTGACCCCCAACCCCCTTCTTTTTCTCCCTACCTGAGTGGCTCACTTCGCGTTGAGCGCCACCTGAGCCACTCAGGTGCCCCGAAAATGCGAAGTGAGCCACTCACGTGCCGCACGGGACGGGCAAGATCAACTGTCCGGCCCGGAAAGCCTGGTCGGCGTGGGTGCGAAATCGGCGGGCGGTAACCTTGCCGCACCCCACGTTCTGCCTAGGAGGATCCGTGTCACCGGAGTGGATCACCGCGCTGGTGGTGGCCGCCGTCGTCATCGTGCTGGCGGTGGTGGTCGTGTTGGTGATCGTGCTGGTCAAGCTCGGCCGCACGCTGGACGAGGCGACCAGGGCGATCCGCAAGGCGCACGAGAACAGCGAGCCGCTGTTCGTCGAGGCCAACACCACGCTGACCCACGTCAACACCCAGCTGGAGCGGGTGGACGGCATCACCGCGAACGCCAGGGCGGTCAGCGGCAACGTCTCCGCCCTCACGTCGCTGTTCACCGCGACCCTGGGCGGCCCGCTGGTGAAAGCGGCTGCGCTTTCCTACGGGATCAGCAAAGCTGTACGGGCCCGGCGCGCGAAGGCGGCCGGCATCCAGACGCGGCGACCCAGGCGCGGGAGGCGATGATGCGACGGCTGTTCTGGCTGGGTCTCGGCGTCGCCGCCGGTGTGGTCGCGACGCGTAAAATCGCTGGTATGACCTTCAGGGCCACCCCCGCCGGCGTCGCCGAGAACCTCGGTGACGCCATGCGCGAGATGGCCGGCGCCATCGGCACCTTCGGGGCCGACGTGCGGGCCGGCATGAGCGAGCGCGAGGACGAGCTGGCCCGCGACGTCCAGGAGAAGACCGGCTACAGCTACTCGCGTAGTGCGCAGGCGCGAGCGCGCAGGGCGGGCGGCAACTAGTTCCCGCCCGCCGTACCCGCGCCCACCTTCACCTGAACCCGCAAGGAACACTGCCGTGCAGACCCACGAGATCATCAAGCGCTTCCGCGAGCACTTCGAACGCAACGGCCACACCGTCGTGCCCAGCGCCTCGCTCATCCTCGACGACCCGACGCTGCTGTTCGTCAACGCCGGCATGGTGCCGTTCAAGCCGTACTTCCTCGGCGAGGCCCCGGCCCCGTACAAGCGGGCCACCAGCGTGCAGAAGGTCGTGCGCACGCCGGACATCGACGAGGTCGGCAAGACGACCCGGCACAACACGTTCTTCCAGATGGCCGGCAACTTCTCCTTCGGCGACTACTTCAAGGAAGGCGCCATCACGCTGGCCTGGGAGCTGATCACCAAGTCCCAGGACGAGGGCGGCTATGGCCTGGACCCCAGCCGCATCTGGGTCACCGTCTACCAGGACGACGACGAGGCCATCGAGCTCTGGCAGAAGATCGCCGGACTGCCCCCGGAGCGCATCCAGCGCCGCGACGGCCTGGACAACTACTGGGACATGGGTGTGCCCGGCCCCGGCGGCCCCTGCTCGGAGATCTACTTCGACCGCGGCCCCGAGCACGGCAAGGACGGCGGCCCGGTGGCCGACGAGGACCGGTACCTGGAGATCTGGAACCTGGTCTTCATGCAGGACGTCCGCGGCGAGCAGAGCCCCAAGTACGGCCACAAGCCGATCGGGGAGCTGCCGGCCAAGAACATCGACACCGGCATGGGCGTCGAGCGGGTCGCCATGATCCTGCAGAACGTCGAGAACGTCTACGAGACCGACCTGATCCGGGCCGTGATCACCAAGGCCGAGCAGCTGTCCGGCAAGCGCTACGGCGACAACGAGGTCGACGACGTCCGCTTCCGCGTCATCGCCGACCACGCCCGCAGCGGCATCATGATCGTCAACGACGGCGTCACGCCCGGCAACGAGGGGCGCGGCTACGTGCTGCGCCGCCTGCTGCGCCGCATCGTGCGCTCCTCCCGCCTGCTCGGCATCACCGAGCCGGTGCTGGGCACCTTCGCCGCCGTCGTGCGGGACGAGATGGGCCCGTCCTACCCCGACCTGGTCACCGGCTTCGAGCGCACGCAGTCGGTGGTGCAGGGCGAGGAGAACGCCTTCCTCACCACGCTGACCGCCGGCTCGCGCATCTTCGAGACCGCCGCCGAGGAGATCCGCTCGGCCGGCGGCACGCTGGTGCCCGGCGACAAGGCCTTCCAGCTGCACGACACCTACGGCTTCCCGATCGACCTGACCCTGGAGATGGCCGCCGAGCAGGGCCTCAAGGTCGACGAGGACGGCTTCCGCAAGCTGATGGCCGAGCAGCGGGCCCGGGCCAAGGCCGACGCCGCCAGCCGCAAGACCGGCCACGGCGACAAGACCGTGTACCGCGAGCTGCTCGAACTGGGCGCCACCGAGTTCACCGGCTACCAGGAGCTCGACACCGAGGCCACCGTCCGCGGCCTGATCCGCGAGGGCCAGCGGGTGCGCAGCGCCGGCGAGGGCGAGATCGTCGAGGTCGTGCTGGACCGCACGTCCCTGTACGCCGAGTCCGGCGGCCAGGACAGCGACGCCGGCGTGATCGTGGCCGACGGCGTCGAGCTGGAGGTCGTCGACGTCCAGAAGGTCGCCCGCAAGCTGTGGGTGCACCAGGTGCGGGTCAGGTCCGGCGAGGTCGTCGAGGGCCAGCACGTGCTGGCCAAGGTCGACCCCGACTGGCGCGTCGGCGCCCGCCAGGGCCACTCCGGCACGCACATCGTGCACGCCGCCCTACGCGAGGTGCTCGGCCCGAAGGCCCTGCAGAGCGGCTCGTACAACAAGCCCGGCTACCTGCGGCTGGACTTCGCCTGGCAGGGTGGCCTGTCGCCGGAGACCCGGTCGGAGATCGAGGAGGTCTCCAACCTCGCCGTGCGTCGGGACCTGCCGGTGCGCGTGCTGTACGGCAGCATCGAGGAGGCCCGCGAGCGTGGGGCCATCGCCCTGTTCGGCGAGACCTACGACGAGACCGTGCGCATGGTGGAGATCGGCGGCCCGTGGTCGCTGGAGCTCTGCGGTGGCACGCACGTGGAGCACTCGTCGCAGATCGGCCCGATCACGATGATCGGCGAGTCCTCGGTCGGCTCCGGTGTGCGCCGCGTCGAGGCCTACGTCGGCATGGAGGCCTTCCGCTACCTGGCCCAGGAGCGGGCCCTGGTGCAGAACCTGGCCGGCATGCTCAAGGTGCCCGACGCCGAGGTGCCGGGCCGGGTCGAGGCCCTGGTCGAGCGGCTGCGGGTGGCCGAGAAGGAGCTGGAGAAGCTGCGCGGCGCCCAGCTGCTGTCCTCGGCCGGCACGCTGGCCGGCAACGCCGAGGACCTGGGCGGCACGTTCCTCGTGGCCGCCGCCCCGGAGGGCGTGGCCGGCAACGACCTGCGCACGCTGGCCATGGACGTCCGCAACAAGCTGGGCGACAAGCCCGGCGTGGTCGCCCTGTTCTCGGCCGTCGACGACAAGGTCAGCTTCGTCGTGGCCACCACGGCCGCCGGCCGGGACAAGGGCCTGGCCGCCGGCAAGCTGGTGCCGGTGTTCGGCCCGGCCATCGGCGGTCGCGGCGGCGGCAAGCCCGATCTGGCCCAGGGCGGCGGCACCCAGCCGGGTGGCATCGCCGAGGCCATCGCCGCCCTGCGGACCGAGATCCGCAAGTGAGCGAGCTTGCGAGCTCACCATTCAGCACTGCGGCTGGAGCCGCGGGCCGACGAGCGCCAGCGAGGAGTGCCCGTGGCGCGTAGCAAGGACAAGCGGCGGTCCGGTCCCGAGTTCCTCTCGGGGCCGGGCCGCCGTCTTGGCGTCGACGTCGGCTCGGTCCGGGTCGGCGTCGCGTTGAGCGATCCGTCGCCGATGCTGGCGTCTCCGCTGGTCACGCTGCCGCGTGAGGGCAGCGTGGACGCCCTGGTGGCCCTGGCGGGGGAGCACGAGGTCGTCGAGATCGTCGTCGGCCTGCCGCGGACGCTGGCCGGCCGGCACGGCACGGCGGCCGAGATCACCACCGAGTTCGCCGGTCAGCTCGCTGAACGGCTCGACATGCCGGTGCGTCTAGCCGATGAGAGGCTGACCACGGTCACCGCGACCAGGGTGCTCGCCGACGCCGGCGTGCGTGGTCGGCGGCAGCGAGCCGTCGTCGATCAGGCCGCCGCCGTGGAGATCCTCCAGGCGTGGCTGGACGCGCGGGCCGCCGCACTGGCCAGGGAGGGCAGGTCGTGAACGACGTCGATCGCGACGGTGTTGACCAGCAGCACGAGGACAGCGACCTCGACCTGTTCGACAGCGGCGAGGACACCGCTGCGAAACGGGCCAAGCCGCGGCGCAAGCTGATCCTGTTGGCCATCGTCGCGGTGGTGCTGATCGGCGGCGGCTGGGGCGCCTACTACGGCGCCGGCACGTACCTCGGCATCGGCGGCTACGGCAACTACGGCGGCGACGGCGACTCGGACGTGCTGGTCCAGGTCGACAGCGGCGCCACCATCACCGACATCGCCGAGACGCTGCGGTCCAAGGACGTGGTGCGGACCGTGCGGGCGTTCCTCAACGCCTCCGCCGGCAACGCCGAGGTCGGCAACGTGCAGCCCGGCTTCTACGTCATGAAGACGCACATGTCCGGCGAGGCCGCCGCGACCCGCATCGTGTCGGCGGCCAGCCGCGTCGGCAACGTGCAGATCAAGGCCGGCGCGCAGCTCGACGACACCAAGAACCCCGACAACTCCGTGAAGCCGGGCATCCTGTCCCAGCTGGCCGCGGCCAGCTGCGTGACGCTGAATGGCGCCAAGACCTGTGTGTCGTCGGACGACGTGCACAAGGCCGCGCAGACCGCCGACGTGACCAAGCTGGGCATTCCGTCCTGGGCCGTGCCCGACGTGTCCAAGGCCATCCCGGCGAACCGGCTGGAGGGCCTGATCGTCTCCGGCGTGTACGACGTGCGGCCCGGCACCGACGCCGTGACGCTGCTGCGGTCCGTGCTGTCGCAGTCCGCCGCCAAGCTGGCGACGCTGCCGCAGACCTCGCAGGACACCGGCATGACGCCGTACCAGATCCTGGTCATCGCCTCGCTGATCGAGCGCGAGGCCATCACGTCGGACTTCGCCAAGGTGTCCCGGGTGATCTACAACCGGCTGGCGCAGGGCATTCCGATGGGCGACGACTCCACCATCAACTACGTGCTCGACCAGCCGCTGATCAGGACGTCCGACGCGGACCGGGACAAGCCGGGGCCGTACAACACCTATCTCAACCACGGCCTGACGCCGACGCCGATCTCGTCGCCGAGCCAGGACGCCCTCAACGCCGCGCAGAAGCCGGCCGACGGTCCGTGGATCTTCTTCGTCAAGTGCGACAAGGACGGCAACTCCTGCTTCGCCGTCACCCAGGCCGAGCAGGACGCCAACGCCGACAAGGCCAAAGCGGCGGGAGCGTTCTAGGTGGGTTCGCGTCAGGCCGCGGTCCTGGGCTCGCCGATCGAGCACTCGTTGTCGCCCGTGTTGCACGGGGCCGCCTATCGGGAGCTGGGGCTCGCGGACTGGACCTTCTCGCGGGTCCTGTGCACCGCTGAGGAGCTGCCGGGCTTCGTCGACGGTCTCGGGCCCGAGTGGGCCGGTCTGGCCGTGACGATGCCGGGCAAGCGGGCCGCGTTGTCCTACGCCGTGGAGCGCACCCGGGTCGCCGAGCTGGTCGGCGCCGCCAACACCCTGGTTCCCCGGGCCGACGGCGGGTGGTTGGCCGACTGCACCGACGTCGAGGGCGTTGTCGGCGCCGTACGGGCCGGCGGTGGTGTCGCCGCCGGCGGCCGGGCCGTTGTGCTCGGGGCCGGCGGGACCGCGACCGCTGCCCTGACCGCCTTGGAGGCCCTGGAGATTCCCTCGGCGACCCTCGTCGTCCGGGATCCCGCTCGGGCCGGAGAGGCGATGGCCTGTGCCGAGCGGGTCGGGCTGGATGTGGACGTGATCCGCTGGGATTCGGCCGACTTCGCCGCGGTGTGCGGGGGAGCGGACCTGGTCGTCAGCACCGTGCCGACCGGGGCCGTCGAGCCCGTCGCCGGCGACATCGTCCGCGCCGGCTGCGTCTTCGACGTCATCTACCACCCCTGGCCGACGCCGCTGGCCGCAGCGGCCTCCGATCGCGGCACCCGGCTCGTCACGGGGTTGGACATGCTGCTGCACCAGGCCTTTGCCCAGGTCCGCTGGTTCACCGGCCGGGACGCCCCCCGCGCCGCCATGCGCGCCGCCCTCCGCGCCGCAACCTCCACAGCACTGGACCTCCCCGTCTAACCGCGAGTCCCGCTCTCCAGCACCCATGAAACCGGTTCGGCACCCCCCGCGAGTCCCGCTCTCCGTCACACCGAATTACGGTTTCGGACAGACACGGGCAGTTATCCGTTCGGGCGCTTTCCGTGACGACTTTTGTAGTCAACCGGGCAATTCCCTTGGGACGGTTGCCTTCCCGCCTGTCCGGCCTCTTGACTTGCGTGATCGCCGGGCGGAGGGTGTGGCCACCAATTGGTGTAGACCAAACAGGGAGCTCGACATGCCCCGCACCAGAGGCAGGGTCGCCATCGCGGCGGCCGTGATCGCGATGGCCGGCCCGTTGCTGGCGGTCCCGGCCGTGGCCACGACTGCCAACCACCATCCCCGGCACGACGACGGCCGCGTCGTGTCGGCCTACTTCGCCGACTGGGACGTCTACGGACGCGCGTACAACGTCAAGGACATCCCGGCCGACAAGCTCAACGTCATCCAGTACGCGTTCGCCGCCCCGACCTTCGACAAGGCCAGCGGCGCGGTCGGGTGCTCCGTCCTCGACCCGTGGGCCGACTACCAGCGTCCGCTCGACGCCTCGCTCGCCGTCGACGGCGTGGGCGATGTGGCCGGGCAGCCGCTGTTCGGCAACTTCAACCAGATCCTCAAGCTGAAGAAGGCCCACCCCGGACTGCGGGTGGAGATCTCCCTCGGCGGCTGGACGAAGTCGACGTACTTCAGCGACGTCGCGGCCACCGAGCAGCGCCGGCAGGACTTCGTGAAGTCCTGTGTGGACACGTTCGTCAACGGCAACATCCCGGGCCTGGCCCCGGGTGCGGCCAAGGGTGTGTTCGACGGCGTCGACATCGACTGGGAGTACCCGACCCAGTTCGCCGGCGGCAACCCCGACGCCGGGCCGGCCGACAAGCACAACGCCACGCTGCTCATGCGGGAGTTCCGTCGCCAGCTCGGCCCGGACCACCTGCTGACGGCCGCGTTCCCGGCCACCTCCAAGGCCGGTGACTACTGGGAGCTCTCGGCCGCGATCGCGCCGATGGACTGGGTCAACGTCATGACCTACGACTACAACGTCCCCGGTGGTGGCGTGGCGGCCCCGGACACGCTGTTCACGCACAGCTTCCAGGACCCCAACGCCGGCGACCCGTCCTGGAACACCGTCGGCACGGTGCAGTACTACCTGGCCGCCGGGATCCCGCCGAACAAGGTCGTCGTCGGCGTTCCCTTCTACGGCAACCAGTACCTGCGCTCCGGTGGCCTGTGGCAGCCGTCCGACAACAGCGGCCTGGACCCCAACAGCCTGGTTCCGGACCAGAAGCCCCAGCCCTCGTACCACGACCTGGTCGACACGGCCAAGATCGTCGGTGCTGGCGGCTACACGGCCAACTGGGACGCCCAGGCCGGTGAGCCCTGGCTGTACAACCCGGCCGGTGTCCACAACCTGTGCTCCGCCTTCAACGCCGACGGCACCTGCGCCACCCCTTACGTGGCCTCGGTTCCGACCGTGATCGCCTACTCGGACCCCAAGTCCATCGGTGAGCGCACCACGCTCATCAAGGGCTGGGGCCTGCGGGGCGCCATGGCGTGGGAGATCAGCCAGGACTCCGACAACCACGCGCTCATCTCCGCGCTGTCGCCGTTGCTCCACTGAGGACGGTTCGGTCACACGCGAGCCCCGCCCGGGACTGGTTCCCGGGCGGGGCTCGATGTTTGTGTCTCTGGCCGGAGGGTTCTGCTCGGGCGCGTATTTCGGTGTGACGCTGGGCGGGACTCGCGGGGGTCGAGATAGGCGAAGGCCGCCGGTCCCTGGAAACAGGACCGGCGGCCTTGGAGTGGGCTAGGAGCTCACTCGCCGTCGAGATCGGTGGTGATGATGTCGGCGACGGCGGCAAGGGCCTCATCGGCCCCGGCGCCCTCGGCGGACAGGATCACCTCGTCACCGTGCATGGCGCCCAGCGTCATGAGGCCGAGAACGCTGGCGGCGTCGACCTGCTCGCCACCCTCCTTGCGGATGGCGACGGGCACGGCCTGACCGGAGGCTGCCTTGGCCAGCAGGGCGGCCGGCCGAGCGTGCAGTCCCACCTTGCTGGCCACGGTGACCCGAATTTCCGGCATGGTCTTCCCTTTCGTGCGGTGCGGCGGACCTGGCCGGTCCTACTTGGACTGACGACGCGAGGAGGTCTCGGGGACCGAGCCGCCCTCGGCGATCTGGTCCTCGACGTCGTCCTCGCGGCCCGGGGTGCGCAGGTTCCACCTGGTGATCACGAAGCTGAACACGAAGTAGTAGATCACGCCGTAGACCAGGCCTATCAGCAACAACAGCCACGGCTTCTGGGCGATGCCGATGTTCAGCACGAAGTCGATGGCTCCGGCCGAGAAGTTGAAGCCGTCGTGGATGCCCAGGGCGTTCACCAGGGCCAGCGAGGTGCCGGTCAGGATCGCGTGGATGATGTACAGCGGCCACGCGACGAACATGAACGAGAACTCGATGGGCTCGGTGACACCGGTCAGGAACGCGGTGAGGGCGGCCGAGATCATGATGCCGCCGACGACCTTGCGCTGAGAAGGCTTGGCACAGCGCCAGATTGCGAGCGCGGCGGCCGGCAGGGCGAACATGAAGATCGGGAAGAAGCCCGTCATGTACGAGCCGGCGGTCGGGTCGTGGTGGAAGAACCGGGTCAGGTCGCCCGTGTACTGCTTGCCGTCGGTGTCGGTGAAGCTGCCGGTGAGGAACCACACCACCGAGTTGACGACGTTGTGCAGGCCGAACGGGATGAGCAGGCGGTTGACCACGCCGTAGATGCCGCCGCCGATGACCGGGTTGCCGGCGATGGCGTTGCCGAACGCGGTCAGGCCCTGGTTGAAGATGGGGTACAGCAGGCCGAAGATCACACCGAGGACCAGCAGCACCAAGGAGTTCACGATCGGCACGAAGCGACGACCGCCGAAGAACGCGAGGTACGGGGGGAGCTTGGTGCGGTAGAAGCGCTGCCACATCAGGGCGGACACGATGCCCACCACGATGCCGGCGAGCACGCCGTAGGGCCAGCCTCCGGGCGGCGCGGGGGTGTCGCCGACCTTCTTGGCCACGACCGGCGCGAACACCTGGATCACCTGGGTGAACACGACGAAGCCGACGACGGCGGCCACGGCCGTCGAACCGTCGCCCTTGCGGGCGAAGCCGACGGCGATGCCGACGGCGAACAGCAGTGGCAGGTAGTTGAACAACCCACCACCGGCCGCCACCAACACCTTGGCGACGTCCTGCATGAATTCGTTCTTGAAGCTACCGAGCAGGTCGTCCTGACCGAGCCGCAGCAACAGGCCGGCGGCGGGCAGCGTCGCGATCGGCAGCATCAGGCTCCGGCCGAGGCGCTGCAGCCCGGCCAGACCCTTGTTGCTGCCGGCCACCGTGGGGGCGCTGGCACTCATCGGTTTCCTCCGTGGGCGGAAAGCGGACCGGAACCCGGGTCGCCCCGGTCCAATTGCATGGTTACCTGGTAGAGGTCGCCCCGGTACCAGGACGTCATGTCCTCGATGGCCTCGCCGTCGGCGGTCGAGATCCGTCGGAACACCAGCACCGGAGAACCGGTGCGCACCCCCAGCATTCGAGCGGTGTCGCGGTCGGCCGCCTCGGCCCACACGGTCTGCCGGCCATGGCTGAGCTGCACTCCGAAATGCTCGGCCATGAGCGTGTACAGCGACCGGGTCAGGTCGAGGTCGAGCAAGCCGGGGAGACGACTTGCGTTGTACCAACCGCGTTCCACCGCCAACGGCGTGCCGTCGGCCCGGCGCAGCCGGAACAATCGGTACGCCGAGTCGGTCGGCTCCAACCCCAGCGCGGCGGCTGCGGCCGGAGGCGGCGTCTCGTGGGCGCACGACAGCACCTCGGTGCCGGGTTCGTGCCCCCGTCGGCGCATGTCGTCGGTGAAGGACTCCAGATAGAGCTGGGCCTCCATCCGCCGCTGCGCGGTGAACGTGCCACGACCACGCGCCCTGGCCAGAAGTCCCTCGGAAACCAGCTGTCCCACCGCGGCCCGCACCGTGAGACGCGACACGCCGTACTGCTCGGCCAGGTCGCGTTCGGACGGGATCGGCGAGCCCGGGGGCAGGTCCTGCTGGGCCAGCCTCCGAAGGATTTCCCGCAGCTGGGCGTGCTTGGGCTTGGGGCCGTCGACGATCCGGTCCGGGATGCCCGAAGCGCCCTCGAACACGGCCATCGCACCTCCCGCAGATTCGTCTCGATTCGGCCCCACCTGTCGATCCTCGCCGCGAACATTGGTACGTTCCGGTCTAGACCAGTGGTGCGGGGAGGATGCGCCGCCGGGCGACCGGGTGTCAACCGCCGTTACGAGTTCGTGCCACGGGCGGAGACCATCCGGCCGACTCGCGTACGACTGGCGGACAGTCACATTCACGCGGTAGCGGGTCCACAACCGACTAGTGAGAGCAGGCGACGAGATGGCAGACGACAGGGCAGCGCGCATCCTGGCCGCGATCGGCGGCGCTGACAACATCATCGAGATCGAGCCGTGCATCACGCGGCTGCGCTGCGAGCTCGAGGACGGGTCCAAGGTGGACGAGGCCGAGCTCAAGGCGATCGGCGCGCACGGCGTGATGCGGGCCGGTTCGGTGGTGCAGATCATCGTCGGACCGGAGGCGGACACCATCGCCAGCGACATCGAGGACTTGCTGTGAGTGTGAAGGTCCTCAGCCCGGTCAAGGGTGTGCTGGCGCCGATCAGCGAGGTCCCGGATCCGGTGTTCGCGCAGGCGATGGTCGGCCCCGGCCTGGCCGTGCACCCGGAGTTGACCGCCGGCGACGCGGTGTCCCCGGTGGACGGCACGATCGTCACGTTGCACCCGCACGCGTTCGTGGTCGCGACCGCGGACGGCGCGGGGGTGCTGGTGCATCTGGGCATCGACACGGTCAAGCTCAAGGGTGAGGGCTTCACGCTGCACGTGGCCAAGGGCGACGCGGTCCGCGCCGGCCAGCCGGTCATCGGCTGGGACCCGAAGGCGATCGAGGACGGCGGCCGCTCGCCGATCTGCCCGGTCGTCGCGCTGGACGCGACCGTGGAGAACCTGGTCGACATCCGCGAGTTCGGTCCGGTCGAGGCCGGCGACGCGCTGTTCACCTGGCAGCGCTGACCCGTCAGGCCGCGGTGGCCCTCCCGGTTCCGGGAGGGCCGCCGAGCCGTCTCAAGTGGACGATGTGACCGCGGTCACGGCCTGGTCCCGGCCGCCGTGCGAGTTCACGACGGCGCGCGGGCGGGATGTGAAAGGATCCAGGGGTGCTGCGCTGGATCACCGCTGGAGAATCGCACGGACCCGCGCTGGTCGGTGTCCTTGAGGGCATGATCGCCGGAGTGTCCGTCACCACCGAGGAACTCTCGGTGCAACTGGCCCGTAGGCGGCTGGGCTTCGGCCGCAGCCCCCGCATGGACTTCGAGACGGACAAGGTCGAGTTCCTCGGCGGTGTGCGCCACGGGAGGACCCAGGGCGGGCCGATCGCCGTTCACATCGACAACGCCGAGTGGCCGAAGTGGCAGAAGGTCATGGCGGCCGACCCGGTCGATCCGGCCGAGCTGGAGGGGTCCGCGCGCAACGCGCCGCTGACCCGTCCCCGCCCGGGCCACGCCGACCTGCCCGGCATGCAGAAGTACGGCTTCGACGAGGCCCGGCCGGTCCTTGAGCGTG
Organism: Kutzneria sp. NPDC051319; assembly: GCF_040682195.1. Taxonomy (NCBI): domain Bacteria; kingdom Bacillati; phylum Actinomycetota; class Actinomycetes; order Pseudonocardiales; family Pseudonocardiaceae; genus Kutzneria; species Kutzneria sp. NPDC051319. Next base: position 20,597 of record NZ_JBFBAM010000071.1, on the reverse strand, counting down.
CGAGCGCCCGTGAGACGGCCGAGCGGGTGGCGCTGGGCACGGTGGCCCGCAACCTGCTGCGCCAGGTCCTCAACGCCGAGATCGTCAGCCACGTGGTGTCCATCGGCGCCGCCGAGTGCTCGCCGGACGCCCCGCTGCCCAAGCCGGAGGACCTGCCGGCGATCGACGAGAACCCGGTCCGCGCGTTCGACGCCGCCGGCACCGAGGCCATGGTCGCCGAGGTCGAGGCGGCCAAGCGGGACGGCGACACGCTGGGCGGCGTCATCGAGGCGATCGTCTACGGCCTGCCGCCGGGTCTGGGCTCGCACGTGCACTGGGACCGCCGCCTCGACGCGCGCCTGGCCGGCGCGCTGATGGGCATCCAGGCGATGAAGGGCGTGGAGATCGGCGACGGCTTCACCACGGCCCACCGCCGCGGCAGCCTGGCCCACGACGAGATCGACCGCGGCCCGGGCATCACCGGCGTGACGCGGCGGTCGAACCGGGCCGGCGGTCTGGAGGGCGGCATCACCAACGGCGAGCCGCTGCGGGTCCGCGTCGCGATGAAGCCCATCTCGACGGTGCCGCGCGCGCTGGCCACGGTCGACGTTGTCACGGGCGAGCCGGCGGTGGCGATCCACCAGCGTTCCGATATCTGCGCGGTGCCCCGGGCCGGTGTGGTCGTGGAGTCCGTGGTGGCGCTGGTGCTGGCCGACGCGCTGCTGGAGAAGTTCGGCGGCGACTCGCTGGGCGAGACCCGCCACAACGTCGAGGGCTATCTGAAGTCGCTGCAGGACCGCTGGTGAGCCCACGTGTGGTCGTGGTCGGGCCGCCGGGCGCGGGCAAGACCACGGTCGGCGAGCTGCTGGCCGAGCGGCTGGGCGTGCCCTTCCGTGACGTCGACGCGGACATCGTCGAGCTGGCCGGCAAGTCCATCTCCGACATCTTCACCGACGACGGCGAGCCGGAGTTCCGGCGCATCGAGTGCGAGGCCGTGGCCAACGCGCTGGTCGAGCACGAGGGCGTGCTGGCCCTGGGCGGCGGCGCGGTGATGGCCGAGGCCACGCGCAAGCTGCTGGCCGAGCACACCGTGGTGTTCCTCAACGTCGGCATGGCCGAGGGCGTGCGCCGCACCGGCCTGTCCACGGCCCGCCCGCTGCTGGCCGGCGTGAGCCCGCGGGCCACGTTCAAGGCGCTGCTGGACGAGCGGCTGCCGCTGTACCGCGAGGTCGCCACCGTCGAGGTCAACACCGACAAGCACGAGCCGGCCGGCATCGTCGACGAGATCCTGGCCGCACTCACCGAGGGAAAGTGATGTCCGAACCGACCCGGATCCACGTCGCCGCCGAGCACCCGTACGACGTGATCGTCGGCCGCGGGCTGCTGGGCGACCTGGTCGACACCCTCAAGGGCGTGCCGACGGTCGCGATCCTGCACCAGCCGACGCTGACCGCCACGGCCGAGGCCGTGCGGGAGGAGCTGGAGGGGGCCGGCATCGACGCGCACCGGGTGGAGATCCCGGACGCCGAGGACGGCAAGGCGCTGGCGGTGGCCGGCTTCGCGTGGGAGGTGCTGGGCCGGATCGGCCTGGACCGCACGGGCGCGGTGATCGGCCTCGGCGGCGGCGCGGTGACCGACCTGGCCGGTTTCGTCGCCGGCACGTGGCTGCGTGGCGTGAAGGTCGTGCACGTGCCGACCACGCTGCTGGGCATGGTGGACGCGGCGGTGGGCGGCAAGGCCGGCATCAACACCGACGCCGGCAAGAACCTGGTCGGCGTGTTCCACGAGCCCACCGCGGTGCTGGTCGACCTCGCGACGCTGGAGACGCTGCCGGCCAACGAGCTGGTGGCCGGCATGGCCGAGGTCGTGAAGGCCGGTTTCCTCGCCGACCCGCGCATCCTGGAGCTGATCGAGGCCGACCCCAAGGCGGCCGTGGACCCGACCGGCGACGTCATCGGCGAGCTGGTCGTGCGGGCCATCCAGTACAAGGCCGACGTGGTGTCGAGCGACCTGCGGGAGGCCGGGCAGCGGGAGTTCCTCAACTACGGCCACACCATGGGCCACGCGATCGAGCGCCGGGAGCGCTACCGCTGGCGTCACGGCGCGGCGGTCAGCGTGGGCCTGGTCTTCGCGGCGGAGCTGGCCCGGCTGGCCGGCCGCCTCGACGACGCGACGGCGGACCGGCACCGGTCGGTGCTGACCTCGCTGGGCCTGCCCGTGAACTACGAGCCGGGCGCGCTGCCGCAGCTGCTGGAGGGCATGCGCAACGACAAGAAGACCCGCGCCGGCGTGCTGCGCTTCGTGGTGCTGGACGGCCTGGCCCGGCCGGGACGGCTGGAGGGCCCGGACCCGAGCCTGATCGCCGCCGCCTACTCCGTGATCGCCGGCGACGACGAGCCGAGCGGAAAGGTGCTGCTGTGAGTCGGGTTTTTGTTCTCAACGGGCCTAATCTGGGCCGGCTCGGCGCGCGGGAGCCGCTGATCTACGGCAGCACCACCCACGCCGACCTGGTCGAGCTGTGCGTCGGCGCCGGCAAGGAGCTGGGGCTGGACGTCGAGGTGCGGCAGACCGACTCCGAGGGCGAGATGATCGGCTGGCTGCACGAGGCGGCCGACGCCGGCATCCCGGTGGTGCTCAACGGCGCCGCCTGGACGCACTACTCGATCGCCATCCGGGACGCCTGCTCGCAGCTGACCTCGAAGCTGGTCGAGGTGCACATCAGCAACATCCACAAGCGCGAGGAGTTCCGCCAGCACAGCGTGATCTCCGCGGTGGCCGACGGCGTGATCGCCGGGCTCGGCGTCGACGGGTACAAGCTGGCGCTGCGGTGGGTGGCCGACCACATGTAACCCACACGGGTGACCGGATTCCCTAGACTGGCCGGGATTCGCTGTCACCCGATCGTGGAGGTCGCCCCGGCATGCCGAGACCCATCAGGGCCATGGCGCGCACGATCGGCTGCCTGGCGGCCGTGGCCGTGCTCGCGGCGTGCGGCAGCGCCGAGGGCATCACCCCGCCCGCGCCGACGGAGCCGACGGCCGTGCGGAAGCGGCCCGACCAGCCGCCGGCCGACGCGGCGGAGGCGGCGTTACGCACCGACCGGGCCAGACAGGGGGCCGGCACGCTGGTGTCCGGCGGGCCGGCCGCGCCGTACAACTACGCCCCGACCGCGCTGCTCGACGGCGGTCGGTACCGGATCTGGTGGTGCAGTCAGCTTCCCGACGTCGGGGTGCCCGGCGACGACGTGCTGACCGCTTCGGCCGACTCGGTGCGGGGGCCCTTTCCCGACGGAACGGCCGTGCTCCACGGTTCGGGGGCCGGGTTCGACGCCGTGCACACCTGCGACCCGTCGGTCATTCGGGTGAACGGCGTCTACTACATGTACTACACGGGCGCGGCCGGCGACGGCGCCCTGGTCAACTCCATCGGCCTGGCCGTCAGCGCGGACGGCGTGAACTGGCAGCGCCGGCCCGATCCGGTCGTGCCGGCGTCCATGGACAAGCAGCGGGCCAACACCTACGGGGTCGGCCAGCCGTCCGTGCTGCACCTCGACGGCTGGTTCTACCTGATGTTCACCGACACCACCGGCCAGGCCGCCAATACCGCCGGCGCCGGGCAGTTCGTGCTGCGATCGCCGGATCCCGCGTTCGGCTCGGCCGTGCAGGCGTTGACGCCCAACGGTTTTCAGGACGTCCCCAGCACGAAGGCCAAGCGCTCGTTGTCGGTGGCCAACGCCTACAGCGCCGACTGGATGTGGGTGGACGCCATGAACGCGTTCGCCATCGCCCACGAGGTGGACGGCAAGGGCACGGTGATCTCCTTCTGGGACAAGGATTTCACCACGCACCCGTACCAGGACGTGGTGCTCGCCGGCCGCTGGAAGGAGGGCCCCGGGCTGGTGCGCCGGGCCGACGGGCACGCGCCGGCCTCGCCCGAGGATCCCTGCGGCCGGGTGCCCCTCGACGTCGTGCGGGCCACCTCCGACGACGGCCCCGGGCCCACCGACCTGCGCCTGTTCGGCGTGGACATCGCCAACGCCGACGGCTGCAAGGTGCTGGCCACCGCCGACGGCGTCGCCATGCCGTCCTCGGACCGCATGATCGTCATGGTGTTCGGGGACCGGCTCGTGAAGATCGAGCGACGCTCGGTGTCGGCCGAGATTGCCGTGAAGGTGCTGGACCAGCCCGTGCCGGGCTTGGACTCGCTGCCCGTGGTCACGGTCATCAGGGCCGGCACGCCGGCGGTGCACGCGCCGGATCGGTCCTACGCGTTCGTGCTCGACGGCAAGCTCTGGCCGGTCGGCGCGGGGGCGGTGACGGCGAATTCGTCGCCGGTGAGCGAGATCAGCGACGCGGACTGGGACGGCCGCCCCAAGAGCGGCGACCTGTCAGCTTTCCGGGGGAACTAGGGACTGCGCCGGCCGCGCGAAGCGGGCGATCAGCAGCCCGATGCCGGCGGGCACCAACACCAGCAGGGCGATGAACGCCGCGCCGCCGGTGATGGCGACGGGCAGCGCCTCGGCACCGGTGTCGTCGACGAACACGCCCTGGCCGATGACGCCCAGCACCCCGCCGACCGGCCCGGCCAGCAGCGCCGAGAAGAACCACACCATGCCGCTGCCCTCACGGCCCAGCCAGCCGTCGACGCCCGCCCACAGCACCGCCACGCCGACCAGCACGCCCAGCGCGGTCGGCCGCAGCCAGCTCACGGCGTTCGGATCGCCGGCGCGCACCCACGCCTCGGCGGTCTGCACCGCCGCATGCACCACGGCCAACACCAGCCCGCGCAGCAACCACGTCCTCATCCAGCCACCCTAACCCCCGCGAGTCCCGCCCAGCGTCACACCGAAATACGCGCCCTGACACACCCGGTCGCGGCAATAAGGTGGAGGTATGGGCGAGGTGCACGGGAAGCGGAGAGACGGACTGCGCAGGCTGCTCGAAGAGCACGCCCTGGACGGGCTGCTGGTGACCAATCTGCTCAACGTGCGCTATCTCACGGGCTTCACGGGGTCCAACGCGGCGCTGCTGGTCACCACGGACGGAGCGGTGTTCTGCACGGACGGCCGGTACGAGACGGTGGCCGAGACGCAGGTGCCGGACCTGGAACGGGTGATCGAGCGCGACTGCGGCCTGACGCTGGCGGCCCGGGCCAAGGGCAGCACGGGGTTCGAGAGCGACCACGTCACGGTGGACGGCCTCAAGGACCTGACGGAGGCGGCCGGCCAAGAGCTGCGGAGGGCGCCGGGTCTGACGGCCGAGCTGCGGGTCGTCAAGGACGAGACCGAGGTGGAGGCGCTGCGGATGGCCTGCGCGGCGGCGGACCGGGCCTTGGCGGCGCTGATCGAGCACGGCGGCCTTCGGCCGGGACGGACGGAGCGGGAAGTGGCCCGGGCGCTGGACGACGGCATGCGCGACCAGGGGGCCGAGGGACCCTCGTTCGCGACGATCGTCGCCGCGGGGGCGCACTCGGCGATCCCGCACCACGAGCCGACCGACGCCCAGCTCAAGGCCGGCGACCTGGTGAAGATGGACTTCGGGGCGCTGGTCGACGGCTACCACTCGGACATGACCCGCACGATGGTGCTGGGCCGCCCGGCCGGCTGGCAGACCGAGATGTACGAGCTCGTGGCGGCGGCCCAGCGCGCCGGCGTCCGGGCGCTGGCCCCGGACACGCCGCTGGCCGAGGTGGACGACGCGGCCCGCTCGGTGATCGCCGCCGCCGGCCGGTCCGAGCAGTTCGTGCACGGTCTCGGACACGGCGTCGGCCTGGAGATCCACGAGGCTCCGGCACTGAGCAGGGCCGGTACCGGTACACTAGCCGCCGGCATGGCGGTCACCGTCGAGCCCGGAATCTACGTCCCCGGGCAGGGTGGCGTCCGCATCGAGGACACCCTCATCGTGCGCGAGGGTGCGCCCGAGCTGCTCACCCTGACCACGAAGGAACTCGTGGTCGTCTGACGCACGACCCGAAACCCATTGGTCCGCGCACTGCGGCCCGTCCGCGACTACAGGAGATTCCACCACCGTGGCCACCACCAACGACCTGAAGAACGGCCTCGTGCTCAGCCTCGACAACGGGCTGTGGACCGTCATCGCGTTCCAGCACGTCAAGCCCGGCAAGGGCGGCGCGTTCGTGCGCACCACCCTCAAGCACGTGCTCAGCGGCAAGGTGGTCGACCGCACCTTCAACGCGGGCACCAAGGTCGAGACGGCCACCGTCGACAAGCGCGGCATGACCTACCTGTACAAGGACGGCGCCGACTTCGTCTTCATGGACGGCGACACCTACGACCAGATGACGATCCCGTCCGAGACCGTCGGCGAGGCCGCCAACTACATGCTGGAGAACACCGAGGCCATCGTCGCGGTGCACGAGGGCGTCGCGCTGTTCATCGAGCTCCCGACCTCGGTCGAGCTGGTGATCCAGCACACCGACCCGGGCCTGCAGGGCGACCGCTCCACCGGCGGCACCAAGCCCGCCACGCTGGAGACCGGCGCCGAGATCCAGGTGCCGCTGTTCGTCACCACGGGCGAGAAGGTCAAGGTCGACACCCGCGACGGCCGCTACCTCGGGCGAGTCAACGCCTGATGGGTGCCCGCAGCAAATACCGCAAACGCGCGGTCGACGTCCTGTACGAGGCCGACCTGCGCGGCGCGGACGCCGTGACCCTGCTCGCCGACCGGGTCGGCTCGCCCGACGTACCCCCGGTCAGCGACTACACGATCGCCCTGGTCGAGGGCGTCACGGCCAACCGTGCGCGGATCGACGAGCTGATCTCCGAGCACGCCGAGGGCTGGACCCTGGCCCGGATGCCGGCGGTGGACCGCGCGGTGCTTCGGCTGGGTGTGTACGAGCTGCTGTGGGAGGCCGACGTGGACGACCCGGTGGCCATCACCGAGGCCGTCGAGCTGGCCAAGGAGCTGTCCACGGACGACTCGCCGCGCTTCGTCAACGGCGTGCTGGACAGCATCGCGCGCATCGCGGTGCACCTGCGCGCCGCCCTCTGACGGACGAGTCAAATCTGGAAGGCCGCACCACCGGAACTCGGTGGTGCGGCCTTCCAGCGTTTGTCCCCAGGCTGTTACGCGCGCAGCGCGCCTCAATCCTCCTTGGAAGGCCTTGCCTCAGGCGGCAGGACGCCCCAGTCGATGAGCTGCTCGGTGAGCTCGCCGGGGGTCATGTCGTAGATGATCGCCAGCGACCGCAGGTCCTCGGTGCGGATGGAGAGCACCTTGCCGTTGTAGTCGCCGCGCTGGCTCTGGATGGTGGCGGCGTAGCGGGCCAGCGGACCGACCTTCTCCGCCGGCAGCTGCTGGAGCCGCTCGAGGTTTATGACGATCTTCGTGGCCGGTTCGGCACCCGAGGGCACGCGGCCCTCGGGCAGCAGTTCGGCCACGGGCACGCCGTAGAAGTCCGCCAGCTCGGCCAGCTTCTGCACGGTGACCGCCCGGTCGCCGCGCTCGTAGGAGCCGACGACGACCGCCTTCCAGCGACCGCCGGACTTCTGCTCGACGCCATGCAGTGACAATCCCTGCTGCTGGCGGATGGCGCGGAGCTTGGCCCCCAACGCCTTGGCGTAATCGCCCATGTGGCGGTTCTCCGTTCATTCGCCCCGTCGGCCGGTAGTCATCGCCGCGGGGAGCCTGAGATCAATACGCAGAGTAATGGTCGCTCGCTGTCGTCACCAGGTCAAGCTGACTTCGCTGCGTCATGCGGGGGAGGGGGCCCCAACCACCCGGAAGGGCTACAGAGCGTGGCTGGTACCGTTGCCTCTGAGCTCGGCAAATGCCGGGCGACCCGACGTCCTTTAAGGACCCGTCCAGTGAGGCGGGGAAGGAGGTCCACCCGTGGCGCCGCGTGTTCGTGGCGCGACGGACCCGGCCGAGCGTGAGCTGCTCTCGGCCGGCGACGTCGCGCGCACCATCGCCCGAATGGCCCATCAGATCATCGAGAAGACGTCCCTGGGTGGCACTGAGTCCACTTCTGGGAGCTCTCGGCCCGTCGTCCTGTTGGGGATCCCCAGTCGGGGTGCGCCGCTGGCGCGCCGGCTGGCCGGACTGATCGCCGAGTTCAGCGACGTCCGCGTCCCCGTCGGCGCACTCGACACCACCCTCTACCGCGACGACCTGCGGCGACGGCCCAACCGCCCGCTGGAGTCGACCACGCTGCCCGAGGGCGGCATCGACGACTGCCTGGTCGTGCTGGTCGACGACGTGCTGTTCTCCGGCCGCACCATCCGCGCCGCCCTGGACGCCCTGCGCGACGCCGGCCGCCCGGCCTCGGTGCAGCTGGCCGTGCTGGTCGACCGCGGCCACCGCGAGCTGCCCATCCGCGCCGACTACGTGGGCAAGAACGTGCCGACCTCGCGCACCGAGGAGGTGCACGTCTGCCTCGACGAGGTGGACGGGCGCGACGGCGTGTACCTGCGACGGGAAGACCACCAGTGAAACACCTGCTCTCCACCGACGGCCTGGATCCGGCGCAGGCCACCGCGGTGCTCGACACAGCGGACACGCTCAAGCGGACGCTGCTGGGCCGTGAGGTGCGCAAGCTGCCGACGCTGCGCGGCCGCACCGTGGTCACGATGTTCTACGAGAACTCCACCCGCACCCGCGTCTCGTTCGAGGTCGCGGGCAAGTGGATGAGCGCCGACGTGATCAACGTGTCGGCCGGCGGCTCCTCGGTCGGCAAGGGCGAGTCGCTGCGCGACACGGCCCTGACGCTGTCCGCCGCCGGCGCCGACCTGGTGATCGTCCGCCACCCGGCCTCCGGGGCGGCCCACCGCCTGGCCGGCTGGCTGGAGGGCACCGGCACCGGCGTGGTCAACGCCGGCGACGGCATGCACGAGCACCCCACGCAGGCGCTGCTGGACGCGGCCACCCTGCGGGAGCGGCTCGGCACGATCGCCGGCCGGCGGATCGCGATCGTCGGCGACGTGCTGCACAGCCGGGTCGCCCGGTCCAACGTCCACCTGTTGACGGCGCTGGGCGCGGAGGTCGTGCTGGTCGCGCCGCCGACGCTGCTGCCGACCGGGGTGGAGAACTGGCCGGTGTCGGTCTCGCACGACCTGGACCCGGAGCTGCCGGCGCTGGACGCGGTGATGATGCTGAGGGTGCAGGCCGAGCGCATGCACGGCGGCTTCTTCCCGTCGGCCCGCGAGTACTCGATCGCCTACGGCCTCAGCGAGCGCCGGTTCAAGCAACTGCCGGAGCACGCTGTCGTGCTGCATCCGGGGCCCATGCTGCGCGGCATGGAGATCGCGGCGGTCGTCGCGGACTCGCCGCGCGCCGCCATCACCGAGCAAGTCCGCAACGGGGTGCACGTCCGCATGGCGGTCCTGTACCACCTGCTCGCGGGGGAGGAAGAAGCCGCATGATGCTGATCAAGGGAGTCCGTCTCTACGGCGAGGGCGACCCGGTCGACATCCTGGTGCGCGACGGCGTGATCGCCGAGATCGGCCCGTGGCTGGACGCCGCCAGCACCCAGGAACTGACCAATGTCGAGATCATCGACGCCGACGGGCAGATCGCGCTGCCCGGTTTCGTCGACCTGCACACGCACCTGCGCGAGCCGGGCCGTGAGGACACCGAGACCATCGCCACCGGCTCGGCCGCGGCGGCGCTGGGCGGCTACACCGCCGTCTTCGCCATGGCCAACACCGACCCGGTCGCCGACAACGCCGTGATCGTGGAGCACGTCTGGCGCCGCGGCCGCGAGGTCGGCCTGGTCGATGTGCACCCGGTCGGCGCGGTCACCGTCGGCCTCAAGGGCGAGAAGCTGGCCGAGCTGGGCACCATGGCCCGCAGCCAGGCAGGCGTGCGGGTGTTCTCCGACGACGGCCACTGCGTCAGCGACCCGCTGATCATGCGCAGGGCCTTGGAGTACACCAAGGCGCTGGACGGCGTGATCGCGCAGCACGCGGAGGAGCCGCGGCTGACCGTCGACGCGCAGGCCCACGAGGGCGAGCGGGCGGCAAGGCTGGGGCTGGCCGGCTGGCCGGCGGCGGCCGAGGAGTCGATCGTGGCCCGGGACTGCCTGCTGGCCAAGCAGGTCGGGGCGCGCCTGCACGTCTGCCACGTCTCCACCGCCGGCACGGTCGATGTGCTGCGCTGGGCCAAGGAGCGCGGCACCAAGGTCTCCGCCGAGGTCACGCCGCACCACCTGCTGCTGACCGACGAGCGCCTCGCCACGTACGACCCGGTGAACAAGGTGAATCCGCCGCTGCGCACCGAATCCGACGTGCAGGTGCTGCGGGAGGCGCTGGCCGAGGGCGTCGTCGACTGCGTCGCCACCGATCACGCGCCGCATGCGCCGCAGGACAAGGACTGCGAGTGGTCGGCCGCCCGCCCCGGCATGCTGGGGCTGCAGACGGCGCTGTCCATCGTGGTCGAGACGCTGGTGCGGCCGGGCCTGCTGGACTGGCGCGGCGTGGCCCGGGTGATGAGCGAGAAGCCGGCCGAGATCGCCGGCCTGCCCGATCAGGGCCGGCCCCTGGCGGTCGGCGAGCCGGCGACGTTGACGCTGGTCGACCCCCATGCCACGTGGACGGTGCGCGGGTCCGAGCTGGCCAGCATCGCCGGCAACACCCCGTTCGAGGGCATGGAGTTGCCCGGGGTCGTGCGCACCACGATGCTGCGCGGGCGGGTCACCGTGTCCGAGGGGAAGGTCCAGTCATGACGCGCCTCGTGTTGGTGCTGATCGTGGTGGCCTTCTTCGTGCTGTGCGCCGCCGCGATGTGGTGGGGCTGGCGCAACAAGGCCCGCCGGCAGGCGGCGACGCTCCCGGCGTTCCCGGCCGCGCCGGCCGAGCTCGGCGGCGAGCTGCTGCCCGAGCAGAGCGGCGTGTATGTCAGCACGACGCTGGACGACAGCTGGCAGAACCGGGTCGCGGTGGGCGACGTCGGCTTCCGCTCGGAGGCCACGCTTCACCTGCACGACAAGGGTCTGCTCATCGACCGGGTGGGCGCGACCCCGGTCTGGATCCCCCGCGAGACGGTGCGGGACGCGCGGGTCGGCCAGGGGCTGGCCGGCAAGGTCATGTTCGGCGACGGCCTGCTCATCGTCCGGTGGCAGGTCGAGGATCAGCTGCTGGACAGCGGGTTTCGCGCGGACGAAAAAGAGCATTACCAGGAGTGGGTGACCGCGCTGCGGTCCATGGCAGGCGTTGGAGGTGGCGCGCAGTGAGTGCTCGCGAGCAGGCCGCGTTGGTGGTCGAGGACGGCCGGGTCTTCCGCGGTGAGGCGTACGGGGCGCTCGGCGCGTCCCTGGGCGAGGTCGTGTTCTGCACGGGCATGACCGGGTACCAGGAGACGCTGACGGATCCCTCGTACCACGGCCAGATCGTGGTGCAGACGGCCCCGCAGATCGGCAACACCGGCTGGAACGACGAGGACGACGAGTCGTCGCGGATCTGGGTTTCCGGTTACGTGGTGCGGGATCCCGCCCGCCGCCCGTCCAACTGGCGGGCCACCCGCACGCTGGACGACGAGCTGGTGCGCCAGGGCGTCGTCGGCATCGCCGGCGTCGACACCCGCACCCTGACCCGGCACATCCGGGACAAGGGGGCCATGCGGGCCGGGGTGTTCTCCGGCGACGAGCTGTCCGATCTGGACACGATGCTGGCCAAGGTGAAGGCCGCCCCGCAGATGAAGGGCGCGGACCTGGCCGGCGACGTCACCACCGCGCAGACCTACGTGGTGCCGGCCGACGGCGAACGCCGGTTCCGGGTGGCCGCGCTGGACCTGGGCATCAAGTCCAACACCCCGCGCATGATGGCCGCCCGCGGCATCGAGGTCCACGTGCTGCCGCTGACGTCGACCCTCGACGACATCCTCGCCGTCGAGGCGGACGGCGTGTTCCTGTCCAACGGCCCGGGCGACCCGGCCACCCAGGACCACGGCGTCGCGCTGACCAAGGGCGTGCTGGAGCGGCGGATCCCGCTGTTCGGCATCTGCTTCGGCAACCAGATCCTGGGCCGGGCGCTGGGCCGCGGCACGTACAAGCTCCAGTACGGCCACCGCGGCATCAACGTGCCGGTGATCGACACCGCCACCGGCCGCGTCGCCATCACCGCCCAGAACCACGGCTTCGCCCTGGAGGGCGAGCCGGGGGAGCGCTTCGACACCCCGTTCGGCGCGGCCACCGTGAGCCACTACTGCCCGAACGACGGCACGGTCGAGGGCCTGCGCTGCCTTGAGGCGCCCGCCTTCTCCGTGCAGTACCACCCGGAGGCCGCCGCCGGCCCGCACGACGCGGCCGCCCTGTTCGACGAGTTCTGCCAGCTGATGAGTGAGGCCCGCTGATGCCGAAGAGGACCGACATCGACCACGTCCTGGTGATCGGCTCGGGGCCGATCGTGATCGGCCAGGCCTGCGAGTTCGACTACTCCGGCACGCAGGCGTGCCGGGTGCTGCGCGACGAGGGCCTGCGGGTCAGCCTGGTCAACTCCAACCCGGCCACGATCATGACCGACCCGGAGTTCGCCGACGCCACCTACATCGAGCCGATCACGGCCGAGTTCGTGGAGAAGGTGATCGCCGAGGAGCAGGCGCTCGGCCACCCGATCCAGGCCGTGCTGGCCACCCTCGGCGGCCAGACCGCGCTGAACACCGCCGTCGCCCTGCACGAGCGCGGCGTGCTGGAGAAGTACGGCGTCGAGCTGATCGGCGCCGACATCGACGCCATCCAGCGTGGCGAGGACCGCCAGCTGTTCAAGGACATCTGCGCCTCCGTCGGCGCCGAGACCCCGCGCAGCCGGGTCTGCAAGACGATGGAGGAGATCCGCGACACCGTCGCCGAGCTGGGCCTGCCGGTGGTCATCCGGCCGTCGTTCACCATGGGCGGCCTGGGTTCCGGCATGGCGCACACCCCGGACGAGCTGGAGCGGCTGGCCACGGTCGGCCTGGACGAGTCGCCGGTGACCGAGGTGCTGATCGAGGAGAGCGTGCTCGGCTGGAAGGAGTACGAGCTCGAGCTCATGCGGGACCGCAACGACAACGTCGTGGTCATCTGCTCGATCGAGAACATCGACCCGATGGGCGTGCACACCGGCGACTCCGTGACGGTCGCGCCGGCCATGACCCTGACCGACCGCGAGTACCAGCACATGCGCGACGTCGGCATCGACGTGCTGCGCGCGGTCGGCGTGGAGACCGGCGGCTGCAACATCCAGTTCGCCATCAACCCGCAGACCGGCCGCATGGTCGTCATCGAGATGAACCCGCGGGTGTCCCGGTCCTCGGCGCTGGCGTCGAAGGCCACCGGCTTCCCGATCGCCAAGATCGCGGCCCGGCTGGCCATCGGCTACACGCTGGACGAGATCCAGAACGACATCACCGGCGAGACCCCGGCCTCCTTCGAGCCGACCCTGGACTACGTGGTCGTCAAGGTGCCGCGGTTCGCGTTCGAGAAGTTCCCCGGCGCGGACCCGACGCTGACCACCACCATGAAGTCGGTGGGCGAGGCCATGTCCATCGGCCGCAACTTCTCCGAGGCGCTGAACAAGGCGCTGCGCTCCATGGAGACCAAGCAGGCCGGCTTCTGGACCCGCCCCGACCCCGAGGGCGTCACGCTGGAGGACACGCTCAAGGCGCTGGAGCGGGGCCACGACGGCCGGCTGTACACCGTGGAGCGGGCCCTGCGGCTCGGGGCCTCGGTGGAGCAGGTGCACGAGGCGTCCGGCATCGACCCGTGGTTCATCGACCAGATCGCCGCCCTCGGCGAGCTCCGCGAGGAGATCGTGGACGCGGCGGTGCTGGACGAGGCGCTGCTGCGGCGTTCGAAGCGGGCCGGCCTGTCCGACCGGCAGATCGCGTCGCTGCGGCCGGAGCTGGCCGGCGAGGACGGCGTTCGCATCCTGCGGCACCGCCTCAAGGTGCGGCCGGTGTTCAAGACCGTGGACACCTGCGCCGCCGAGTTCGCCGCGCTCACGCCGTACCACTACTCGGCCTACGAGTCGGACCCCGCGGCCGAGACCGAGGTGCTGCCGCAGCGGGAGAAGCCCAAGGTGCTGATCCTGGGCTCCGGGCCCAACCGCATCGGCCAGGGCATCGAGTTCGACTACTCCTGCGTGCACGCGGCCATGGAGCTGCGGCGGGCCGGGTTCGAGACCGTGATGGTCAACTGCAACCCGGAGACGGTGTCGACCGACTACGACACCTCCGACCGCCTGTACTTCGAGCCGCTGACGTTCGAGGACGTGCTGGAGGTCGTGCACTCCGAGCGCGAGTCCGGCACGGTCGCCGGCGTCATCGTCCAGCTGGGCGGGCAGACCCCGCTCGGGCTGGCGCAGCGGCTGGCCGACGCCGGCGTGCCGGTGGTCGGCACCTCGCCCGGGGCCATCCACCTGGCCGAGGACCGCGGCGCGTTCGGCGAGGTGCTCACCGCGGCCGGGCTGCCCGCGCCCAAGTACGGCACCGCCACGTCGTTCCCGCAGGCCAAGCGGATCGCCGACGAGATCGGCTACCCGGTGCTGGTGCGGCCCTCGTACGTGCTCGGCGGCCGCGGCATGGAGATCGTCTACGACGAGGACACGCTGGCCGGCTACATCGCCCGCGCCACCGAGGTGTCGCCCGAGCATCCGGTCCTGGTCGACCGGTTCCTCGACGACGCCATCGAGATCGACGTGGACGCCCTGTGCGACGGCGAGCAGGTCTACATCGGCGGCGTCATGGAGCACATCGAGGAGGCCGGCATCCACTCCGGCGACTCCTCGTGCGCGCTGCCGCCGATAACGCTGGGCCGCAGCGACATGGAGGCCGTGCGCCGCTCCACCGAGGCCATCGCCCACGGTGTCGGCGTGCGTGGCCTGCTGAACGTGCAGTACGCGCTCAAGGACGACGTGCTGTACGTGCTGGAGGCCAACCCCCGCGCGTCGCGGACGGTGCCGTTCGTGTCCAAGGCGACGGCGGTGCCGCTGGCCAAGGCCGCGGCCCGCATCGCGCTGGGCGCCACCATCGCCGAACTCCGCGAGGAGGGCGTGCTGCCGGCCACCGGCGACGGCGCCGAGATGCCCGACGACTGCCCGGTCGCGGTCAAGGAGGCGGTCCTGCCGTTCCACCGCTTCCGCACGCCGGAGGGCAAGGGCGTGGACTCGCTGCTCGGACCGGAGATGAAGTCCACCGGCGAGGTCATGGGCGTGGACTTCTCGTTCGGCAAGGCCTTCGCCAAGTCGCAGACCGCCTCCTACGGCTCGCTGCCGACCAAGGGCCGGGTGTTCGTGTCGGTGGCCAACCGGGACAAGCGGGCCATGGTGTTCCCGGTCAAGCGGCTGGCCGACCTGGGCTTCGAGATCCTGGCCACCACCGGGACCGCGGAGGTGCTGCGCCGCAACGGCGTCGCCTGCACGGTGGTGCGCAAGCACTTCGAGGGCGAGGGCAACATCGTCGAGAAGATCCTGGCCGGCGAGGTGGACATGATCATGAACACCCCGTACGGCAACCACGGCCCCCGCGTGGACGGCTACGAGATCCGGACGGCGGCGGTGGCGCGGGACATCCCGTGCATCACCACCGTTTCCGGGGCTGCCGCGGCCGTGCACGGCATCGAGGCCCTCATCCGGGGGGACATCGGCGTGCGGTCGCTCCAGGCGCTCCAGGCCGGGCTGAAGGGTGCGAAGGCGTGATCGAG
The DNA here is from genome assembly GCF_040682195.1 of Kutzneria sp. NPDC051319. Taxonomy (NCBI): domain Bacteria; kingdom Bacillati; phylum Actinomycetota; class Actinomycetes; order Pseudonocardiales; family Pseudonocardiaceae; genus Kutzneria; species Kutzneria sp. NPDC051319. The sequence goes on along the minus strand of NZ_JBFBAM010000071.1, from coordinate 4,989 downwards.
TCCTTCGGGGTCCGGTTGGCGGCGCGGGTCGCCGTCGCCGGGCCGCTCGTGGCCGGCATCGACCCGCATCCGGGGCTGCTGGCCGACTGGGGCCTTTCCATCGATGTAAACGGCCTTGAGCGCTTCGCCATGACGTGCGTGGACGCGTTCGCCGCCGAAGTCGCTCTCGTGAAGCCTCAGGCCGCTTTCTTCGAGGCGTTCGGGTCCCGCGGGGTCGCCGTGCTGGAGCGGACCATCGCGGCGGCCCAGGCCGCCGGCTCGCTCGTGCTCGTGGACGCCAAGCGCGGCGACATCGGCACCACGATGGCCGCCTACGCGACGGCGTTCCTGGCCGACGGCTCGCCGTTGGCGGGCGACGCCGTGACGCTCTCGCCCTATCTCGGATTCGGTTCTCTCGATCCGGCTTTGGAGCTGAGCGCGAAAACCGGTCGCGGAGTTTTTGTTCTCGCCTTGACTTCCAACAAGGAAGGCCCGTCCGTGCAAAGGGCGCGCGCCGACTCGGGTGTTTCCGTCGCACAGTCCATCGTGGATGCGGCCGCCGAGCGCAATCACGGGGCCGATCCACTGGGCCATGTGGGTGTCGTCATCGGGGCCACGGTGGGCGAGACGGGGCTGGACCTGTCCCGCCTGAACGGGGCCGTGCTGGCCCCCGGTCTGGGCGCTCAGGGCGGCACCGTGGCGGACCTGCGACGGCTGTTCGGCGGAATTTCCGGCCAGGTCCTGCCCAGTTCGTCGCGGGACGTGCTGCGGCACGGGCCCGATGTGGCGGCGCTTCGCGCCGCCGCCGTCGCGACCAGGGAATCCGTCCGCGAGCTGGGTGAATCCACAGGCGCGGCAGGGCATTCCGTGAGTTGATCTTGAAACCCCGCTGGTCGTGCATAGCACACGGGGCCGGCGGGGCACATCACCGGTGGCGGTGATCAGGCTGTCGGGGGTCCTTGGTAGTACTTCTTTCACGTCGTGACCGCCGTTGTGGTCGAGATGCACCCGACCGGGTGGGGGAGTGTCACCGCATTGGATGCGTTATCGGATGCGTTGTCACCGCGGGGACCCACGTTGTACCGGGCGATGCTCGATCGGTACGGTCGCGATACCGATCCCACTGAAGAACACCCACACCACGGAGGAGATCGTGGCCCTTCCCCAGCTGACCGAGGAGCAGCGGGCCGCAGCGCTGGAGAAGGCGGCTGCCGCTCGTCGCGTCCGGGCCGAGCTCAAGGAGCGCCTCAAGCGTGGCGGCACGAACCTGAAGGACGTGCTGACCGCCGCCGACAGCGACGAGGTCCTCGGCAAGATGAAGGTCTCCGCACTCCTGGAGTCCCTGCCCGGCGTAGGCAAGGTCCGGGCCGCTCAGATCATGGAGCGGTTGGAGATCGCGACCAGCCGTCGGCTGCGTGGTCTCGGCGACCGCCAGCGCAAGGCACTGCTGACCGAATTCGGCGGCGAGTGACCAAGAAGGACGAGAAGGGGTCGGGCACTCGTGCCCGGCCCCGCCTCACCGTGCTCGCCGGTCCGTCCGGTGTCGGCAAGTCCAGCGTGCTGGAGGAGCTGCGCACCCTCGGGACCGAGGTGTACTACAGCGTCTCGGTGACCACCCGCCGGCCGCGTCCGGGCGAGGTGGACGGCGAGCACTACCACTTCGTCGACCGGCCCGAGTACGACCGCATGGTCGCCGACGGCGAACTGCTCGAACACGCCGAGTACGCGGGCAACTGCTACGGCACGCCGCGCCGACCCGTCGAGGCCGCGCTGGAGCGGGGAACTCCAGCGATCCTCGAGATCGAGGTCCAGGGCGCCCGCCAGGTGCGGCGGGCCATGCCCGAGGCGCTGCTGGTGCTGCTGAAGCCGCCGACGTGGGAGGTCCTGGTGGCCCGGCTGACCGGCCGGGGCACCGAGGACCCGGCGGTCGTGGCGCACCGGCTCAAGGTGGCCGAGGAGGAACTGGCCGCCGAGGAGGAGTTCGACGTCGTGCTCGTCAACTCCGATGTTCGTACCGTCGCACGTCACTTGCTAACCTTGGTGGTCGGCTCGCCCACCCAGCGTGTGTCCAGCGAGCCGTGACTACCTCCAGGAGCGTTGTCTTGAGCATCCCGAGCCACCTCGCCGCCGTCGGCGAGCCCGCCTCCGCGCCGGAGGGCATCACCAACCCGCCGATCGACGACCTGCTGGAGCAGGTCAGCTCGAAGTACGCGCTGGTGATCTACTCGGCCAAGCGCGCGCGGCAGATCAACGACTACTACGCCCAGCTCGGCGAGGGCCTGCTCGAGTACGTCGGCCCGCTGGTCGAGCCGGGCCCGCGTGAGAAGCCGCTGTCGATCGCGCTGCGCGAGATCCACTCCGGCATGCTCGAGCACACCGAAGGCGAATGACCCAGCCCCAGATTGTGCTGGGTGTGGGCGGCGGCATCGCCGCCTACAAGGCGTGTGAGGTGCTGCGCCGCCTGACCGAGTCCGGTCACCGGGTGCGCGTGGTGCCCACCGCGGCCGCGCTGAACTTCGTCGGCGCGGCCACCTTCGAGGCGCTGTCCGGCCAGCCGGTCGCCACCGGGGTGTTCACCGACGTCCCGGCGGTGCCGCACGTCAAGATCGGCCAGACCGCCGACCTCGTGGTCGTCGCGCCCGCCACCGCGGACCTGCTGGCCCGGGCCGCCCACGGTTTGGCCGACGACCTGCTCACCGGCACGCTGCTCACCGCGCGCTGCCCGGTGCTGATGGTGCCGGCCATGCACACCGAGATGTGGGAGCACCCGGCCACTCAGGCCAACGTCGCCACGCTGCGTTCCCGTGGTGTGATCGTGGCCGAGCCGGCCAGCGGCCGGCTCACCGGCAAGGACACCGGCAAGGGCCGGCTGCCCGAGCCGGCCGAGATCGTCGAGCTGGCCCGCCTGCTGCTCGCCGCCCCCGCCGCGTTGCCCCGCGACCTGGAGGGCCGCCGCGTGGTGATCTCCGCCGGCGGCACCCGTGAGGCGCTCGATCCCGTCCGCTACCTGGGCAACCGCTCGTCCGGCAAGCAGGGCTACGCGCTGGCCCGCGTCGCCGCCCAGCGCGGCGCCGAGGTCACCCTGGTCGCCGGGCACATCGCCGACCTGGCCGATCCGGCCGGCGTCCGGGTGGTGCGCATCGGCTCCGCCGTCGAGCTGCGCGACGCCATGCATGCCGAGAGCGTTGGCGCCGATGTGGTGGTGATGGCCGCCGCCGTCGCCGACTTCCGGCCGCTCGGCCTGTCCGCGTCCAAGATCAAGAAGGGTGACCGGGAGCCCGAGCCGATCCGGCTGGCCGTCAACCCGGACATCCTGGTCGAGCTGGTCAAGGCCCGTCCCACCGGCCAGGTGGTGGTCGGCTTCGCCGCCGAGACCGGCGACGAGACCGGGGACGTGCTGCACCACGGTCGGGCCAAGCTGGCCCGCAAGGGAGTCGACCTGCTGGTCGTCAACGCAGTCGGCGACGGTCTCGCCTTCGAGGTCGAGGACAACGCCGGCTGGCTGCTGAGCTCGGAAGGTGACGAGCGTCCCATCCCGCACGGTTCCAAGGCGCGGCTGGCGGCCACAGTGTGGGATGCCGTGGTGCCTTTGCTCGGGACTTGAGCCGGTCACGACGTCACGCCCGGTACGGTTGGGGCGATAGACAGCCTGTCGCGCGGGGCCTGTGTGGGCGCCGAAGAAACACATCTTTGAGGAGTTGTCGTGAGCGAACACAGCCGGAGGCTGTTCACCTCTGAGTCGGTCACCGAGGGCCACCCGGACAAGATCTGTGACGCGATCAGCGACTCCATCCTCGACGGCCTGCTGTCCAAGGACCCGCGCAGCCGGGTCGCCGTCGAGACGCTGATCACCACCGGCCAGGTCCACGTGGCCGGCGAGGTCACCACCGAGGCCTACGCCGACATCCCGACCATCGTGCGGGAGAAGATCCTCGAGATCGGCTACGACTCCTCGGCCAAGGGCTTCGACGGCAACTCGTGCGGCGTCAACGTCGCCATCGGGTCGCAGTCGCCCGACATCGCGCAGGGCGTCGACTCCGCCTACGAGTCGCGGGTCGAGTCCGCCGAGGACGAGATCGCCCGCCAGGGCGCCGGCGACCAGGGCCTGATGTTCGGCTACGCCACCACCGACACCCCCGAGCTGATGCCGCTGCCGATCGCGCTGGCCCACCGCCTGTCGCGCCGGCTGACCGCGGTCCGCAAGAACGGCGCTCTGCCGTACCTGCGTCCCGACGGCAAGACCCAGGTCACCATCGAGTACGCCGGCGACCAACCCGTGCGGCTGGACACCGTGGTCGTGTCCTCCCAGCACGCCGACGGCATCGACCTCGAGAAGATGCTCGCCGTCGACGTCCGGGAGCAGGTCGTGCTGCCCGAGCTGGCCGAGCTCAACCTCGACACCGAGAGCGTGCGGCTGTTCGTCAACCCCACCGGCCGCTTCGTCATCGGCGGTCCCATGGGCGACGCCGGCCTGACCGGCCGCAAGATCATCGTCGACACCTACGGCGGCATGGCCCGCCACGGCGGCGGCGCCTTCTCCGGCAAGGACCCGTCGAAGGTCGACCGCTCCGCCGCCTACGCCATGCGCTGGGTCGCCAAGAACGTCGTCGCCGCCGGCCTGGCCACCCGCACCGAGGTCCAGGTCGCCTACGCCATCGGCAAGGCCGCCCCCGTCGGTCTCTTCGTCGAGACCTTCGGCACCGAGGTCGTCGACCCGGCCAAGATCCAGCAGGCCATCGGCGAGGTCTTCGACCTGCGTCCCGCCGCCATCATCCGGGACCTCGACCTCCTGCGCCCCATCTACGCCCCCACCGCCGCGTACGGCCACTTCGGCCGTCCGGACCTCGACCTCCCGTGGGAGCGCACCGACCGCGCCGAGGCCCTGAAGTCCGCCGCCGGCGCGTGACCCAGCTGCGCCCATGCGCCGAGTGCCTCGGCGGGCGAGGTCGCTCTTGAGCCGGCGCCTTCCCTGGGCATTTGTCGATCGATGGACTGACTCGATCGACAAAT
>NZ_JBFBAM010000070.1:0-50439 GCF_040682195.1 Kutzneria sp. NPDC051319 | reverse complement strand
CGCTCTCGGGCAGGCATGAACTCAACACATGCTTGCCCGAGAGCGGGACTCGCGGGGTTAATCCGTTGCGGGCTGCTGCCCTACCCGGTTCAATGCCTGGCCTCGTGGGGGATTTCGTCAAAGCGCTCTGGCGCACGCATGCCGGCCTGACCGTGGCGTGGTGGATTCTCCTTGTCATGCAAGCGGTTCTGCCGGCGGGCTTTGCCTATGAGACGGGGCGGCTGATCGGGACGCAAGAGCCGGCGGCGCTGATCGGCCTGGGCGTGGTGTTCCTGCTGATGCAGGTGCTGGCCCCGGTGCACGGCCAGGTGAGCACGAACCTGGGCGACCGGCTGTCGTCACGGCTGCAGGACCGGCTGATCACGGCGGCGACGGGGCCGCCGGGCATCGCCCACCTGGAGTCGACGGCCCTGGCCGGCGAGCTGGCGGTGGCGAGAGACTTCGACCAGGGCGTGTCGGGCCCGCCGCTGGCGCTGTCGATGGGCATGATCGCGGGCAGCCTGGTGGAGGCGCTGGCGGGTGCGGGCCAGGCGATCCTGCTGGCGACGTACCACTGGTGGGCCGGGGCGGCGCTGGCGGCGGCCTGGCTGGCCACGCACTGGCTGCTGAAGGACGCCAGCGTGTGGCACCGGGACACGCCGGAGGTGCAGTATGCGCAGCGGCGGGCGGAGTACACGTACCGGCTGGCGGTGGATCCCCCGGCCGGCAAGGAGATCCGGCTTTTCGGCCTCAGCGACTGGACGGTCCGCCAGTTCGTCCACAACAGACGGAGACTGGTCGACCTTCGCTGGCAGGCCACGAAGCTGCGCCAGCGCGGCGTGGGCTGGACGCTGGCCCTGCTGGCGGCGGCGAACGGTCTGGTGTTCTGGATGCTGGCGACAGACGGGAGCACGCTCAGCGAGAGGGCCACCTACGCCCAAGCGGCGATCGGCACGGCGGCGCTGGCCTTCGGCGGCCTGAACTGGGCGCTGCCGCCGGCGATCGAGGCGGTCCGGGCGGCGGCCCGGCTGGAGAGCAGGATGTCCGAGGTCGGCACCCTGCCAACCGGTTCACGCATGGCCAAGGGCACGACCATTCGGTTCAGGAATGTCCGATTCAGCTACCCCAACAGCGACGAACCCGTGCTGGACGGCCTGGATCTGACCATCCCGGCCGGCACCTCGATGGCCGTGGTCGGCCTGAACGGCGCGGGCAAGACGACCCTGGTCAAGCTGATCTGCCGCCTCCACGACCCGACCGGCGGCGCCGTCGAGGCCGACGGCGAGGACCTGAAGACCCTGAGCAACTGGCGGGAGAACGTCACGGCCGTGTTCCAGGACTTCATCCGCTACCAACTTCCCTTGAAAGACAACGTCGCCCCCACCGGAGCGTCCGAAGAGGACGTACGGGCCGCGCTGAGGGCCACCGGCGCGGACTTCACCGACCTGGACACGGTGCTGTCCAAGGGATACGACGGCGGCACGGACCTCTCCGGCGGCCAGTGGCAGCGGATCGCCCTGGCCCGGGCGCTGACGGCGGTGAAGCAGGGCGCCGGCATCGTCGTGCTGGACGAGCCGACGGCCCAGCTGGACGTCAGGGGCGAGGCCGAGGCCTTCACGAACTTCCTTGAGCAAACCAGGGGCTGCACCACGATCCTGGTCTCGCACCGCTTCGGCACGGTCCGACAGGCCGACCGGATCTGCGTGCTGGACAACGGAAAGGTGGCGGAGCTGGGCAGCCACGACGAGCTGATGGCCGCGAACGGCCAGTACCGCACGATGTTCGACCTCCAGGCGGCGAGGTTCCTCGATGACTGAGCTCCCCGGCTGGCTGCCCTCGCTGGCCCGCTCCCTCGAACTGGGCTACCGCGCCAGCCCCGCGCTGATCGCGGTCGCCTTCGTCACGACGGTCGGCGCGGCGATCCCCGATGCCTTGCTGGCACTGGCTTTCTCACAACTGGCCACGCACACCGCACTGGCCGCGGGGGCACTCGCCGTGCTGGCCATCGGCGGCTGGCTGCTGACCACGGTCAGCGACCGTGCCAACCGGCGGTTCGCCGACCGCGCGGCGATCGTCGTCGAGGAACACGTGGCCAGGCTTCAGTCCTCGATCACGACCATGGAGCACCACGAGCGCCCCGAGGTCATGGACCGCATCTGGGTGCTGCGCGATCACGCCGCCGCCCTGAGCGAGATCTACCAGCAGCTGTTCTCGACCTTGGGCGCCCTCGTCCGACTCGTGATCACGGTGGCCCTGCTGATGTCCGCCAACCCCTGGTTCGGGCTGCTCGGCGTCGTCGCGATCCCGGCCGTGTTGGTGTCGACGTGGCGGGCCGGTGCCGAGCGGAGGGCCGAAGAGGCCGGCGCGCAGCACGACCGGCTGGCCAAGCACCTGTTCGAGCTCGGCACGACGCCCGGGCCGGCCAAGGAGATCCGCGTCTTCGGCGTCCAGGACAAGATCGCGGACCTACGCCGCGAGGCGTGGTGGAAACGGCACCGGCCGATAGCCGGCGCCCGCTGGCGCACGGCCTGGTGGCAGGCCGGCGCGCATGCCCTGTTCGGGCTGGCCTTCCTCGCGGCGATCGCCTCGGCCATGCACCAACCGGCGACGCTGCTGCTCGTCCTGGCCGCCGGCGGCCGGCTCGCCCGGTACGTCGCCAACACCGTCCAGCAGACACACTTCTTCCGCACGATCTGGCTCGACGTCGCCCGCCGCCTGGCCTGGCTGGAGGACTACGCGACGGCCCAGGCCCAGCACGCCGACCGCCATCCGCCGGCTCGCCTGAAAACCGGCATCCACCTGGAGAACGTCAGCTTCCGCTACCCCGGCACCGACCGGAACGTGCTCGACGACGTCACCGTCACCCTCGATGCCGGCGCGACCGTCGCCGTCGTCGGCGAGAACGGCGCCGGCAAGTCCACGCTGGTCAAGCTGCTGTGCCGGCTCTACCAACCCACCGGCGGCCGCATCCTCGTCGACGGCGTCGATCTCGCGACGATCGACGCACAGCGATGGCGGGAACGGATCTCCGGCGCGTTCCAGGACTTCTTCCCGTTCGAGTACACCGCCGGCGAATCGATCGGCGTCGGAGACCTGAGGCGCATCGACGACCCGGTCGCGCTGCACGAAGCCGTCGCCCGGGCCGGCGCCGGCGACGCCGTGCCGGATCTGGCCGCGCAACTGGGCGTGACCTGGGAAAACGGCGTCGACCTGTCGCACGGCCAGTGGCAGAAGGTGGCGCTGGCCCGCGGCTTCATGCGCCCCGATCCCCTGCTGCTCGTGCTGGACGAGCCGACCTCGGCCCTGGACGCCGCCACCGAGGACGCCCTGTTCGACCGCTACGCCCACGCCGGCGGCCCCGGGGTGACGGTGCTCGTCTCGCACCGGTTCGCCACCGTGCGGATGGCCCACCAGATCCTGGTGCTCGACGGCAGCCGGCTGGTCGAACGGGGCTCACACGCCGAGCTGATGGCCGCCGGCGGGCGATACGCGCGGCTGTACCGGATTCAGGCCCGCGCATTCGGTCGAACGGGCAGTTGATCCTGGTCGCGGCCGGTAACGATGTGGTCCGTTCCGGTTAGACGACGATAACCTGACGGGCATGGACGAGTTTGTGGACACCGACCGCGCGTCGCCCGGCGTGGCCTGATGCGGCTGCGGATCTCCGCGTGCGGCGGGGTGTTCATCATCGATGGCCAGGTCATCTGGGACGACTACCTGGACCACCGGCAGCTCGCGCTGGGCACCGACACCGACGAGGTGATGCGCTGGTTCCTGCGCTGGCGGGACCGCGACTCGGTGCCGGAGCGGCTGCGACCGGCCCGGGACGCCCTGCTCGCCAACGACGTGCTCGTGGCCGAGGGCTCGCAGCGGGACGCCCAGGAGCAGGCCGTGCTGCACGCCTGGGGCCAGTGGGGGCCGGTGGCCAGGGCGTACCACTACTCGACGCGGACCACCCGCGGCACCCGGTTTCCCGGCACCGATCGGCCCGCTGACCGGCTCGATCCAGTCAGCGCCTTCCCCGACACCGAGCGGATCCCGCTGCCGGCGGCCGAGGACGCCCAGTGGCGTAACCGGGATCTGTTGGAGGTGCTCCAGCTTCGCCGCGACCACCGGGATTTCGGCCCCGGTCCGCTGCCACTGGCCTCGCTCGGCGCGCTGCTCCAGGTCAGCGCCGCGAACTCGACCGAACTGTACCCGGCAGTACGGGACGTGGAGGGCCTCAAGCCCGGCGTCTACCACTACGACTGCCGCACGCACGAGCTCGCCCTGGTCGGCGATGCCGTGGCCGACGCCGATCTGGTGGCGGCCTGCGGCGATCAGCACTGGGTCGCCGGCGCCGGCCTCGCCGTCTTCTACACGAGCATCGTCCGCAACCAGGACACACCTCGCGCCTACCGCGTGCTCCAGCTCGACGCCGGTCGCGTGAACCAGACCCTGTCACTCGCCGCGACCGCCCTGGGCCTGCGGACCACGTTCACCGCCGCGATTCGGGACGAGCTGGTCGAGGAGCTCATCGGCTGCGACCCGGCCACGGAGTTCGCCATCGGCTGCGCCGTCGTCGGAACCGCCTAACCGCCGGCCAGGGCCGCGAACTCCTGGATGAGCCCGCCGCGGCGACCGGCCTCCCAGGCCAGGCAGACCTGGTTCGGCGCGATGTCACGGACCGTCACGTGCACGATGTCCGGCCGCGTGTAGAAGGACGCCGTAGACAGCGGCAGCACGGTGATGCCCCGCCCGGTGGCCACGTGCTCCAGCTTCTCCTCGACGGCGTGGAACCGGCCGACCGGCGTCCGGGTTCCGTCGCGCAGCTCGGTGGCGATGTCGCGCCACTCCGGCACCGCGTCGGGATCCTGCAACAGGTGCTCGTCGGCGAGGTCGGCGATGGCGATGGTCTCCTTGCCGGCCAGCCGGTGATCGGCCGGCAGCACGGCGACGCGGGGCTCGGTCAGCAGCGGCCGCACGGTCAGCCCGGACTGGTCGACCGGCAGCCGGATGTAGGAGACGTCGACACGGCCGTCGTGCACGACCTCGACCTGATCGTCCCATGAGGTCCGCACGACGTTGACGACCAGCGACGGATGCCGCTCGGACAAGGCCCGCACGGCAGCCGTGACGATCAAACCGGGCATGAAGCCGACCGTGAACGAGTTCTCCCCACGCGCCGCCCGCCCGACGCGCAGGCGCAGCGCGGTGGCGCTGGCCAGCAGCGGCCGGGCGTCGGCCAGCAGCTGCTCCCCTGCCGCAGTCAGCTCGGTGCGTCGCCGGTCGCGGGCGAACAGCTGCACCTTCAGCTCGTCCTCCAGCACCCGGATCTGCCGCGACAGCACGGGTTGGGCGATGTGCAGCCGCTCCGCCGCCCGGCCGAAGTGCAGTTCCTCGGCGACGGCGACGAAGTAGCGAAGCTTGCGCAGGTCGACGTCCATCACGCTGAGTATCGCCTCCGAAGACCAGCAGAGCCACCGCACAGCCGATCGACTGCTAAAGCGCCAGCTCGGCCACGGCGTCGGTGTGCCGGGGCTGCCATCCGAGCTCCCGGCGGGCCTTCGCGCCGGTCAGCTGCTGGTCGAGGGCGAACGCCTCGGCGATCGGGCCCATCCGCCGGGTCGCCTCGGCCAGATCCATCGCCCGCACCGGGACGCCGGTCGCGTGGGCCAGGGCCCGGCTGACGTCGGCGATGGTCGGGTTCTGGTCGTCGACGCCGACGAAAACGCTGCGGGGCTTGGCAGTCAGGGCCCGCACGTACAGGTCGGCCAGGTCCTCGACGTGCACCAGCGCCCAGTGGGTGCTGCCGTCGCCGATCTGCGGCAGCTCCCCGTCCCGGCGTGCCGGGTCGACGTAGAACGCCTGGATCAGGCCCCCGTTGTTGCCGTACACCAGGCCCGGCATGACGATCACCGGCCGGCCGCCGTTGGCCAGCACCTGCTTCTCGTTGTCCAGCCGCCACGACGTGAGGGCCGGCGGGGACATCGGGTGCGTCTCGTCGGCCACGCCGTCGGTGTCGCCGAACACCCAGGTGCCGCCGGTGTGCACGTAGGGGCCGCGGTCGGCCAGGCCGTCCTGCATCGCCTGGGCGGCGGCGAGGTCGACCTCGGCGGTGCGCTCGTTGGCCATGCCGAGGTGGATGGCGGCGTCGGCGAGGGAAGCCTGTTCCCGCAACACATCCGTGTCCGTCAACGCGCCGCGTACCGCGACCGCGCCGGACGCCTCGACCGCGGAGACGGAGTTGTCGGCGCGGGCCAGTGCGGCGACCTGGTGGCCGTTGCGCACCAGCGCCCGGATCGTCGGGCCGCCCACATAACCGGAGCCGCCGGTGACGAAGACCTTCATGGCTGGGATCCTTTCGTTGCCTGACAAGAGCTTCGCCCCGGTCAGGCCCCGAAGTCCAAGACCCTTTGCCGCGCCTGTGATGCCCGGCGGGTATCAGGCGCCGTACTTGCTGGTGCAGATGGCCGGCCCGGTCGAGGTGAACCCGTCCCGGAAGGCCTGCACCCGCGCGAAGCCCGACGGCACCGTGGCGCCGTCCACGTCGGCGGCGATCAGGCTCTCGCCCATGAGCATCTCGCCCACCGCCTCGTCCAGGTCACCGGGCGACAGTTGCAGCGCGCCCTGGTGCTGCGGCGTGATCGTGCCGGCCCACATGCCGGTCAGGCACGCCGTGAGCTGGCCGGTCGCCGGACCGTCGACGGCGTGGCCGGATGCGTGTTCGACGGCGAGCGCGAACCGCGACGCGATTTCGGCGAATGCGGCGAAGTCACCGATACCTCCCTTGGACCCCTTCTGGGGCGGTGTGCCGATCCGGACCAGGTTGGCCAGGTCGAGTGAGATCTTGTTGGTGTCCGGGCAGTACGAGGCCGGCGAGGTCGGCTTGGCGTCCGGACAGGACGGTTGGCCGGCGACCAGCTGCGGCTTGACGCCGGGGAAGGCCGCCTGGAGCGTGGTTTGCAGGTCCCCCAGGGCACTCTGGTCGCTGACCCGGAGATTTCCCTTGCCCAGGCCGCGATCCTGGTCGTTGGGGTCGAACTGCTGCTCGGTGATCCGGCCCTGCACCTCGCGCACGTCGATCTGCGCGCAGCGCTTGGCGCCGTCGGAGAAGCCGAGCTGGAACGCGGTCACGCGGTCGAAGGCGTTGCCGTGCGCGCCATCCGCCTGCGCGCTGGCGCCGGCGGTGTCGCGGATGAAGAACAACGTGGCCATGATCGAGTTCAGGCCGGGGCCGGTGGAGAGCTGGAAGTGCGGCGCCTGGCCTTCGGCGACGGAACGGAAGAAGGTGCCGGCGTAGCAGTCGGCCTGCTGCTCCTTGACGATCGTCGGGGTGGCCTGGTTGACGCTGCCCAGCCGGAACTGCACGGCGTGGCCGAGCTCGTGGGCCAGCACGGCGACCACGGACATCGGGCCGAAGGAGTCGTTGAGCTGCGGCAGCAGCTGCGCCCGGTCCCAGGACACGGTGTCGTCGTTCTGGCAGTAGAAGGCATTGACCAGGCCGGCGGTGCTGGAGTTGCACACCTTGAGCGCCGGACCGTTCGACTCGTAGGAGAGCAAACCCTTGACCGGCTTGAAATCCTTGCCGAAGTCGGCCGGAAGTTCCTTCTCCCAGAACGACTGCACATCGGCGACGGCGTTTTCGGCCAGCCGGTCGACGGCGCTGCCGTCGGTGTTGGCCACCGGCAGGCCGGCGTCGGCGACGCCCGGTCGCGGGCCGCTGTCGCCGCCCGTGACGGCGAGCCCGGCGACCTGGTTGGGGTCCGGGCGCTCGACGGCCCCGGTGCCCGCGACGACCCGGGCGCAGCCGCTGGTCAGCACCGCGACGGCGGCCAGTGCGGCAACGGCGTGACCGACCTTGGAGATCATCACTGAGGTCCTTTGCGGAGGATCGGAAATCAGCCGACGAGGACGGAGGCGGTCACCTGGTCACCGGTCGCCATGAGGGCGGCAGCGGGCGCGACAGCAGTGCGGATCATCGGGATTCTCCAGGCGGGGCAAGCGGTTCCGGCCGTTCCGGAACCCGTTCGCGACATACACGGACGGACCCCGGCACCGGTTCAGGCCGGACGCCAGATGGTGCCCTTTTGATCAGATGGCGTACTTCCAGCCGGTCAGCGCGTACGCCCCGATCCAGCCGCTGACCAGCGCGGACGCGACGAGAACGGCCAGCACGGTGCCGTTACGGCGGCGGCTCAGTCCGATCGCCACGGGGATCAGCAGCGTGAACGCCGGCACCAGCAGCCGCATCTTGGAGTAGGTGACGCCGCTCGATCCGGCGGTCATCACCACCAGCCCGAGGCCGTACGCGACGAGCGGCCACGGCAGTTTGCGCAGGACGGCGATCACACACAGGACGACGGCGCCCAGCACCGTCACCATGTTGGCCGTCTCCATGACCGAGGTGTCGCCGGTCAGCACGTAGCGGATGAACTCCCCCGTGTTGGCCCCGAAGTCGAAGGCCGTGCCCCAGCCGGCCTTCTGCACGGTGAACCAGCCGGTCACGCTGCCGGTGCGGTCGGCAACCCAGCCCAGGAAGGCGACCAGCCCGAGTGGACAGACGATCGCCGCGATCCACGCCTTGGCCGAACGGCCGTAGATGACCACGGCCACGATCACGATGAGGATCAGCACGCCCGAGCTGGGCCGGACCAGACCCGCTGCCGCGCAACAGGAAGCGGCCAACCACCAGCGGCGTTCCATGACCCCGACCAGCGTCCACGCGGCCAGCGCGCTGAACAGCGCCTCCGAGTACACCATGGACAACGTGACGGCCATCGGCGTCGCGGCGAACAGCGCGACCGTGATCAGGCCCGCTTTCCGATCCTGCGGCAGTCGTACGACCCCGTACGAGGCAGCCAGGCCGGCGATGAGGCTCGCGGCGACTCCGACCAGCGGTAACGCCGTAGTCGTCAGGCGGCCGAGCATGCCGACCACCAGCGGATATCCGGGGAAGAAGGCCAGCGTCGTGTTCGGCGTGAAGTGGCCGGCCGCGTCCACCATGCCGAAGTTGGTGGTGGCGTAGCCGTCACGGGCGATCGTCAGGTACCAGTCGCCGTCCCAGGCCTTCAGCACGTCCAGCAGGTTCCGGTCATGCACGGCGGCCAGCACACCCAGGATCGCCACGCCGACCAGGCGAACCGCCAGGTAGACGCCGGCGGGGGCCAGGACGTGCCGGGTCAGGCGGTCGACCAGCTTGTCGGCCTTCGCCGCGGGCTCGGCCGCCACCGTCACATCGGCGGCCGTGATGAGTTCTGTGCGCAATTGTCGTCCGGTGGGCAGGCGGGCGCCGCCGGTCGGCGGCCCGTTCAGGGGTAGGTATGCCTCGACGGCTCCGGCGGGTTGCACGCGGTTTTCGATGGCATACTCGGCGGCGGTGGCCAGGGACGACGACTTCAGCGAGTACTTCGCGGCACGGGCGCATGCCCTGCGGGCGACCGCGTACCTGCTGTGCGGCGACTGGCACCGGGCCGAGGACATCACCCAGGTGGCGATGACCAAGCTGTACCTGGCCTGGCCCCGGCTGCGGCAGGTCGGGCTGGACGCCTACGCGCGCAAGGTGGTGGTGCGGACGTTCCTCGCCGAGAACCGGCGGCTGTGGCGCAAGCGCGAGCACCTCACCCACGAGCCGCCCGAGCTGCCCGCGTCGTTCGGCGGCGACGCCGAGGAACGCCTGCTCGTGCAGGCCGCGCTGGCCTCCGTGCCGCCACGGCAGCGCGCGGTGCTCGTGTTGCGCTACTGGAACGATCTGTCGGTCGAGGAGACCGCCGAGGCGCTGGGCTGCTCCACTGGCACCGTCAAGAGCCAGGCCGCCCGCGGCGTGGCCGCCCTGCGGCGGCGGCTGGGCCCCCACTTCGACGTGCTGTCACCGGACGGGAGGTGAGCCGTGAGTTCCTCGGACGACGAGAAGGTGCGCGCCCTGCTGGCCCGAGCCGGTGACCAGGCCGGGCCGCCGCTGGGCTTCACCCCGACGACCATCGCCCGCCGCGGCCGCCGCATCCGGATGCTGCGCTGGGGCAGCGGCGTCGCCGGGGTCGTGGTGGTGTTCGCCGGCGTGACGGTCTCGCTGCTGCTGGTGTCGGGGGGCCGCCCCGTCGAGCCCGCCTCGCCGCCGCCTCCGGCCACGACCATCGCGACCACCACCGTCGACGACACCACGCCGACCGTCACGACCACGGACCACGGCCCCACGACCACCGAATCCGGCACGACCACCGGCACGACGATCACGAGCCACGGCGTGCCCACCCAGCACTGAGCTCAGGGCGGCGGGATCCGGGCGCTGACCACCTTCGCGCCGCTGTCGTCCACCAGCGAGACCGAGGCCAGGTCGGCCGGGTCCAGGATCACCGCGCCGTAGATCGGGAAGTCCGGGTGCTCGCTCTGCACCCAGCCGCCGGCCTCGTACCCCTTGCCGGCGTGGTCGTAGGCGAACAGCCGGCAGCGCGTGCCGACCGGCACCGTCGCGGCCTCCACCTCGATGCCCAGCCAGCCGTTGGCCGGCGACACCGCGACGTGCAGGGTCGCGTCGCCGTTGGTCCCCGTCGCCTCCCGGGTGCCAGGCGCCGGCGGCCCGTCGTCGGTGTCGTTGTCGGCGTGGAGCAGCGTCAACGGGGCCGCCACGGGTGGCTCCGCGCTCGTGGCTCGGCCGATCACCACGCCCGCGGCCACCAGGGCAGCGATCACCGTCGCCACGGCAGCGGTCCGCACCCACATGAGCGGCCACCCTAGTCTTGGCCCCATGTTCGCGAAACTGGCCGAGGACCTCGCCGAGCTGCCCGACCTGCTGGAAGCGACCCGAACGTACGCCGGGCGCATCCTCGACGGCCTGGACTCCCGGCCGGTCGCGGCCATGGCGTCCGATGCCGGCTCGGCCCCGCTGCCCGAGTCCGGGGAGGGCCTGCGGGCGGCGATGGCGGCCTTCGCGGAGCGCTGGGAGCCGGGGTTCGCGGCCAGCGCGGGACCCCGCTACCTGGGCTTCGTCACCGGCGGCTCGACCCCGGCGGCGCTGGCCGGCGACTGGCTGACCTCGACCCTCGACCAGAACGCGCACGGCTCCGTCGGCTCCTCGGCCGTCGCCCTGGAACGCGAGGCGGTGGCGTGGCTCGGGTCGCTGTTCGGGCTGGACATGCCCGGGGCCTTCGTCACCGGCGCCACCATGTCCAACCTGGTGGGGCTGGCCATCGGCCGCGAATGGCTGGGCACGCGGCTGGGCGTCTCCGTGACCGACGAGGGGCTGACCGAGCCGGTCCGGGTGCTGTCGGGCACGCCGCACTCCAGCATCGGCAAGTCGTTGTCGGTGTTGGGAATCGGCCGCAAACGCCTGATCTCCGTGCCGACGCTGCCCGACCGCGAGGCCGTCGACGTGGCCGCGCTGGAACGCGAACTGGCCGCCGGACCGGCCATCGTGGTGGCCAACGCCGGCACCGTGAACACGGTCGACTTCGACGACATCCGGGCCATCGTCGACCTGAAGGCCCGGTACCCGTTCTGGTTGCACGTCGACGCCGCCTTTGGGGGCTTCGCCGCCGTGTCGCCCGCGTACGCGGAGCTGGTGGACGGCTGGTCGGAGGCCGATTCCGTGTGCATCGACCTGCACAAGTGGCTCAACGTGCCCTACGACTCCGCCGTGCAGTTCACCCGCCGCCAGGACCTCCAGGTCCGCGTGTTCGAGAACCAGTCCCCCTACCTCGGCGCTCCCGGCGCGGTCCCCGACCCGATGCACCTCACCCCGGAGACCTCCCGCCGGCTCCGCGCCCTGCCCGCCTGGTTCGCCCTCTCCGCCTACGGCCGCGAGGGCTACCGCGAGATCGTCGAACGCAACATCGCGTGCGCCCAGGCTCTGGGCTCCCGCCTCGCCGCCAGCCCTTCGTGGCGGCTGCTGGCCCCCGTGCGCTTGAACGTCGTCTGCTTCACGCCGGTCGACCGTCAGGTCCCCGAGGTGTTAGAGGCGTTGTCCCGCAGCGGCGAGGCCTTCCTCACGCCAACCGTCTACAAGGGAGACCCGGCCATCCGCGCCGCCTTCAGCAACTGGCGCACCACCCTGGCGGACGTGGATCGGGTGTGCCGGGCCCTCGGCGTCTGATGATGCAGGGAAGGACGCCTTACCCTCGTTCAACGAGGGTAAGGCGTCCTTCCCTGCATCAGGGGGGCTCGGCAGCGGAGGTTATCCCGGGCTGGTCGGCCGGGTGGCGGTCAACCCGATCTGCTTCTTCAGCATGCGCCCGCCGTCGGCGGTGAGCCGCAGGTAGTAGTCCGAGGAGCACCAGGTGCCGTCCTCGTCGAGGGCCCACAGACCGGAGCCGGCAGGCACCCATGAGGCGTCGGGGGCGGTCTTGGCGATCTGGTTGCCCTCGCCGAACTCGTCGAACATGGAGATGTAGATGCCTTGTGCCCCAACACGAACCATGTTGTAGAACTGCCGCCACATGAAGTCGCCGTGGGCGCGCTGGCGCTCGGAGACGTCGCCGGGCAGGACACAGGGCTGGTAGTCGATGCCGTGGCTGTTGCAGTCGGCCTGGTCACCGACGTTGACGGTGTTGTAGATGTTGTCGGACTCGCCGGCGTTCTTGATGGCGCCTACCATCCACGGGGAGAGCATGTTGAAGGCGTGGTAGGTGTCGAGGAAGCCGGGCCGGCTGCCGGCGCCGCCGACCCGCCATTCCCTTGGCACGCCGCCGATCACGTAGCAGCCCTCGCCCTTGAACCAGTTGATCACGTCCAGGCAGGTGCCGGCGTCCCACGGGTGATTGCCGTCGGTGAAGCCGAAACCCCAGATGCAGACGACCGGTTTGCCGTTCTGGCGGGCATAGGCCGACGACGCCGTGTGGGCACGCATCTTGTTGGTCCAGTCGGCCTTGATCTCCGACTGCATGGCCGACCAGCCGGTGACGTCGTACATGATGTAGAACTTCACGCCGTGGCTCTCGGCGGCCGACCGAACCTTGCCGGCCATGGCGTCACGGGTCGGCCCCTCGGGACTGTTGGGGTTGAATCGCTGCAGGGCCGCGGTGTCACAGCCGTACTGGTGCATCCACGCGAAGTGGGTGTCGACGGTCTGCTGGTCGTAGGAAGAGAACAACGTGGCGGCGTTGCCGTTGTTCAGGTTGCTGTAGGAGGTCTGGTAGCCGCGGCTGAACTCGCGCATGTCCGGCCAGGCCTTGATGTTGTTGTTGGACGGCGACGGCGCCTGGCCGGCGTTCTGGCTCCAGTGCCACCAGGTGTTGATCGGGGCGCCGTCGCCGACGCAGGCGAACCAGCCCTGGTAGCCGACCGTCATCTTGCCCACGACGTCGCCGACCGGGCTGGCCAGCGGACTCGCGGACGCGGTGGGTAAGTATCCCGTGCTCGCCGCGGCGGCGACCGCCGAGGCGAGAAACGCACGTCGAGACAGTCCCATGTCGAATACTCCTTGTCATCGTCGACAAGAAGACCCTTGTGGCGGCAAGGACCTCGCCAGTGCGGCGAAGACTAGGCCTGATTCGACTGCGGCGCAACGGTTGGCATTATGGACGGTTGAGCACGAGGTCCCGGGCGTGCGCGTACCGCTCACGCACCGAGGGCACCGGATTGGCCTCGTAGCAGCGAGAAGTGAGCGCGCTCCACTGTGGAGGGTCGATCTCACCGCTCAACGCCCATGCTGCCTGCCTGGCGGCTCCGTCGGCGACGAATTCGCTCGGTTCGGGAACCACGACGGGGCAACCGAAAACCGTGGGCGCGATCCGACGGACCGCCTCGGATCTGGCCCCGCCGCCGACAATCACCACCCGTGTCGCCGGAATTCCCAGCTCCACCAAGGCGTCCACGGCGTCGGCGAGGCTGCACAGCAGGCCCTCGACGGCCGCGCGGGCCAGGTGCGCCGCGGTGGCGGTGTCCAGCCGGAGGCCGTGCAGCGTGCCGGAGGCGTCGGGCCGGTTGGGAGTGCGCTCGCCCTCGAAGTACGGCACCAGCACGAGTCCGTCGGCGCCGGCGGGCGCGGACAGGGCCAGCTCGGACAGCTCGTCGACGCCGACCCGCAGCATCCGGGCCGTAGCGTCGAGCACGCGGGCGGCGTTCAAGGTGCACACCAGCGGCAGGAATCGGCCTTGTGCGTCGGCGAATCCGTTCACGACCAGGCTGCCGGCCGGCTTCACGCTGGACGCGAAGGCGGTGCCGGAGGTGCCGATCGACACCACGACATCGCCCGGTTCCGCCTGCACGCCAAGGGCTGCCGCCGCGTTGTCGCCGGCACCGGCGGCGACCAGCGCGCCGGAGGGCGTGTGACCGGCGGCCCCCGCAGGCTCAAGCACGCGCGGCAGCGTGAGCGTGCGGCCGAAGGCGCGAGTCAGCAGATCCTCGCGGTACGAACCGGAAGCCGGCGACCAGTAGCCGGTTCCGCTGGCATCGCTGCGATCCGTGTGGAGATCGCCGCCGGCCAGCCGCTGCGTCAACCAGTCGTGCGGCAGGCAGACCGCGGCCGTGCGGGCGGCGTTGGCCGGCTCGTGCTCGGCCAGCCAGCGCAGCTTGGTGATCGTGAACGAGGCGACCGGCACGCTGCCGACCGCGTCCACCCACGGCTCGGGGCCGCCGAGTTCCGACACCAGGTCGGCCGCGGCGGCTGCCGACCTGGTGTCGTTCCACAGCAATGCCGGCCGGACGACGTCACCGGACTCGTCCAGGCACACCATGCCGTGCTGTTGGGCGCCGACGGACAGGGCCGCGACGTCGGCGAGACCGCCGGCGTCGGCGGTCGCCTCGTCCAGCGCCCGCTGCCACGCCGCCGGATCGACCTCCGTGCCGACCGGATGCACGGCGCGGCCCTCGCGGACCAGCGCCCCGGTGTCGGCGTCCCGCACAACTACCTTGCAGGACTGGGTGGACGAGTCGATGCCGGCGACGAGCGTCATGTCAGCGGGCTCCCATCGCGTGCTCGACGGCCAGCTGCTCCAGCTCCACGAAGCCGTAGCCGCGGGCGCCGACGGCGTCCGGGTCGAAGTCCGCGTCGGCGGCCCGGAGGTCGGCCACCGACTCGCCGTCGGCCAGCGTCGGCTCGGCCAGCTCGGCGACCTTGGCCTTGGCCAACGCCTCCTGCACGTCCGGGTCGGCCCGGAAGGCGGCGGCGCGTTCCTTCAGGAGCAGGTAAGTGCGCATGTTGGCGGCCGCGCTGGCCCACACGCCGTCGATGTCCTCGGTGCGCAACGGCTTGTAGTCGAAGTGCCGCGGGCCTTCGTAGCCGCCGTTCTCCAGGAGGTCCACGAGGAAGAAGGCGGACAGCAGGTCGCCGTGGCCGAAGATCAGGTCCTGGTCGAACCGCGGGCCCTTCTGGCCGTTGAGATCGATGTGGAACAGCTTGTCCTGCCACAGGGCCTGCGAGATGCCGTGCACGAAGTTGAGCCCGGCCATCTGCTCGTGGCCGACCTCCGGGTTGAGGCCGACGAGCTCCTCGTGCTCCAGCGTCGAGATGAAGCCCAGGGCGTGGCCGATGGTCGGCAGCAGGATGTCGCCGCGCGGCTCGTTCGGCTTGGGCTCCAGTGCGAACTTGATGTCGTAACCCTGGTCGATCACGTACTGCGTGAGCACGTTCATCGCCTCGCGGTAGCGGTCCAGCGCCGCCCGCACGTCCTTGGCCGCGTCGGTCTCGGAGCCCTCGCGCCCGCCCCACAGCACGTACGTCGAAGCGCCGAGCTCGGCCGCGAGATCGATGTTGCGCAACACCTTGCGCAGCGCGAAACGCCGCACCGAACGGTCGTTGCTGGTGAAGCCGCCGTCCTTGAACACCGGGTGGGCGAACAGGTTCGTGGTGGCCATCGGCACCACGATTCCCGTCTCGTCCAAGGCTTTGCGGAAGCGGGCGATGCGCTCCTCGCGCACGGCGTCGTCCGATCCGAAGGGGATCAGGTCGTCGTCGTGGAAGGAGACGCCCCATGCGCCGAGCTCGGCCAGCCGGTGCACCGACTCCACCGGGTCGAGCGCCGGCCGCGTCGGCTCGCCGAACGGGTCGTTCGCGCGCCAGCCGACGGTCCAGAGACCGAAGCTGAACCTGTCTTCCCGCGTGGGTGGCACGGCGCCTCCTTAGTTAGTTCATTGCCCATACTAAATGCCGGCGCTCCGCTGTCAACCGCCGCGTGTCGCCGGCGCGCGTCGCCGGGTAACGTGAGGCCATGCGGGTCACGATCGCCGAGGTCGCCCGGCGGGCACGGGTGAGCAAGACGACCGTGTCGCGGGTGCTGAACAACAAGTCCGACGTGGACGCCGCGACCGCGATCCGGGTCCGCGAGGTGATCGCCGCCACCGGCTACATCCCCAGCGCGGGCGCGGTCGGGCTGGCCAAGGGCCGCACCAACACCGTCGGCATGCTGGTGCCCGGCCTGACCTGGCCGTGGATGGGCGACGTGCTGCAGGGCGTGGCCGACGTGCTGGAGGCCAAGGGTTACGGCCTGCTGCTGAACACCGTCAACCGCGGCGCCGACTCCATGACCCAGTTCGCCCGGCACGTGTCGGCCAAGGCCTTCGACGGGCTGCTGCTGGTCGAGCCGCCCGACACCCTCAGCTACATCGAGACCCTGCACGAGTCCGGCCTGCCGGTCGTGATGATCGACGACCGTGGGCACCACCGCGGTTTTCCCTCCGTTGCCACCAGCAACCGCGCCGGCGCCGCCTCCGCCGCGCAGCACCTCGCCTCCATCGGCCGGCGGCGCGTCGTCATGATCACCGGCCCGGCCACCTTCGGCTGCACCGTCGACCGGGTGCAGGGTTTCCGCGACGTCATGGCCGAGGCCGTCCTCGTCGAGGGCGACTTCACCCCCGAGAGCGGTCTCGCCGCCATGCAGGAGGTGCTCCGCTCCGGCGTCTCGTTCGACGGCGTCTTCGCCCAGAACGACATGATGGCCGTCGGCGCCCTCGACAGCCTCCGCGAGGCCGGTCGTTCGGTCCCGTCCGACGTCGCTGTGATCGGCTTCGACGACATCGCGCTGGCCACCCACTCCGTGCCCGCCCTCACCACCGTGCGCCAGCCCTCCCGCGAGATGGGCGAGGCCGCCGCCACCATGCTCCTGGACCACTTGCTGGACGGCACCCCCCTCCCCGAGGAGCCCCACGTCGTGCCGACCTCCCTGGTGATCCGCGACTCCGCCTGAACCCCCCGCGAGTCCCGCTCAGCGTCACACCGAAATGCCGAATCCGTTTCAGCATTTCGGTGTGACTGTGGGCGGGACTCGCGGGGTGTGGACGGGGCTCGACGGCAGGGGGTGTGTCGAGCCCCGCCCCGGGGTCAGCTGCCGGCGGTGACAGCGATGGTTCCGGTCAACGGCAGGTTCCGTGACGAGTCACCGACGAACACCCCGTAGGAGCCGGTGTTGGTCGTCCAGGCCGAGCCGTTCCAGTGGGCAAGGTCCCGCGGCGTCACCGTGAACGTGACGACCTGGCTCTGCCCCGGCGTGAGGGTGATCTTCTGGTATCCCTTCAGCTGGTGGGGAGGCTCGCCGTTGGCGGCGGGCTGTCCGATGTAGAGCTGGGGCACCTCGGCCCCGGCCTTGGAGCCGGTGTTGGTCACGGTGGCCCGCACGGTGGCGGAACCATTGGCCTGGGCGGAAACCGTCAGGCCCGAGAAGCCGAACGTGGTGTACGACAGGCCGAAACCGAAGGGGAACAGGGGCGTGATGTTGCGGGCGTCGTACCAGCGGTAGCCCACGTTCATGCCCTCGGAGTACTCGATCCGGTCGTTGGCTCCGGGGAACTGCTGCGCGCCGGCGGTGGGCATGTCGGCCATGCTGCGCGGGAAGGTGACGGGCAGCTTGCCGGAGGGGTTGACGTCGCCGAACAGCAGGCTGGCGATGGCGTCGCCGTTCTCCTGCCCGGGATACCAGCCCTCGATCACGCCGGCGACGTTGTTGAGCCACGGCATGGTCACGGCCGATCCGGTGTTGAGCACGACGATCGTCCGCGGATTGGCCGCGGCGACGGCGCTGATGAGGTCGTTCTGCGAGAACTGGAGATCGATCGACGACAGGTCGTCGGTCTCGCTCTCCCCGTACGAGGCGAAAACGACGGCCACGTCCGACTTCTGGGCCAGGGCCACAGCAGCGGGGATGTCGGGCGTCTGCACGTGTTCGCCGGCCCCGGCGACCCACTGCACGCTGACGCCACTGCCGGCCCGCTTGGTGATGCCGTTGATCGGATTGACGGCGGCCGGTGAGGGATTGACCTTGGCGCTGCCGCCACCGATGTTCTGCGGGTCGATGGCGTCGCCGCCGAGCAGGGCGATCGACTTCAGCGAGGATGCCGACAGGGGCAGCACGCCGTTGTTCTTCAACAGCACGGAACCCTGTGCGGCGACGTCCTGCGCGACCTGGGTATGCGCGGCGCTGGTGACCACGGCCCCGGTGTTGCCGGTCGCCCCGTGGTCGAACAGACCGAACTTGAACATCTGGGTCAGCACGCGCCGGGTCATGTCGTCCAAAGTGGACTGACTGACCTTGCCCTGGTTCACGGCGTCGATCAGCGCCTGCCCGAAGAAGGCGCCGCCGGGCATCTCCATGTCCAGCCCGCCGTTGGCCAGCTGCGGGGCGCCGCCGGTGGCCGAACCCCAGTCGGAGCCGATGAAACCGTCCCAGCCGGTGGCCTGCTTGAGCGCGGTGTTCATGACGGCCGAGTCCTGACAGGCCGGGGTGCCGTTGATCTGGTTGTAGGCGCACATCACCGACGCGGCCTGCCCCTGCGTCAACACGGTCTGGAACGCCGGCAGGTAGATCTCGTGCAGCGTCCGGTCGTCGATGATCACGTTGTCGGACGGCGTTCCCCGCGACGCCCCGCCCTCGACGTTGTAGGCGGCGGCGTGCTTGACCTGCGCCATCACGCCCTGCCCCTGGATGCCCTGCACGGCGCCGACGGCGGTCTGCCCGGCGTGGTACGGGTCCTCGCTGTAGGTCTCGAAGTCCCGGCCCCAGCGCGGATCGCGGACGATGTTGATCGTCGGCCCGAGCACGACGTTCGCGCCCTTGCCGGCGAACTCCTGCCCCATCACGGTCCCGTACTGCTTGGCCGCGTTGACGTCCCAGGTCGCGGCGAGCGCGGTCGGGTCGGGCAGCTCGGTCACGCCGTCGAGGCTGTCGCCGACGCCGGCCGGCCCGTCCTGCAGCCCCATCGCCGGCACGCACAGCGCCGGGATCGGGTCGGTGTTGCCGATGTACGGCCCGGTGGCGCCGTTTCCGTGCAGCACCACGACCTTCTGCGCGTTGGTCATCGCGGCCATGAGCTGGTCGACCCGCTGCGCGACCGGCGCGGTCGACTTCACCCACGGGCAGTCGCCTTGGGGCGGCTGCGTCGTCGTGGTGGTGGTCGGCGGGGCGCCGACGGTGTGGATGATGAACTCCCACAACGAGTAGCCCCACTGCGTGGCCCGCTGGGCGCCGTTCATCCGCACGTACCGGCCGGAGCCGTTGACGGTCAGCGTCTGGTTGCCGGCGAGGCCGGCCATCGGCTGGGTCAGGTTGCTCCAGCTGTTGCCGTCGGTGGAGACCTGGATCTGGAACGACGACGCGAAGGCCGCCTCCCAGTCCAGCTCGACGCCGCAGACCTGGCGCACGCTGCCCAGGTCGACCCGGATCCACTGCGGATCCGCGGCGACGCTCGACCACCGGGTGCCGGGATTCCCGTCCACGGCCGAGGAAGCCGGGAACGCGCCGGCGTCCTGTGTGGACGAAGCCAGCACCGGCTGGTTGAGGGCCGAGTTCACGGTGGCGTTGCAGGCGGCGGCGGTGTCATCGCCGTAGACCTGGAACTCCCACAGCGAGTACCCCCACTGGGTGGCCCGCTGGGTGCCGTACATGCGCACGTAGCGGCCGGTCCCGGACACCGACAGCGTCTGGACGCCGACGTTGCCGGCGGTGACCGGGGTCAGGTTGGTCCAGTTGACGTTGTCCGTGGAGACCTGGATCTGGAATGCCTTGGCGTAGGCGGCTTCCCAGTTCAGCACGACCTGGGACAGCGAGTGCGGGCCCCCGAGGTCGACGGCCAGCCACTGGGGGTCGGCGGCCTGGCTCGACCATCTTGTGCCACTGTCGCCGTCGACGGCCGACGAGGCCGGGAAGGTGGCGTTCTCGGCGGACGAGGAGGCGGCGGAGTGCCCCTGGGAGAGCAGGGCGGGCGCGGCGTGTCCGACGCCGGGCACGGTCAGCAGGGCGGTCACGATGACGGCCGCGAGCGCGGCGAACAGCCACGCGGGCCAACGGGCGAGTGTCATGAGACGGCGAACCCTTCGCGCGGTGGGCAGGGACCGGCGGCTCGCGGTGACACGGCCGGGAGGTGGGCCCGGACCGTGGGAACGCTCTCACTTCACGGTACGAAGCCTGTCAACGCCCCCGGCACTTGACGCGGACGTGACGGCGTTGTTAACTGCACCACACACCTTCGGAACCGGTTCCGAAGCCCTGCCGAACCCGTCCTCCCCGCTCCGGCTCGCGGGGGTCGACGGCGCAACACCCCTGGTCGCGGGCAGTGGGGCCCGCACCGGACACCCCTGATCGGCCGGGTCGTCGTGGCGGCGACGACCCGGCTTCCTTTCAGGCGTCAGCAGGCGCCGCGCACCATGTCCGCCAGCAGCAGCGGATCGGCCGGCGGCTGGTGCCCGCGCCAGGCGACATGGTCGTCCGGACGGACCAGCACGTACGGGTAGCGGTACAGCTCGGCGATCTCCGGATCCGCGCACTTGAGGATCTGCAACGGCACGCCGCGCTGCTCGAACGCGCGCACCACCTCGCCCAGCCGCTGGTGCGGCGCGAAGCACACCAGCACGAAACCGTCCCCGAAGACGTCCAAAGTGGACACACCGGGCCGCAGCCAGGCATGGGCGGCCCGGAAACCCGGATCGCTGCTCGGCCGCCACGGCGCGGTCATCTTCACCTCGTCGCCGACCACCAGCGACGACCGGTACCCGTGTCCGAAGTGGACCTCCGGGGCGTCGACGTCCCAGTGCGCGACGCTCTCGGCCAGCTGCAACCCGAGCTCGGTCCGGGCCAGCACGCCCTCGGACGTGTCGTCCCGCAGCCGGCCGGACAGGTCGTCGGATCCCCTGGAGCGCAAGGCGATCCCCGCCGCCTCCAGACCCTCCAGCGCGACCGGCCGGCGCTCGGCATCGTAGCTGTCGAGCAGCCCGGCGCCGGCCCAGCCCGCGTGCTCGGCGGCCAGCTTCCAACCCAGGTCGGCCGCGTCGGCGATGGCGATGTTGCGGCCGAAACCCCCGGGCGGCGACAGCGTGTGCGCCGCGGCGCCCATCAGGAAAACCCGCCCGGCGCGATAGCGTTCGGCGACCATGAGCGGCACATTGGTCAGCTCGTCCGACAGCACCTCGGCCGGCGTGTCGAAGGCGATCGCGTCGCGCACCAGGGAAAGGGCGTCGATCGCGCCTTCGTCACTGCCGGCGATGAGCTTGAATGTGCCGTTGTTGTCCATGGCCTGCAACGGGAAGCGAGCTCCGCAGGACTGGAGCAGGAAATACGTCAACGCCGGCCGGTGCCCGCGGGCGGCCAGGCCCTCGGCCAGCCGGGGGGCGCGGAACACGATGCTGCGCAACACCTGCGGCTCGAACCGCGGCGTGGACTGGATCCCGCAGGCGCTGCGGACCAGCGAGCACGGGCCGTTGGTGCTGACCAGGTAGGAGGCGCGGATGGTGGTCGTGTCGCCCTCGGCCAGCCGCGCGACGCGCGCGGTGACGCCGTCGGTGTCCTGGGTGAAGCCGTCGAGCCGGTGCCGGAACAGGATCGAGCCGCCCGGGTGCGTGCCGACGGCCGTCAGCAGCACCGGCAGCAGCCAGTCGGCCGGGCAGATCTGCTCGGGTTCGGGCGTGTGGGTGTCGTGTGTGAACCGCTCGAAGCGGTGGATCTCGTGCCCGCCGACCTGCGTGACCCACGCGATGTCCGGCGGCCGCGCACCCGGGAACTCCGCGCAGCGGATCTTCTCGGCCACCCCCCAGCGCCGGAACAGCTCCATCGAACGCGGGCCGATCGGACTGACCGCGGGCGTGTCCACCTGGCCGTCGCCCGGCTCCAACACCAGGCAGCGCACCCCACGCCGCTCCAGGTCGAGCGCGAGCGCGAGGCCGGCCGGGCCGGCCCCGGCGATCAGCACGTCGGTCTCGTCCACAACATCGCACCGCTTCCGCGTCCCGGACACCTCGTTCACACCGCCGCCACGCGTGAACCGCCGACACGGAACGACGGATCGAATTCCCTCACTGCCAACCCCCCATCGCGACGCGTGCCGCATTCACGCCAATTCTGTGCACGGCCCCGTCGAACAGGTCAAGTCCGCGTGCCCGATCGGCCTTGCGTTCGATGCCCGAATTGATGCGTGGCGAAAGCGGTCAGCGGACCGGAATTGTATACATGCGCCCGTCATCTATTAATGTAACGCGCTCGCAGTCGGAAAACCCTTGCCCGACAAGCCTCTCACCAGGGCGCTTACCCGGGATTCGCACACGCGTGCGGTTCGTCATGCCGTCATACATTCCTCACGTGAACCCAATAGCCGATCATCCGCCGGGTCGACCGGCCGTATCGTTCGACCACATACGGCACCGCGGTTCGACCGCACGGGAACCAGGACGGTTCCCGGGTCGTTGGGCCCGGCATGGGTCTGCTGTGGGCGATGTCACTGCCCGGGCTGGTGGTGCTGCTGGTGGTGCTCGCCGCGCTGGAGCGGATGGGGCTGTGGGCCAGCCGCGTCAGCTGGCTGCCCTGGCGGCGCCGGCGCACCGGTCCCCCGATCAGCGCGACCGGCTTCGACGAGATCGGCGCGGCCTTCTACGGCAGCAAGCGCATGGAGATCGAGCACCGGCAGTCGCAGTCGATGATGCGTGACGAGGAGGCGGACGGCGCCCCGCCCAACCGTATCGACCTGGACGGCGGAACCGTGCGGCTCTAGGCCTCGGCCGCGTCCTTGAGCAGCCGGGTGGTCATCGAGATGTGTTCCCCGAGCAGGCGAACGGCCAGGTCGGCGTCGCGGGTGATCACGGCGTCGAGGATGGCGCGGTGTTCGGCGGCGACGTCACGGCCCTTGGCCTGGGCCGGCGTGATGGACCACTGACGGTAGAGCTCGGCCTCGTCGCGAAGCCCGTTGGCGACCTCGCGCAGCCGGCGGTTGCCGCCGCCGGCGAGCAGCGCCTCATGGAACGAGGTGTGCGCGGCGGCCCATTCGCCGGTTGATCTGGCCGGGTTGTCGGGATCGAGGTAAGTCGCGCGCTCCAGCAGGTGATGCGCGGCGATGGCGTCGGCCTCCCAGCGCACGTCGCCCTCGGATATGGCCATGCGCAGCACGAGGCATTCGATCTCCACGCGGGCCACGGTCAGCTCGGTCAGGTCCTCGACCGACAGCGGCGTCACCACATAGCCCTGGTGGGCCTGGCTGCGCACCAGCCCGGCGGAGGCCAGCCTGGTCAGCGCCTCGCGCGCGGCGCCGACGGAGGTGTCGTAGCGCCGGCACAGCTCGGGGAACTTCAGCCGCTGCCCGGGCGGCAGCACGCCGCCGAGGATGTCCTCACGCAGCCGTGCGTGCACCCCGTCGGTACGGGTCACCCCGGTGCCGGTGGTCGCCATGCACAAACCCTAGCCCAGTACGAACGTTGACTCAACTTTCGAAAGTTGGTTCACTGTTGAGGTGCCCGACCGGGGCACCACCAAGGGAGGCACCACCATGAGGCTGGCCGACATCAAGGGCCGCGCGGCCGTCCTGACCGCGCCCGACCGCGCCGTGGACCTGGCCGAGGCCAGCAACGGCCGGTTCTCGCCGGACATCCAGCTCGCGTACGAGCAGTGGGACGACGTGAAGGCGTTCGCGGCGACGCTCGACGACAGCGCGGCGGCTCCGGTCGCGCCCGAGGACTACGGCAACCCGGTCCCCCGGCCCCGCCAGATCTACGCGATAGGCCTGAACTACACCGCGCACGCCAAGGAGTCGGGCTTCGCCGTCCCCGACCAGCCGACGGTGTTCACCAAGTTCGTCACCTGCCTGACCGGCCCCACCGGCGAGGTCACGCTGCCCCCGGGCGACGTGGACTGGGAGGTCGAGCTGGTCGCCGTCATCGGCAAGGCCGCCGACCACGTGACCGTCGCGGACGCCTGGGACCACGTCGCCGGCCTGACCGTCGGCCAGGACCTGTCCGAGCGCGTCCTGCAGCGGTCCGGCCCGGCGCCGCAGTTCAGCATGGCCAAGTCCTACCCGGGCTTCGGCCCGCTGGGCCCCGTCGTGGTCACGCCGGACGAAGTGCCCGACCGGGACGACCTGGAGCTGGGCTGCCTCATCGACGGCGAGCAGGTGCAGCGCAGCCGCACCAGCGACCTGGTGTTCTCGGTGGCCGAGCTGGTGGCCTGGCTGTCGGCGATCACGCCGCTACTACCCGGCGACATCATCTTCACCGGCACCCCGTCCGGCGTCGGCATGGGCCGCAAGCCGCAACGCTTCCTCAAGGCGGGCGAGGAACTCGTCACCTACATCGAGGGCATCGGCACCATGCGGCACACCTTCAGCGGCGGTGCGTGATGGCACTGCACGGACTGGCCGCCATCACCATCGGCGTGCCCGATGTCGAGGAGACCATCTCCTACTATACGGAGTTCGGCCTCACGCCCTCCTCGGACGGCTGGCTGTCCACTGTGGACTGCGGTCGTCAGCTGCGCGTGCTCCAAGCGCCGACCCGCCGTTTGCTCGAAGTGGCCGTGCGGGCCGACGACGCCGACGACCTCGGCGCCGTGGTCTCACGACTGTCCGGTTTGGACATTGACACGGAGAAGACAGCCGAGAGCGTGACCGCCGTCGAGCGGGCGACCGGCGTGCGCGCCGTGGTCCGCATCGCGCCGCGGATCTCGCAGGAGCCGACGATTCCGCCGCTGCTCAACGCCCCCGGCCACATCGTGCGCACCAACCAGCGGACGCCAGGTGTGTTGCGCACCAACAAGGTCAAGCCGCGCAAGCTCGGACACGTGGTGATCGGCTCCACCGACTACGCCGCCACCCGCCGGTTCTTCACCAACGGCCTCGGCTTCAAACTCAGCGACGAGATGAAGAACGAGGGCGCGTTCCTGCG
Organism: Kutzneria sp. NPDC051319; assembly: GCF_040682195.1. Classification (NCBI taxonomy): domain Bacteria; kingdom Bacillati; phylum Actinomycetota; class Actinomycetes; order Pseudonocardiales; family Pseudonocardiaceae; genus Kutzneria; species Kutzneria sp. NPDC051319. The sequence continues at coordinate 25,424 of NZ_JBFBAM010000070.1, read as the reverse complement.
CTGCTCCACCGACCACCACAACGTGCTGGTGCTCCAGGCGCCCGTCACGTACATGCACCACAGCTCGTGGCAGGTGGACGACATCGACGAGGTCGGCCGCGGCGCCTCGGCCATGCTGGAGGACCACCCCGAGCGGCACGTCTGGGGCCTCGGCCGGCACCACGCCGGCTCCAACTTCTTCTGGTACCTCAAGGATCCCGCCGGCAACTTCTCCGAGTACTACTCCGACATGGACTGCATCGTGGAGGACGCGGTGTGGAAGCCGGAGGTGCTGGAGGGGGCCAAGGGCCTGTTCAACTGGGGACCGAAGCCGCCGCCGTCGTTCATCAGGCCGGAGGACCTGGCCGAGCTGATGACCGGCTCCCACCAGCCGGGCTGACCCCCTCGCTCCGCTTCCCTCAGGCCGGGGTGATGCGGGGGTTGCGGATGTGCTCGTACACCACGCTGGTCCGCACGTCGGCGACCTCGGGGCGTTCGGTGAGGCGGTCGATGACGAAGCTGTACAGGCTGTTGTTGTCCGGCACGGCGACGTGGATCAGGAAGTCCTCGCTGCCGGACACCACGAAGACGCCGATGGTCTCGGGCCGGCCGGCGACCCACTGCCGGAAGGCCTCGATGTGGCGGCGGGACGGGGGCCGGATGCGCACGGCGATGAGGGCCTGCACGCCGCGGCCGATGGCCGGCAGGTCGACGTCCACCAGGTAGCCCTTGATGACGCCGCGCTCGCGCAGACCCCGCACCCGTTCCAGCGAGGTGGACGGGGAGACCCCGGTCGCGGCCGCGAGGTCGCGGTTGGTCTGCCGTGCATCGTGCTGCAGCGCCAGCAGGAGCGCCTGATCTAGTTCGTCCAACATCCCGAAATCAGCCCCTTTGCCGAACGAAATTCGGCACCCATGGTAAGCGCTGGTGACTCCGCCTAGCATCTCGGCCATCCACCGCACACCATGAGGAGCTTGGCCCATGTTGCCCGCCTTCGCCCCCGACGAGATCCGCATCGACCGGCCCACCCGCGAGGCCCGGCTGAAGTGGGTGATGGTCGTGGACCACGACCTCAACCCCGGCCTGATCGCCAACGCCGTCGGCTGCCTGGCCGCCTCGGTCGGCAACGCCGTCCCCACCCTGCTCGGCCCGGGCGGCGCGGACGCCGTCGGCGACCACCACCCGGGCCTGCCCTGGACCGGCTGCGCGATCCTCGCCGCCGACCGCGAGAAGATCGCGGCGGTGCGGGCCAAGGCGATCGGCAAGGTCGGCGTGCACCTCGTCGACATGCCCGAGCCGGCCCAGACCAGCCGGGTGTACCAGGAGTACCTGGACACCCTGGCCAAGTCCGCCGAGCTCAGCTACTACGCGATCAGCCTGGTCGGGCCGCGCAACCTGGTCGACAAGCTGGTCGGCGGACTGCGGCTGCTGGGCTGATCGTCAGCGCGGCTGAACGTCAGCGGCGCTGACCTGCCACCGTCGGCGCATCAGGAAGATGATCCCGAAGCCGACGGCGATGATGCTCAGCCCGATCGGGTTGGACACGGCCAGGAACACCGGCGTCGGCAGGGTCAGCGCGAGGGTGACGGCCACCACCGCGTGCAGGACGAACATGCCGCCGATGACCAGGGTGAGCGCCGTGGACCGGCTCTTCGTGGGCACCCGCATGGCGGGGTTGCGGCGGGCCAGGAACTGGAAGATCACCCCGACCAGCGGGCGGCCGATCAGCGCGGACAGCAGGAACAGCACGCCGACCGGGCCGGTGACGACCACGCCCTGGACCTTCACGATCAGGCCGTCGCCTCCGGTGAGCAGCTGCGCGGCGACGGCGACCACGAAGCCCACCACCGAGATCGCCCCGATGACGTCCAGCTTGCGGCGCACTACGAAGCCGACCAGGGTCGCCGCCAGCGGGATCGCGCCGGCGATGATCAGCGCGGTCACGTCGTTGGCGAAGTACGGCCGCACCAGCGTGTAGATCACCAGCGGCACCACGGCGTTGAGCACGATGCTCGGCAGGAACCTGCGGAGCTGGATGGACTGCGGCGTGGACATTCGCTTCCTCCCCAATCGGTTTCGACGTCGTCCAGCGTCGCCCCGACGGGGGTGGGAGTGCGTCGGCTCCAGGTTGGAAACCGGGTGGAGGTCCGTCTCAACCCTGGGGTCGAGTCTCGACCTCCGGGCACGGCGTAGCCCGCGTCGCCGCACAAGGCCTGAGCAACGAGGAGATCGGCGGGCGCCCACCCTTGTTTTAACGCACCGGCTTCAGCGAACGGATCCCGTTTCCCACGCCCAGATCGCCACCTCGGTGCGGTTGCGAGCAGCCAACTTCCGTTGCACAGCGCCCAGATGCGTCTTCACCGTCGACAGCGAGATCACCAGCTCGGCCGCGATCTCGGCGTTGGTGCGGCCGCGGGCGACCAGCCGGATCACGTCGAATTCCCGCTCCGTCAACGGTTCCAGCGGCTTGCGCTCGATGCGTGGCTGGGCGAAGTGGGCAAGCAGCCGGGTGGTGATGGACGGCGACACCAGCGCCTCGCCGTTGGCCGCCGCGTGCACGGCCTCGATCAGCAGGCCCGGCCCGGCGTCCTTGAGCAGGAAGCCGCAGGCCCCGGCCCGCAGCGCGGCATGCACGTTCTCGTCAAGGTCGAACGTCGTGACCACGACGACCCGCAGCGGATCCGGCACTTCCGGGCCGGCCAGCAGGCGGGTGGCCTGAATGCCGTCCACCATGGGCATCTTGATGTCCATGAGCGTCACGTCCGGGCGCAGCTGGCGGGCCAGCGACACGGCCTCCCGGCCGTCCGCCGCCTCGCCGACGACCTCGATGTCCGGCTCCCCGTTCAGGATCAGCCGAAACCCGGTCCGCACCATGGCCTGGTCGTCGGCGACCAGGACCCGCAGGCTCACACGGTCCTCCCCAGTGGCAGTCGCGCGGACACCCGCCAGCGCTGTCCCGGCGCCGCGCCGGCCAGCAGACTACCGCCCAACGCGCCGACCCGCTCCGTCATGCCGACCAGGCCGTAACCGCGATCGCCGGACGGCCCGGACCGCACGCCGTCGTTGACCACCTCGACCACCAGCCAGTCGCCGTCCACGTGCACGTCCACGTCGATCTCCCGGGCCTGCGGGGCGTGCCGGTGGGCATTGGTCACCGACTCCATGATCACCCGGTGCACCGTCGTCGCCGCCTCGGGCGTCACGGCCAGCACGTCCAGTCCATCTTGGACGGTCAGCGTCGCCTCCGGCGGCACCGCCTGCTGCACGGCGTCGAGCAGGCCGCTGGGCGAGGCCCCGAGATCGCCGTCGGTGCGGAGCATGCCGACCAGCCGGCGCATCGCGGCCAGCGCCTCCGCGCCCGCCTGCTCGATCTCGCCGAACACCTCGTCCCGCTCGGGCGCGACCCGCCTTCCGGCCTGCGCCAGCACAACCACGCCGGTGACGTGGTGCGCCACCAGATCGTGCAGCTCTCGGGCCAGGATCAGCCGTTCGCCGGTGCGCACCTCGGTCAGAGCGCTGCGGCGCCGGGAATCCGCGTCCCGCAGCACCAAACCGACGGCCACCGCCCCACCCCACAGCACAGCCGCCGGCACGGCCGGCAGGCCGCCGAGTCCGTAGCGGAGCAATGCCTGGGCGATCATCGCCACCGCGCCGGCGCCGACGACGATGCCCGCCGGTATCGGGGCCAGCCGCCGGCTGGCCGAGCCGATGAGCAGCGCCAACGCCATCAGCTCGGTGAGGTCGAGCTCCACCGGCACCGGCTGGCCCAGCGACGCCGTGATCAGCAGCGCCGCCGTGCCGATCAGGGACAGCGCCGCCACCACGCAGCCCAGCAGCAGCACCCGGTTGGGAAACCGCCTGCGCAGCAACGCCAACACCGCCACCGCCGTGGACTGACCCGGCGCCAGGTTGAAGGCCAGCGTGCTCGGCAGCCCTGTCGGCACACCCGCGCGCACCGCCCAGCCGAGATCCACGGCCAGCAGCAGGCCGAGCACCACGCACTCGGCCACGAGCGGACCCCGTCGGCCCGTCCAGCCGTGACTCATGGTGACAATCCTGCCCGTGGTCGCCGCGGCCCGCCTCAACCGAAAGTCTGATTCACCACGGTTCCGCAGGTCGGGGCCCGGTCGAGGTGACCGGGCGGCCGTCAGCGGCTGTTCTCGTACACCCGCATGCTGATCGTGGCGAGTTCCAGCAGCGGGGTCGGCACGTCGAGCTGGCGGGCCCGCTGGAGGAAGTCGCCGAGCAGATGGTCGGATTCGGTGGGATAACCCTGGCTGAGGTCGCGGTACATCGACGTGGCGGCGGGCGAGCCGGGAGCCGTCGCGCTCGCGCGCAGGCCGTTGTGGATCTGCTCCGGCACCGGATAACCGGCCGCCGCCGCGACCGCCGCGCACTCGTCGACCAGGGCGGCAGCGAACTGCGCGCCGCCGGCCGCGACGATCTCGCCGATGGTGCCGCGCATCATGCACGTCGCACCGCCGAAGGAGGCGATCAGCACCCACTTCGTCCACATCTCGGCGTCGATGTGCTCCGACAGCGTCGCCGGGAAGCCCGCGCCGCTGAGCGTCTCGTGCAGCTCCGCCAGCCGCCGCGGCGCGGTGCCGACACGGGCGCCGTAGAACATCTCCTCCAGCTCGCCGACCCGGAAGATGTCGCCTTCGGTGTCCACAGTGGTCTGGACGCGGACCACGCCGCCGAGCACACGGTCCGCGCCGAACCGCTTCTCCAGGACCTCCAGGTGCCGCCTTCCGTTGAGGAACGGCATGACCAGCGTGTCCGGGCCGACGGCGGGCGCGAAGTCCTCGATCGCCGACTCCAGGCTCACCGCCTTCACCGACACCAGGACCACGTCGTACGTCTCGGTGATCTCCCCGGTGACCAGCACCTTCGGCTTGATCGCGAAGTCCTGCCCCGCGCCGTGCACCCGCAGGCCCCGTTCGCGCAGCACCTCCGCCCTTCGCGGCCGCACCAGGAACGTCACATCCCGGCCCGCCGTGGCCAGCCGCGCCCCGAACAGCCCGCCGGTCGCCCCCGCGCCGATGACCAGGATCCGCACGCCGCGCCCCTCTCGTAAGATGTGTTCGCCGTTCACATCTTACTCGTCGCTGACCAGCAGATACCTCTCGTCGGCAATCGGCCCGCCCCACAGCGCCCGATCGTCCAGAGTGCACAGTTCCGCGTGCTTTCGGTGCCGCAGAACCAGCTCCCGGCACGCCTCCGCCGTGATGCCCGCCCCCGTCGACCATCGGCCCTCCACCAGCAGCAGCCGCCCTCCGGGCTTCAGCAGCCCCACCCACCGCTCCAGGGCCTCCGCCGGCAGCGTCCACAGCACGTGCCGGGCGAACACCACGTCGTACACGCCCGGATCGAGCGGCGGATCCGCCGCGTCGCCCAGCCGGAAGTCCGCGTCACACTTCGTACGGGCGATCTCCAGCATCCGGCTCGACCGGTCCACCCCGTGCACCTCGTGGCCCGCCTGCGCGAACAGCGCCGACACACTGCCCGTCCCACAGCCCAGATCCGCGATCCTCCCCCGCCCCTCAGGCAGCCTCGGCAGCAACAGCGCGGCCCAGGCCGCCTTCACCGCAGGGTCGCGCAGCCCGTGATCCGGCTCCTCGTCGAAACTCTCCGCCGCCTCATCCCATGACATAGGCCCATCCTGCCGCTTGAATAACCCCATGATCGTGCGAACCGCCCAACCCGCCGAACTCGCCGCCGTCGGCGAGCTCCGGGTGGCCGCCTACAACTCCGACCACTTCCTCGACCCCTTCCCCGCCTACGCCGACACCCTGCGCGCATTGGGCTCGCACGGAGTGGTGCTCGTCGCCGTCGAGGGCTCGCATCTCCTCGGCACGATCACGTTGGAGCATTGGCACTCCGGCAGCGACCTGGCGGTCGGGTCGGAGGAGGCCGAGATCCGGGCGCTGGCCGTGTCGCCTTCGGCACAGGGGCGAGGGGTTGGTCGGGCGTTGGTGCGGGCGGTGGTTGAGCTTGGCGTGGAGTGGGGCGTTCAGCGGGCCGTCCGTCGGCTGGTGCTGCATTCGCAGCCGACAATGGTTACCGCCCACCGGTTGTATGAGGAGGTTGGGTTCGTGAGGGTGCCGGATCGGGACTATCGGGGTGCGACGTTTGAGTTGTTGGCGTATGCGCTGGAGCTTGAGGTGGGTGGTTGAGCGGTGGTGGTGCGTGGGGTGCCCGGCGGCGAGCGGTTGCGCTGTTGCAGCTGCTGGCCTGCCGGCTGGCACTGGCTTCTGAGTCGTGGTGGTGCGGTGCGTGCGGTGGGTGCGGTGGGTGTCCGCACCGCGCGGTTGCCGGTTGGCTGGTTGCCAGGTCTCACAGCGAGGTTGCTGTCGTGATCGGCGGCCGCGCATTGCCGCCGCTGCCACGTCTCGCACTGCCGCTAACTCCTGCGCGTGCGGTGGTGCGTCGGATGTCCGCACCGCACGGTTGCCGACCTCTGCCTATACAACAAGCATTCTCTCTTCGGCATGCGGTGCTGGAGTGGAGGGGGCGCGAGGTGGGTGGGTGAGCGGGGTGCGTTGCGCGACATCGGGTGGGCGGGTACGCGTGTTTACAGAAGGCTTGGGACGGGTCGGAGGGTGGGGGTTGGATCATGGAGAGGGAAGCGTTGCAGGGGAAGCTGGAAAGCGCTTTCCCGCGAAGGGAATGAAGGTCGCCACGATCGTGTACAGGTTGGTGCGTAACGGAAATCGATCACAAAAGGGTAGTAGAATGGGGGTATGTCAGCGAATCCTGAATTCCCTGCCGACACCGAAGGGTGGCAGCACGGCGAACTGGAGCTGTGGCAAGCCGGCGAAGAAGCCGAAACCCAGTATCGCGCGCTCTACATCCAGCAGCTGGAGCGAGTGTGGGAGGTGTGGGACCGCTCGTGCCGGTCGAAGGAAGACCGGACCTCGATCGTGTCGACAATGGTGCTGCGGTGGCGGCTCACGGTCAGGGAAGCCCGTGAGCGGCTTCGGTACGCGGAGTTGTTCCACAGCCAGGCGATCCGCGAAGCAGGCCGCGCTGGGGAGTTGGACCGGGAGCATCTGAAGATCATCCACGAGACGTTGCGGATAGCGCCGGCGGTCGAGCGGGACCGGGTTGAGGCGTCGTTGTTGGAGAACGTTCAGTTCGATGAGGGCGAGTTCAAGAACATCGCGCAGCGGATCCTGTTCCACCTCGACCAGGACGGCAAAGCCCCGAACGACCGTGAACTGCGGGAGCCGAAGCTGGAGTTCCGCTTCGAACGCAAGCTGGACGGCAGCATGGTGTTCTGGGGAATGCTTGATCAGGAGTACGGGGCGAAGATCGCGGCGATGCTCAGTGCGCTGGCCAAGCCCACCTCCGGCACAGACCCCCGCACCACCGCCGAGCGGCAGGGGGATGCGTTCGCGGAGATCATCGAACTGGCCTCCCGCAGCGAAGGCCTGCCCGAGCAGGGCGGGGAACGGCCGCACCTGACGTTGTCGATGTCCTTCCAGGATTTCATGGACAACACGGGTGTGGCGAAGGTCGAAGGCGGCGGTGTGATGAGCGCGGCGGAGGCCCGTCGGATCGCGTGTGACAGCACGGTGATGCGGCTGGTGCTCGGGGCCGGCAAAGAGATCCTGAATGTGGGGCGGCAGCAGCGGACGGCCCCGAAGGGGATCCGCAAGGCCCTGATCGAGCGGGACGGCACCTGCGCGTTCCCGGGCTGCCAGACCGAACCGGCGCGGTGCCACGCCCACCACGTAGTCGAATGGGCGAACGGAGGACCGACCAGCCTGGACAACATGGTGCTGTTGTGCGGAGCCCACCACAGGCTCATTCACCACAGCCGGTGGACGGTGACGATGGTGGACCACAGGCCGATGTTCGCCGACGGGCTAGAGGACGCGGGCTAGAGAAGGCACCGCCGTGAGCCGGCGGTGGTTACGACCGCGCCCGGGAACGGCTAGCAGCAAAGGGATCGATGCGCGCCACCCCCGACCGCGAGGCCTGCGCGGCGGCCCTGTGCACGGGAATGCGGCGAGGCTAGTGGGGCAGGGCGCGGCGAGGGCGGCGGGAGACGGTGTCGCGGTAGTCCTCGATGGCGTAGGCGATCTCGGTGATGCTGCGGGTGTTCTCCAGCGAGGGGAGGTACTTCACGTGGCGGGCCAAGGTGAGGAGGTCGACGGTGAAGTAGACGGCCATCAGGGGATTGACGAAGAGCTCGCTGCCGGAGGTGCGGGAGGTGACGTGAACGTTGCCGAACTGGCCACGGACGGCGGCGGCGATCTGGCCGTTGACGATGCTGGGACGCAGAGGGGTGGAGGACTGGGCGTGGGAGACGGCGTCGAGATAGGCAGCGGCCTCGGGAGAGTCGGGAGGGATGGAGAGGGCGCCGAGGTAGCCGCCAACACGTTGCAGCATGGCGAGATTCTCCAAGACGTCGGCGTGACTGACGCCATGGAAGGAATCGATGCCGAAGCCGAGGCTGACGACGAGACGGTCGATGCCGTCCAGGCCGGCGACGGCGGCGAGGCTGGCCATGTCCTCCTCGGGAGTGCCGATGCCGGACTCGTCGCCCTGCATGAGGATGTCGGTGCCGCCGTCGACCAAGACGATGGCGTCAAGGTCGAGGCGCCTCACGAGGGTGGCGTAGGCGGAGCGGAGCGGCTGGACGCCGGTGCGGGGGAAAGCGTACACAGTGGACGGAAGAGAACGAGCCGAGAGCCAACGGGACAAGGTGCGCTCGGGGAAGTAGCCGGCGCCGCCGAGACTGTCGGGGGTGACGGCGGCGAGGCCGGGCTCGACCCAGGAGTCGATGTCCAAGCCGTCCAGGTTGCTGAACGACAGGTTGGCCAAGTGCACCTGCTTTCCCAAGGCGCGCAGAGCAGTCGCCAAAGGGAGGCCGGCGTAGACGTCGAAACCGCCGCCGGCGCCGGCAATGAGGATCCGCTGTGCACCAGCCAAGCGGGCGAACAAGGGCGGCACGGCCAAAGTGCTCACGACCAGCACCTCTCCAAGTGGTCCAAGGCATCGTCGGAGGTAGTGAACACGGTGATGACGCCGGCGGCGTCGCGAATTCCGCACCGGTAGGGCACACGGCCCATCGATGCGGCGACCGAGGCGAACCGGAAAAGCGCCTCGGGGCAACGGTTGCACGCCAGCCAAGCGACATCGCCCCGGCCCGGCAGGCGCTCCTCGAACTCCAGGCCCTCCCAGGTGTCCTCGCCCACGCGCCAACGCCGCTGGTCGACGTCCGGGCAGAAACGCAGATGGAGCAAGGCCTCATCGGGACGCGAAGAGGACTGGGCCAAACGCTGCCGCAACGACGGGGTGATCGGCACGTGGAGGCCGTACAAATAGCCGACGGCGGTGTCGAAGGCCAGCGCGGACTCGCCGTGATCGAGCAGGTGACGGGCGTCGGCGGCCTGCTCGGCGGGCAGCGACAGCCAGACCTCGTCGAACAGGCGCTGGTCCCAGGACCACATCAGATCGTCCGAAAGTCTGAGACGGAACCACTCGCCGGATCGAGGCGGCGACCACGGGCGAAGGCGAAGATCGATGTCATGACCAAAGAGCTTCGCACCTCATGGCTGCGCATCACGGCCGGATCGGTGATCGCCGTGCTGACGATCATCGGATACACGCAGGGCTGGTACGGCACCGGCACGGAACAACTGGTGCTGCAAGGCGTCGTGGCGCTGTGCGGGGTCGCGATGGTGGTGCAAGGGGTCACCGGACTGTTCACGGAGCGTCGGCGGTGACGCGGACCACCAAGGTGCGCGCCACCAGGTCGCCGACGCGCTGGTGCCGAGGGCTGAGCAGCATGACAAGCAACCCGGCGAAGCCGAACGCGAAGCCGTCGACGGTCTGGAGCAGCCAACGGATCGCATACGTGCCGAGCGTCGGGGCGCCGCCCCACTCGGTGATGATCCGCAGGCCCAACAGCCTCATCGCCGGCGTGCGGCCGCAGGTGTGGTTCGGCACCCACACGTCGACCACCAGGTTGCCCACCAACAGGGTGACAAGGAAGAGGGTCGCGGGCACGAACACCAACGACCGGTTACCGGAGATCGCGATCACCGAGCCGATCAGCAAAGCCAACGCGGGCACGGCGACAAGCAAGCGGTCGAGCAGCCACTGCACGCAGCGCCGCCCCACCACGCGCGTCCGGTCGTAGGTCTCAACAGACGGCATAGCAGGCCCCAAATCCCTCGGCACGCCGCACGATCCGCCCGTCGCGGACACGAATCGCCACCTCAGTTCCGTCCACAATGGACGCGACGCCGGCCGCGGCGGCGAGGGAGCCGGAATCCGAGACGATCTGCACGCGGGGCCAGGCCGTGCGCGGGAACGCATGGTGCAGGTGCCAGCGGAAGTCGGCGATCACCAAGCGCCCCAACGCGGACAGCTCGGCCGGCTCGGCCGTGACCAAGGCGATCGTCACCTCGTCGGACGGCGTGGCCGAGCGGATCATCTCCTCGGCGGCGGACAGGCGGTGCAGTCCGAGGATGGCCACCACGCCCTTGCCGGCGCGGATCGGCTCGCCGGTCAACAGGTCCACTGCCGCCGGGGGGCTCCACGGCTCGTCCACGGCCCGGACCGGCGGCACGAGCGGCGGCCGCTCCGGCCAGACGTCCCTCAGTCCCAGGTCCGGCATGGCCGCGCAAGCCGTGATCACGTTGAACGGCTCGACAAAGCCCGGCGCGGCCACCGCCAGCTGACTCGCCCCGTGCAGCATGGTCAGCGCCGACTCCGCCACCCGGACCAGGCGGCCCGCCGCCGGATCCAGCCGTTCCAGGGCCAGGCCCAGCAGGCTCGCGGTGAAGCGGCTCAGCTGCGCGAACGGCCGGCTCGTCTGCTCCGACGCCAACACCTCCGGCATCAGGTCCAAGCCCAGGCGCGCGGAATCACGGTCGTTCACCAGCGGCAGCCGGGTCACCCAAGCGCGGGCGAACGCCGCCAGCGCCTCCCGGGGCGTCAGGCCGATCTCCGGATCGCTCGACAGAAGAGCCCGCTCGGCGTCTTCGGCCAGCACGGCGAAGTACAGCGCCCGCTTGCCCGGGAAGTTCGAGTACACGGCCCCACGCGTGAGCTCGGCCCGCTCGGCGATGACGTCGACCTTGGCCTCGCGAAACCCGCGCTCGGCGAACTCCGCCCTCGCCGCCGCCAGCACCCGGCTCCGGTTGAGCTCCTGCGCCTCCGCCCTGGTCAGCCGCGCCATGCCGCTCCTCGCCCGCCGTACTCCGCCGCCGCGACCGGCGAACTCTTGCGCCGGCGCCCGCCGCGAAGATACCGTCACCACTCAGATGGTAGAAACATATGATCCCATCATCTGAATGGAGCGACCATGCAGCTCGACCCCGCCGACCCCGCGGTGATGCTCGATCCGGTGGCCACCTACGCGGCGGCCCGCGCGGACTCGCCGGTGGCGACGATGGAGGTGCCGGGGCTCGGCACGTTATGGATCGTCACCCGGCACGAGCACGCCCGAGCGATGCTGACCGACCCCCGGTTCCGGCTGAGCCGGGCCAGCTACGCGATGCGGCCACAAGGCCTGCCGGACACGCCGAACCTGGGCGAGATCGACGGCCCGGACCACACCCGGCTGCGCAAGTTCGCGGCGCCGGCCTTCACGGCCCGCCGGGCCGCCGAGTTCCGGCCCAGGATCGAGCGGACGGTTGACGAGCTGCTCGACGGCCTGGAGCCGCCGGCCGACCTGGTGCGGGACTTCGCCCATCCGATGCCGATCGAGGTGATCTGCGACGTCGTCGGCATCGCTGAGACGGAAAGGCCGATGTGGCGCCGGGTCGGCGTCGCCGTGGTGAGCGGCCAGGGCCAGGCGTTCCAAGAGGCGATCCCCGAGGTCATCGCCGGGGCCAAGGCCGCGGTGGCCCGGCGGCGCGCGGAACCGGGCGACGACCTGCTCACCGACCTGACGCGGTCGGAGGCCTCGGACGACGAGCTCGTGGTGCTGGTGTGGCATCTCGTGCTGGCGGGCCAGGTTCCGGGCAACCTGATCGCCAACGCCGTGGAGGCGCTGCTGCGGCATCCCGAGCAAATGGCTCTGCTGAAGGAAAATCCGGAGCTGATACCGAGGGCGGTGGAGGAACTGCTGCGCTGGTGCACCCCCCAGCTGCTGACGGTGCCCCGCTTCACCACCGAGGACGTGGAGATCGGCGGCGTGCCGATCCCGAAGGGGGAACAGGTGACCGTGTCGATGCTGTCGGTCAACCGCGATCCGGCGGTCTTCCCCGACCCCGACCGCCTCGACGTCACGCGCACGCCCGGCTCCTTCAGCCACCTGGCCTTTGCCCACGGCGCGCACTTCTGCCTCGGCGCGGCGCTGGCCCGCATCGAGACCGAAGTCGCGCTGACGGCCCTGATCAACCGCTTCCCCGGCCTCCGCCTCGACGGCGATCCCGTGCGCACGCCCGATCCCGGCAACTGGCGGCTGGCCAGCCTCGGCGTAACTTGGTGATCATGTTGCCACCGCGGGCCCAGGATCTCGTCGACCGCTACACGGACCGCATGGACCGCGAGAGTCCAGGCCTGTTGCAGGGCCTGTACCTGGTCGGATCCGTTGCCCTGGACGACTTCCACGACGAGGTCTCGGACGTCGACTTCGTGGCGGTCGCCGATAACCCGGATCCCGAACTGCTGCGGAAGGTGCATCAGGGGCTGGAGAAGTTCGACGGCCTGTACGTGACCTTCGGGGATCTCCGCACCAGCCCGTCGAAAGTGCCGCCCGGCCACTTCCAGCTGGAAGGCGAGCTGAAGACGGGCGACGAGGGCCGGTCGCCGGTGGAGTGGATCACGCTGGCCAACTACGGCGTCACGATTCGAGGGCCGCGCCCGGCCGAGCTCGACGTGCACGCCGATCCCGAGGAGCTGCGGGAATGGGTGCGCGGCAACGCGAACAGCTACTGGCGGCAGTGGCTCGACGACCCGTCCGACCTCATCTACGACGCCGCGATCGCCTGGACGGTGTTGGGCATCAGCCGACTGCACTACTCACTGGTCACGGGCAACATCACCTCCAAGTGCGGCGCCGGGCACCATGCCATCAAGGCCTTCCCCGAGCACCGGGCGGTCATCGAGGAAGCCTTGCGGCACCGGACAACCCAGATCGGCCAGGGCGGCCCGCCCGACCTCGAACGCCAGGCGGCGGCGGTCGCCTACCTGGAAGAGGCAATCGCCAGTTTCGGTTGACCGCAACCGTCCCGGGGTCGTGACTCCGGGCATGGTCGGAAAAATTGTGCTGGTTCTCGCGACCGTGGCGACCGGCCTGGGCGCGGGCTTGTTCTACGCCTTCAGCTGCGCGGTCATGCCCGGGCTGCGGCTGGCCGACGACGCGGTCCGCGTGCAGACCATGCAGCGCGTCAACGCCGCGATCCAGAATGGCTGGATCTTCCTCGGCTTCGGCGGCGCGCCGCTGCTCACGGCCGTGTCGATCCTGCTCGACGCCCTCGCCGGCGACTGGTCCGAGTGGCCGGCGAGGCCGTCGGCCTGATCCTGTTCGACGCGGCCCTGGTGATCACGTTCGCGGCGACCTGAGCCCGACGGATCGGGCAGAGTCGGCGGACCGCCGGACACAGCGCCTTGGGGCCCGCGCACAACGGGCTGATAATTACTTCCGTAAAATTTGTGCATTCGCCTGGCTGGGTGCCGTGAATGCACTCAGACGGTCGACAACACTGTTTCTGAAACACTGCCGGGACCGAAAGGCGCAATGGCCGCATCCGTTGCGCCAAACGGCCGCGCTCCCCTAATTAGAGTCTTGAACTAAGTGGTGGATTTATGCTTCCTTGACTGCACGTCGCCCGCAGACCGCCAGCTCGGACGGCCCCTACCCGTCGCCCTGAACGGAAAGGGTCCAGTCAAGGTGAAATCGAGACTCGCGCGCGCGGTCGTGGCCGCGCTGTCCATGGTGTTGCTGTTGTCCACGGCAGCCAACGCCCCCGCCGCGCCCCAGGCGCCGCAGTTCAAGGTCATCGCCTTCTACAGCGGCACCTACGACGACGCGCACATCGCATTCGAAAAGGAGGCGGCGGTCTGGTTCCCCCAGGTCGCGGCGCAGTACAACTTCTCGTACCAGCAGACCAACAACTGGTCGATGCTCACCAGCCTGACCACGGCGCAGGCCACTGTGGTCATGTTCCTCGACGACGTGCCGACGGACTCCGGCCAGCGGGCCGGATTCCAGCACTACATGCAGAACGGTGGCGCGTATTTCGGCTGGCACGTGTCGGCCTACAACGACTCCGGCACCGGCTGGCCATGGTTCAACAACACGTTGATGGGAACCGGCACCTTCAACAACAACACCTGGTTCCCGACGACGGCCATTCTGCACACCGATTCGTCGCACGCGGCCACCCGTCGCCTGCCGACGACGTGGATGGCCGGCGTGAGCGAATGGTACAGCTGGCAGAACGACCTGCGACAGAACCCGAACATCCAGGTCCTGGCCTCGGTGGACGCGTCGAGCTTCCCGGTCGGCACCGACCCGGCCCAGTCGTGGTACAGCGGTTACTACCCCATTCTGTGGACGAACAAGCAGTACAAGATGCTGTACGCCAATTTCGGCCACGACGCGATGAACTACACGACGAAGACGCCACTGTCGTCCACTTTCGCGGACCCGGTCCAGGACAAGTTCATCATCGACGGCCTGCTCTGGCTCGGCGGCGGCACACCCACGGACGCCCCCACCGACCAGATCAATCCGGGCGGCTTCTTCACCGTGATCAACAAGGGCAACAACAAGTGCGTCGACGCCCGCAGCGCCGGCACCACGAACGGCACGGTGATCCAGCAGTACACCTGCAACAACAGCACCGCGCAGCAGTTCCAGTTCCAGGGCACGAACGGCCCGTGGCTGCGGGTCAACAACCGCGCGAACACCGCGGAGTCCCTGGACGTGTCGGGGCGTTCCACCTCCGACGGCGCCGGCATCCAGCTGTGGGCCTTCGGCGGCGGCACGAACCAGCAGTGGCAGGCGGTGCAGGAGCCCGGCGGCTACTGGCACTTCACCAGCATGGCCACCCAGAAGTGCCTGACGGCGTCCGGTTCGGGCGACGGCACGCAACTGACGCAGGCCACCTGCACCGGCATCGCGTCGCAGTCCTTCCGCCTACAACAGCAGCCCTGACCCCTGCCCCCTGATCCCTGATCCCTGATCCCATGCAGGGAAGGACGCCTTACCCGCGTTGAACGAGGGTAAGGCGTCCTTCCCTGCATAACCCTTGCCGTCAGGCCGCGCTGGCGGCCGTGGCGAGCAGGCGGGGGGCGTTGGACAGCACGATGCCGGCGGCGCCCCGCACCTCGGCCCGATCCCCCAGCTCACCGGCCACCACGTCCACCTGCCGGGTGCCGAGCGACAGCGCGTGCTTGCGGATGTTCCACCGGACGGGCGCAAGGATCAGCTCGCCGGCCGAGGCCAGATCTCCGCCCACCACAACGAGTTCCGGGTCCACGAGCGTCACCACCGAGGCCAGCACCCGGCCGACGGCCTCGCCGGCGTCCTCGATGGCCCGGCACGCCCCCGGGTTGCCCTCGGCCACCAGCCGCGGCAGGTCCAGCGGCGTCACCGGCTCGCCCCAGCTGCGGGCCAGCAGCTCGGCCACCGCGACCGGGCTCGCCACCGTCTCCAGGCAGCCCCGGTTGCCGCAGCGGCAGATCCGCCCGCCGGGCTCGGCCAGCAGGTGCCCGACCTCGCCGGCCAGTCCCCGTGCGCCGAGCATCAGTTGTCCGTCAACGACAATGCCCGCGCCGATGCCGGCGGACAGCCGGACGTACACCATGTCCCCGGTGTCGCGGGCGACGCCGTAGAGCCGCTCGGCCAGCGCGCCGGCGTTGGCGTCGTTGGTGACCAGGCCGACCAGCCCGGTGCGCCGCTCCAGCTCCCACGCCGGCCGCAGCCCGGCCCACGCGGACATGATCATCGACCGGCCCAGCTCGCCGCTGCGCTCGACCGGCGAGGCGATGCCGGCGCCGATGCCCAGCACCCGTTCGACCGGGATGTCGTTGTCCAGCAACGCCTGCGAGACGAGGTCGGCCACGAGGTCCAGGGTCTGCGACGGCTCCCGGTCGACCTCCTTGACCACGAACCGGTCCCACAGCGGCGTGCCGAGCAGGTCGCACAGCACCACCCGCACGTGCTGGTGCCCGATGTCCGCGCCCAACGCGTACGCCGCGGTCGGCACCAGCGACAGACCCTGAGCCGGTCGGCCGGTGCGGCTGGCCGAGGCCGGCGGCTCGTCGTCCTCCCGCACCAGGCCGACCGCCATCAGGTCCGCGACCAGCGTGGACACGGTCGCTTTGGACAGTCCGGTCTGCCGGACCAGCTCCACCCGGCTGCTGTGTCCGGTGCGGTGCAGGGCCTGCAGCACCCGCAACCGGCCCTCTTCCCTCAGGTTGAGCGGAGCCTGCGCCATGCCGTCACCGTAACACCTTGACTTAGGGGCACTACCGGACAATCCTGGGCATCGTAGTCCAGCCGGGGCGCCATTTTGGGCTAAAGACAGCCATAATGGCCTCGCCGCCAGCCCCGCACCGAAGCTTCTCCAACGACGGAGGCGCCCAGTCATGCGGATAACGGCGACAGTGGCCTCGGCGTGCGCGGTGGTCTGCGCACTCGCCCTGACCGGTGGCAGCTCGGCTGCCACCGATCCCGTTCCCCTCTACAAGGACACGCACTACACCTTCGCCGAGCGCGCGGCCGACCTCGTGTCGCGGATGACGCTGGAGGAGAAGGTCCGCCAGCTCTCCACCAACAGCGGGCCGGCGATCCCCAGACTCGGCGTGCAGCAGTACACCTACTGGAGCGAGGGCCAGCACGGCATCAACCGGCTCGGCGCCGCCACCAACCCCAACACCCCGCCGGACCAGGTGCACGCCACCAGCTTCCCGACCAACTTCGCGTCCAGCATGGCCTGGGACCCGGACCTGGTGTACCAGGAGACCACCGCGGTGTCGGACGAGGTGCGCGGCTTCCTGGACAAGTCGTTATGGGGCGTGAGCCCCAACAACATCGGTCCTGACGTCAACAACTACGGCTCCCTGACCTACTGGGCCCCGACCGTCAACATGGACCGCGACCCGCGGTGGGGCCGCACCGACGAGGCGTTCGGCGAGGACCCCTATCTGGTCGGGCAGATCGCCGGCGCGTTCATCGACGGCTACCAGGGCAACCAGGCCGACGGCACGCCCGGCAAGTACCTGAAGGTCGCCTCGACGGCCAAGCACTACGCCCTCAACGACGTCGAGCTCAACCGCACCGGCATCAGCTCCGACGCCAGCGACGCCGACATCCGTGACTACTACACGGCGCAGTTCCGGGACCTGATCGAGAACGCGCACGTGTCCGGGCTGATGACCTCGTACAACGCGATCAACAACACCCCGTCGGTCGCGGACACCTACACGACGAATGCGTTGGCGCAGCGTACATACGGCTTCGGCGGCTACATCACCTCCGACTGCGGCGCGGTGGGCACCACGTACCGGCAGCCCACCGGCGGCCACAACTGGGCGCCGCCCGGCTGGACCACCGACGGCAAGGACTCCGGCTCCACCTGGACCAACACCGCCAGCGGCACCAAGGTTTCCGGCCCGGCCGGCGGCCAGGCGTGGGCGCTGCGGGCCGGCACCGCGCTGAACTGCCCGGGCGAGGAGAACACCCTGCCCAACATCCAGGAGGCGATCAACGCCGGCGTGTTGAGCGAGGGCGTCATCGATGCCGCGCTGGTGCCGGTGTTCACCATCCGGATGCAGACCGGCGAGTTCGACCCGGCCGGCTCGGTGCCGTACACGAAGATCACCAAGGACACCATCCAGAGCCCGGCCCACCAGGCCCTGGCCCAGAAGGTGGCCGACAACTCCTTGGTGCTGCTGAAGAACGACAACAACGTGCTGCCGGTGACACCGTCCAAGGTGCACAAGGTCGTCATCCTCGGCGACATGGCCAACAAGGTCACCCTCGGCAACTACTCGGGCCAGCCCAACGTGCAGGTCGGGGCGGTCGGGGGCATCAAGGCCGCGCTGCCCGGCGCGCAAGTGATCTTCGACGCCGCGGGCACGTCCACCGGGTCCACCGGCGCGGCGGTGCTGTCCGCGCAGACCCAGGCCGACATCAAGAGCGCCGACCTGGTGGTGGAATTCGTCGGCACGGACGGAAGTGTGGCCAACGAGGGGCATGACCGCAGCACGCTGGCCATCCCGGGCAACTACCACTCGCTGATCACGCAGGTCGCCGCGCTGGGCAACCCGAACACCGCGCTGGTCGTGCAGTCCGACGGCCCCGTCATCCTCGACGACGTGCAGGGCTCCGTGCCGGCGATCCTGTTCTCCGGCTACAACGGGCAGGCCCAGGGCGCGGCCCTCGCGGATGTGGTGACGGGCAGGCAGAATCCGAGCGGCCACCTCAACTTCACCTGGTACAAGGACGATTCGCAGCTGCCGCCGATGAACGACTACGGCCTGGCGCCGGCGGCGACCGGCGGACTGGGGCGGACCTACCAGTACTTCACCGGCACGCCGAGCTATCCGTTCGGCTACGGCCTGAGCTACTCGTCGTTCGGCTACTCCGGCGCGTCCGTCGACCGGTCGACGGTCAGCGCCGACGGCACCGTGAAGGTGTCGTTCACCGTGACCAACACCGGCAAGACCGCCGGGGCCACGGTCGCACAGCTCTACGCGGCGCAGAAGTTCACCGTGCCCAACGTTGAGCTGCCGGTGAAGCGGTTGGCCGGCTTCAAGAAGACGGATGTGCTGAAGCCCGGCCAGTCGCAGAAGATCACCATTCCGGTGAAGATGGCCGATCTGTCCCAGTGGGACGGCGCCAAGCAGACCGTGTACGACGGCGTCTACCAGTTCCAGGTGGCGTCCAACTCCCGTGACGTGGCCGGCAGCGTGCAGACCACGGTCACCGGGGCGATCACGCCCAAGATCTCGTACGTCACCGTGCAGCCCGGCCAGGTGGTGTACCGGGCCGGCGACACGATCGACCTGACCGGCAAGAACAAGTGGATCGCCGACGACACCGGCCAGCAGCACGCCTCGGCCGACAACGTCGTGGTGGCGGCGAACAACGATCAGTCCTTCGTGGACCTGTCCAAGGCCAAGGTCACCTACGCCAGCAGCAACACGGCGGTGGCGACGGTCGACTCGAAGGGCCTGGTCCGGGCGGCCGGCGACGGCGTGGCCACGATCAAGGTCACGGTCAACGGCGTCACCGGCACGGCGGTGATCGTCGTCGGGCACTCGCTGTCGCTGTCGATCCCGCCGATCGTCAAGGCGGGCAACAGCATCACCGCGACCACCACGTTCGCCAACGGCGGCAGCTCGGCCATCACCAACGTGACGATGTCGATCACCGCGCCGGCCGGCTGGACGGCGACGGCGACCACCCCGGCCACGTTCCCCTCGGTCGCCGGCGGCCAGACGGTGAAGACGACGTGGCAGATCACCGCGCCGGCCAACGCCGCGGCCGGGTCGTACCCGTTCAGCGCCACGGCCACCACAAGTGCCGGCACCAGAACGGATGTCGGCCAGACGGCCGTGCCGTACCCGTCGTTCACCGCGGCATACAACAACGTCGGCATCAGCGACGACCACAACACCGGCGCGGCCAACCTCGACGGCGGCGGCCTGAGCTACTCGGCCCAGGCGCTGGCGGCAGCCGGCGTCGCATCAGGCGGCACCGTGCAGCACGACGGCCTGACCTTCACGTGGCCGACCTCCGGCAACGGGCAGGCGGACAACGTGCTCACCGGCGGACAATCGGTGCTGTTGACCGGTTCCGGCAGCAAGCTGGGCTTCATCGGCACCGGCGACTCCGGCACACCGTCGGGCGGCGGCGCCATCGTCTACACCGACGGCACCACGCAGCAGTTCGCGCTGGGCTTCAACGACTGGTGGTCCTCGCCGTCGATCCCGGGCGAGGACGTGCTGGCCGCCTTGCCGTACCTCAACAACAGCGGCGGGCAGCAGACGCAGAAGGTCAACATGTACTACTCGTCGGTGCCGCTGCAGGCCGGCAAGACCATCTCCGTGGTGACCCTGCCCAACGTCGCCTCGGTGGCCACGCAGGGCCAGCCCAAGCTCCACGTGTTCGCCATCGCCGTCGGCTGACGGCCATCCGGACCGCCCCGCCCGGTCAACGACGACCGGGCGGGGCACCCGCACCACTTTCCGACGGAGGCAGCCAAGTCATGCGATTATCGGCGACTGTGGCCTCGGCGTGCGCGGTTGCGTGCGCGCTGGGCCTGACCACCGGCAGCGCGGCTGCCACCGATCCCGTGCCGGTCTACCGGGACACGCACCACTCCTTCGCCGAACGCGCCGCGGACCTGGTGTCCCGCATGACGTTGGCCGAGAAGGTCGACCAGCTCTCGACGATTCCGGCGCCGGCCATCCCGCGCCTCGGCGTCCAGCAGTACATCTACTCCAACGAGGGTCAGCACGGCATCAACCGGCTGGGCTCCTCCACCAACCCGCCGGCGGGCCAGGTCAACGCCACCAGCTTCCCGACCAACTTCGCCTCCAGCATGGCCTGGGATCCCGATCTGACGTACCAGGAGACGACCGCGGTCTCCGACGAGATCCGCGGCTTCCTGGACAAATCCCTGTGGGGCGTCAGTCCCAACAACATCGGCCCCGACGTGAACGGCTACGGCTCTCTGACCTACTGGGCCCCGACCGTCAACATGGACCGCGATCCGCGCTGGGGCCGGACCGACGAGGGCTTCGGCGAGGACCCGTACCTGGTCGGACAGATCGGCGACGCGTTCATCGACGGCTACCAGGGCAACAAAACGGACGGCACGCCGAGCAAGTACCTCAAGGTGGCGGCGACCGCGAAACACTTCGCCCTCAACGATGTCGAGCTCAACCGCATGGGCATCACGTCCGACGCCAGCGACGCCGACATCCGCGACTACTACACCGCGCAGTTCCAGGAACTGATCCAGAACGCCCATGTGTCGGGGCTCATGACCTCGTACAACGCGATCAACAACACGCCCGCCGTGGCCGACACCTACACGGTGAATGCCTTGGCGCAGCGGACATACGGCTTCGACGGCTACATCACCTCCGACTGCGGGGCCGTGTCCACCACGTACCGCACGTCGCCCAACGGCCACAACTGGGCGCCGCCCGGGTTCACCACCGACGGCAAGGACGTCCAGTCCACCTGGACCAACACCGCAACCGGCGCAAAGCTTTCCGGCGCGGCCGGCGGGCAGGCGTACGCGCTGCGCGCCGGCACCACGGTGAACTGTCCCGGGGACGAGAAGGACAACACGCTTCCGAACATCCAGGAAGCGATCAACGCGGGCGTGCTCAGCGAGGGTGTGCTGGACGCCGACCTGGTGCGGCTGTTCACGGTTCGCATGCAGACCGGGGAGTTCGACCCGGCCGGCAGCGTGCCGTACACGAAGATCACCAAGGACACCATCCAGAGCCCGGCCCACCAGGCCCTGGCCCAGAAGGTCGCCGACAACTCCTTGGTGCTGCTGAAGAACGACAACAACGTGCTGCCGGTGACGCCGTCCAAGGTGCACAAGGTCGTGGTGCTCGGCGACCTCGGCAACAAGGTGACGCTCGGGGACTACTCGGGTCAGCCGAACGTGCAGGTCGGAGCGGTGGGCGGCATCAAGGCGGCCATGCCCGACGCGCAGGTGATCTTCGATTCCGCCGGCACGTCCACCACTGCGACCGTACCGGCCACGCTGTCGGCGCAGACCCAGGCCGACATCAAGAGCGCCGACCTGGTGGTCGTCTTCGTCGGCACGGACAGCGCCGTGAACGACGAGAGCCATGACCGGAACACGTTGGCAATGCCCGGAAACTACCGCTCGCTGATCACGCAGGTGTCGGCGCTGGGCAACCCGAAGACGGCGCTGGTGGTGCAGTCCGGCGGCCCGGTCGTGCTCGACGACGTGCAGGGCAGCGTGCCGGCGATCCTGTTCTCCGGTCCCAACGGGCAGGCCCAGGGGGCCGCCCTGGCCGATGTGTTGACCGGCAGGCAGAATCCGAGCGGCCACCTCAACTTCACCTGGTACAAGGACGACTCGCAGCTGCCGGATATGGCCGACTACGGGCTGGCCCCGGCGGCGACCGGCGGCCTCGGGCGGACCTACCAGTACTTCACCGGCACGCCGACGTATCCGTTCGGCTACGGCCTGAGCTACTCGACCTTCGCCTACTCCCAACCTCGCATCGACCGCTCCACGGTCAACGCCGACGGCACCGTGAACATCTCGTTCACCGTCACCAACACCGGCCGCACGACCGGGGCCACCGTGGCGCAACTCTATGCGGCGCAGCAGTTCACCGTGCCGAACGTGCAGCTGCCGATCAAACGGCTGATCGGCTTCAAGAAGACCGACCAACTCAAGCCGGGCGCGTCGCAGCGGATCACGCTGCCGGTGAAGATCTCCGATCTGTCCCAGTGGGACGGTGCCAAGCAGACCGTGTACAACGGCGCCTATCAGTTCCAGGTCGCGTCCAACTCGCGCGATGTGGCCGGCTCCGTGCAGACCAAGGTGACCGGGGCGATCACGCCCAAGGTCGCCTACGTCACCGTGCAGCCCGGCCAGGTGGAGTTCCGCGCCGGCGACACGCTCGACCTGACCGGCAAGAACCAGTGGATCGCCGACGACACCGGCCAGCAGCACGCGGCCGCCGACCACATCGTCGAGGCCGTCAACAACGATCAGTCCTTTGTGGATCTGACCAGAACCAAGGTGAGTTACGCGTCCAGCAACACCGCGGTCGCCACCGTCGACAACAAGGGCCTGCTTCGGGCCGTGGGCGACGGCGTCGCCACGATCAAGGCCACCGTCAACGGCGTCACCGGCACCGCGGTGATCGTCGTCGGGCACTCCCTGGGGCTGACCGTGCCGCCGGTCGTGACCGCGGGCGGCAGCGGGACGGCGACGACGACGTTCACCAACGGTGGCACGGCGGCGATCCGCACCGTGACGATGTCGATCGCCGCACCGCCCGGTTGGACGGCGACCGCGACGACGCCATCGACGTTCGCCTCGGTCGCCGGCGGTCAGACGGTGAAGACCACCTGGCAGGTCACCGCGCCGGCCACGGCGACGCCGGGCACCTATCCGCTCAGCGCCACGGTGTCCAGCAGCGCCGGCACCAAGACGGACTCCGGCCAGACCTCCGTGCCGTACGCGTCGCTTTCCGCCGCGTACAACAACACCGGCGTCAGCGATGATCACAACACCAGCGCGGGCAACCTCGACGGCGGCGGTTTCAGCTACTCCGCGCAGACCTTCGCCGGCGCCGGCCTCACGCCCGGCGCGGCCGTCCAGCACGACGGCCTGTCCTTCACCTGGCCTGCCGTCGGTGCGCCCGACAACGTGCTCACCGGCGGGCAATCGGTGCAGCTGACCGGATCCGGCGGCAAGCTCGGCTTCATCGGCACCGCCGACTCCGGCGCGGTGTCGGGCACCGGCACCATCGTCTTCACCGACGGCACCAGCCAGCAGTACACGCTCGGCTTCGACGACTGGTGGTCGGGCTCGACGTCGATCCCCGGCGAGGAGGCGGTCGCCACGTTGCCGTACCTGAACAACAGCGGCGGCCAGCAAGGACCGAACGTGCACCTGTACTACTCGCCGGTCCCGCTGCCGGCCGGCAAGACGATCTCCGTGGTGACCCTGCCCAACGTGACCTCGGTCGCCGCCCAGGGGCAGCCCAAGCTGCACGTTTTCGCGGTCGCCGTCGGCTGACGGCCGGCAGGACGCCCCGCCCGGACACTGTCGACCGGGCGGGGCTTCCGCATGCCCATTGTCTGTAGTGTCAGCTTCTTGCGTTAAATAGTCGTGCTATTGCAGCTTGCTGTTCAGAATCCTATGGTCGGTTCCCATCCGTGCTACCCCGGCTTCCGAATGGACCCTGCCATGCGAAGCTTGCGAAGCCTGATCGCCGTCGTGGCCCTGCTGCTCGGCGCCCTGGTCGCCGTGCAGGCCCCGCCCGCGCTCGCCCGCAACACGGCCGGACTGTCCGACAAGGTCCAGCTGTTCTACTACCCCTGGTACGGCAGCCCGACCGTGAACGGCAGCTACCGGCACTGGGACCAGGGCGGGCACACCCCGCCCGACGACATAGGCGCCAACTACTATCCCTCGCTCGGCGCCTACGATTCCGGCGACTTCGCCGGGGCCGTGGACCAACAGATGACCTGGATCGCCCGCTCCGGGGCCGGCGTGATCATCTACAGCTGGTGGGGCCAGGGGTCCTATGAGGACGGTCTGGCCTCGGGCGTGCTGGCCGCCGCCGCACGGCACGGCATCCGGGTGGCCTGGCACATCGAGCCGTACGGCAACCGGACCGCCGCCTCCGTGGCCTCCGACGTCGACTACATCGACTCCCGCTACGGATCGAGTCCCGCGTTCTACCGGGATCCCCTGCACGGCAACAAACCCGCGTTCTACGTCTTCGACAGTCTGAACATTGCCGACTGGTCCGCCCTCGACTCGGTGACCGGGGCCAACATCGTGCTCGCGCAGACCACCGACACCACCAAGGTCGCGCATTTCAACGGCATGTACACCTACGACGGCATCGCCGCCGCGACCGCGCCGGGCTGGGCCGATGCCGGCGCGTACTGCCATCAGCACGGCATGGTGTGGGCTCCCTCCGTCGCGCCCGGCTACCTCGACGACCGCGCGGTGCCCGGCAACACCACGCCGACCGTCAACCGGGACAACGGGGCCGAGTACGACAAGACGTGGAACAACGCGCTGAGCCCGAGCATCGGCGGCAGTCCGGACTGGGTGTCGGTGACCTCGTTCAACGAGTGGCACGAGGGCTCCCAGATCGAGCCGGCCAGCTCGAATCCCCCGGCCGGACGGGGATACCTGACCTACGACGGCGCTTACGGCCAGACCGGCACCGCCTCGTCGACGGCGTACCTGGACCGGACCAAGTACTGGGTTGACAGGTTCGATCCGGCCGTGACGGCCCCGTCCGACGTGAACCTGGCTCTGGGCAAGGCAATGACCGCCAGCGGGTCGCAGGGCGGCTTCCCACCGGGCAACGCCAACGACAACAACGCCAACAGCTACTGGGAAAGCGTCAACAACGCGTTCCCGCAATGGCTCCAGGTCGATCTCGGCGCTTCGAGCCCACTCAACTCGATCACCCTGACGCTGCCGCCGTCCACCGCTTGGGGCGCGCGGACGCAGACCCTGACCGTCAGCGGCAGCAGTGACGGCACCAACTTCTCGACTTTGGTGGCCAGCAAGGGTTACACCTTCGATCCGGCCAGCGGCAACAAGGTCACCGTCTCGCTGCCCGGGAGTTCGCAGCGGTACGTGCGGCTGACGATCACCGGCAACACCGGCTGGCCGGCTGGGCAGGTGTCGGAGTTCCAGGTCTACGGCACCCCGTGAAACCGCGAGTCCCGCTCTCGGGCAGGCATGAACTCAACACAATCTTGC
>NZ_JBFBAM010000069.1:0-50821 GCF_040682195.1 Kutzneria sp. NPDC051319 | reverse complement strand
CTGTGCTCAGGCTGCCGGCGGCTCGGCGGTGGTCTGAGGGAACAGCCATGCCCTGGACATGGTCGACTCACCACTATTTTCGGGTCAGTCCCGCCTACCGTCACACCGAAATGAGGTTTCGCGCAGAACCGAGCTTCGAGTCTCAGTTCTGCGCGAAACCGACATTCGGTGTGTCTGTGAGCGGGACTCGCGGGGGTTTCAGGCGGCGAAGACGGCGTGGACGGCGGCGGCGCCGGTTTCCTCGGCGCGGCGGAGGCGGGGGATGTTGGTGGTGAGGCCGTTGACGCCGCAGTCGGTGGCGGGGCGCAACGCCAACAAGCCCTTGCCGGTCAACAGCTGCATGGCGGTGGCGTGCTTCTCGGCGCGGCGGCGCAGCGCCTCGGCGACCACGGGGTCGAGGCCGCGGGCGACGACGGACATGAGGGGGTGCTCGCCGCCCTTGAGGGACTTCTCGGTGGGGGCACGGGAAAGCAGCACGAGGACGTGGGTGGCGGAGCGCTCAAGGGCCCGTTCGATGGCGATGGGCTCGGCGACGGAACCGTCGATCCACTGGGCGCCCTGAAGGGAAATGGCGGGCCCGCAGAGGAAAGGGATGCAGGAGGTGGCGCAGAGGGCGGCCCGCCAGTCGTCGGCGGTGGACAGCCCGGAGAGCTCCTCGGCGACGCCGGTGTCGAGGCGGGTGGCGACGGTGCGGACGGGGATGTCGGAGTTGGCCAACAGCTCGTAGTCGAGGGGCTTGGCCTTCTCCAGCACGTGCTCGACGAGGTAGTCGAGGCTGATCAAGGGCCCACGGCCGGTGAGCGCGCGGCGGTAGTTGATGAAGTCGCTGGAGGCGAGGTCCTCGTAGTACACGGCGCCGGCCTTGGAGCCCTCGCCGATGGCCAGCGCCACGGCGGAGAAGGCGCCGGCGGAGGTGCCGTAGACGTCGTCGAACGCGTCGCGCATGCCGAGGGACTCCAGGGCGGAGACCATGCCGCCGGCGTAGACGCCCCGCATGCCGCCGCCCTCGACGACGAGCGCCACCCGAAGGCCGTCCTCGCGCTTGCCGGGTCGGCTGCCGGCGGCCCGTCGGGTCCGCAGCACGTCCAACACGTCCCGGTCGCCGTGCACGAAGTCCAACGCGCCCCCAGTCCTCAGGCGGCGCTCGCAGCCCGCTTGGCCAGCAGGTCCCGGACTTCCCGGGCCGCCGCACGTCCTGCCCTCGTCGCCCCCACCGTACTAGCCGACGGACCGTACCCGACCAGGTGAACCCGAGGATCCAGGACGACGCGGGTGCCGTCCATGAGAATGCCACCGCCCGGGGCACGAAGGCGCAGCGGCCGGAGGTGGTCGAGGGCAGCGCGGAATCCGGTGGCCCAGAGGATCACATCGGCCTTCACGTGCCGGCCGTCGTCCCAGGTCACACCGTCGGGCACAACCCGGTCGAACATCGGCAGCCGCTCCATCACGCCGCGGGCCCGCGCCTCGGCGACGTCGGGAGTCACACCCAATCCGGTCACGCCGACCACGCTGATGGGTGGCAGCCCGGCCCGTACGCGCTCGTCGACCAGGGCCACGGCGGCCCGGCCGTCCTGCTCCTTGAACGGCCCCTCACGCCAGATCGGCGGCTGCCGCGTCACCCACGTCGTCGACGCCGCGACCAGGGAGATCTCGGCCAGCGCCTGAGTCGCCGAGGCCCCGCCGCCGACCACGACCACGCGCTGGCCGGTCATCTCCTCGGGGCCGTTGTAGTCGAACGTGTGCAGCTGGCGGCCCGCGAATGACCCCTGACCGGGGTAGTGCGGCCAGAACGGCCGTTCCCAGGTCCCGGTCGCGTTGACCACGACCCGGGCCACCCATTCACCCTTGTCGGTGACAACAAGGAGCCGGCCGTCGCCGTTCTCCCGCACGGCCGTCACCCGGACCGGTCGTTTCACCGGCACCGAATTCCGCAGCTCGAAGGCCGCGAAGTACTCGGACACGACCTCCGACGCCGGCCGCGACGCGTCGGGCTTGCCCAGCGGCATTTCCGGCAGGTCGTGGATGCCGTGGACCTTCCCCAGACGCAGCGACGGCCACCGGTGCTGCCACGCCCCGCCAGGGCCCGGAGCCCCGTCCAGCACGACGTGCTCGACGCCGTAGTGGCGCAGGAAGTAGCTGGCCGACAGCCCCGCCTGACCGGCCCCGATCACCACTGCATCGATTTCTCGCGCGTCAACGGCCACACCCTTGCCAACCGCTGCGGCAATCGGGTGCTTCCGCGCCGCCTGTCGGTTTGCTCACACCGGGCCGTATCAGCGCCGACGGCCACAGCTCATGGACAGCGAGGAGGGGAGACCGAAATGTTCACCATGACCTTCTGGCAGTGCACCCTCGAACGGGCGATGAAAACGTTCTGCCAAACCCTGGTTGCCGTTCTCGGAGCGGGAAGCGTCGGTTTGCTGAACGCCGCGTGGACCACGTCGCTGTCCACCGCCGGCATGGCCGCGCTGCTGTCCGTTCTGACGTCGGTCGGGTCCGCCCCGCTGGGCAAACCCGGCAGCCCGAGCCTGCTCCCGCCGCAGCGTGAGGCCACCCCCAGGTAGGCGGCGGCCGGGCCCGTGATGGGAGGATCAGCCCCCGTGAAGACGTTCGACGAGCTGTTCGCGGAGCTGACCGACCGCAAGAAGGACCGCCCGGCCGGTTCGGGCACGGTGGCGGCGCTGGACGACGGCATCCATGCCCAGGGCAAGAAGGTCCTGGAGGAGGCCGGCGAGGTGTGGATCGCGGCCGAGCATGAGTCCGACGAGCGGCTGGCCGAGGAGATATCCCAGTTGCTCTACCGCGTCCAGGTGTTGATGCTGGGCCGCGACCTGACCCTCGACGACGTCTACCGCCACCTATGAGCGACAACGGGAGTAAGCAGATGCTGCGCGTCGCGGTGCCCAACAAGGGCGCCCTTGCCGAGAAGTCCGCCGAGATGCTGGCCGAGGCGGGCTACCGGGGACGCCATGAGCAGCGCGACCTCACCGTGCTCGACGTGGCCAACGACGTCGAGTTCTTCTTCCTGCGGCCCAAGGACATCGCCATCTACGTCGGGTCCGGCCAGCTGGACCTGGGCATCACCGGCCTCGACCTGGCCCGTGACTCCGGCGCGGGCGTCGAGCCCACGCTGGAGCTGGGCTTCGGCGGCTCGAACTTCCGCTACGCCGGCCCGGCCGGCCGGGACTGGAAGGTCGAGGACCTGCAGGGCATGCGGCTGGCCACGGCCTACCCGCGGCTGGTCGTGGACGACCTGAGCCGGCGCGGCATCGAGGCCGACGTGATCCGGCTGGACGGCGCGGTCGAGATCTCGGTGCAGCTGGGCGTGGCCGACGTCATCGCCGACGTGGTCGGCTCCGGCCGCACGCTGCGCCAGCACAACCTGGTGGCCTTCGGCGACGTGATCTGCAAGTCCGAGGCGATCCTGGTGCAGCGCGAGGGCTCGGAGCTCACGCCGGCCAAGGCGCAGCTCACCGCCCGGCTGCGCGGCGTGGTGCTGGCCCAGCAGTACCTGATGCTGGACTACGACTGCCCGAAGGCGCTGCTGGAGCAGGCGCTCAAGACCACGCCGGGCCTGGAGTCGCCGACGGTCGCGCCGCTGGCCGACGAGAACTGGAACGCGGTGCGGGCGATGGTGTCCCGCAAGGACGCCAACCAGATCATGGACGAGCTGTCGGCGCTGGGCGCGAAGGCGATCCTGGCCTCCGACATCCGCTCGTGCCGACTGTGATCCTGCCGGCTCCGAGCACACGGGGGTGCTGACCGCGTTCGTGCCCATCTGGGCGCTGACCGTGCTCGGCTATCTCGTCGCCCGGTCCGGCGTGCTCGGCGACCGCGCCGAGCTGGTGCTGGGCCGGCTGGTGTTCCACGTGGCGATGCCGGCGGTCCTGTTCACGACGTTGAGCAGGACGCCGGTGTCGCGGCTGCTGACGCCGGCCATCGCCGTGTTCGCCATCGGCACCCTGGTCGTCGGCGTGGGCGCGCTGGCGGCCAGCCGCTGGCTGTTCGGCCGGAGCCTGGCCGAGCAGTCGATCGGCGCGATGGCCGCCTGCTACGTCAACTCGGCCAACCTGGGCGTGCCGGTGGCGATCTCCGTGCTCGGCGACGCCTCGTTCATCGTCACGGTGCTGCTGTTCCAGGTGCTGCTGGTGACGCCGGTCGTGCTCACCCTGGTCGAGCTGGACGTCTCCGCCGCGGCCGGCAATCGCTGGCGGGAGATGCTCACGCTCCCGGTGCGAAACCCGATCATCGCCGCGTCCGCGCTCGGCGTCGTGGTCAGCGCCCTTGGCTGGCCCCTGCCGGACCTGGTGAACGGCCCGTTGACGCAGCTCGGCACCGCGGCGTTGCCGATCGCCCTGCTCGTGCTGGGCATGTCCCTGCACAGCCGTGAGCAGCGCGAACCCGCCAACCGGCGGGAGCTGTGGGTGACCGTGCTGCTCAAGGCCGTCGCGCAGCCGCTGGTCGCGTTTCTGGCCGGCGAGGCGCTCGGCCTGGACGGGCACCTGCTGCTTGCCGTGGTGCTGTGCTCCGCGCTGCCGACCGCGCAGAACGTGTTCGTCTACGCCCACCAGTACGCCCTGGACACGCGGTTGCCGCGCAACGCCGTCCTGCTGTCCACCGTGCTGTCCATGATCACCCTGTCCGGCGTCACAGTGTTCATGCATGCCTAGTGCAACGATCCCGGTCATGCCCGGGAACACGATCGAGCACACCCTGGA
This sequence comes from Kutzneria sp. NPDC051319, assembly GCF_040682195.1. Classification (NCBI taxonomy): domain Bacteria; kingdom Bacillati; phylum Actinomycetota; class Actinomycetes; order Pseudonocardiales; family Pseudonocardiaceae; genus Kutzneria; species Kutzneria sp. NPDC051319. The sequence goes on along the minus strand of NZ_JBFBAM010000069.1, from coordinate 46,103 downwards.
CATCGCGCTGGCGGCGGTGCCCGCACCGCGTCGGATCCTCGACGTGGGTTGCGGGCCCGGCACGCTGCTTCGACTACTGGCCCGGCGGGCGCCGCAGGCCGAGGCCCTGGTCGGCATCGACGCCGCGGCCGAGGTCGTGAAGGCCGCTTCCGCGGCGCCGGGCCTGGACCCGCGCATCCGCTACGGCAACGCCTTCGCCGAGCACCTGCCGTTCGCCGACGGCGGCTTCGACCTGGTGGTCAGCACCGCGTCGTTCGACCACTGGCACGACCAGCGCCAGGGCCTGGCCGAATGCGCCCGGATGCTGATACCCGGCGGCACCCTCGTGCTCAGCGACGCGTTCTCGCCGCTACTGGGGCCGTCGGCGTGGTTGCGGCACCGGGCGCGGACCCGCAGCAGCGCCGACCGGCTGCTCACGGCCGTCGGCTTCCGCGAGCCGACCTGGCACGCGTCCCTGCTCACCGCCACTGTCGTGGCGCGGACCCGGACGGCTTAGACCGCCGCCAGCGCGGCGATGGCGTCGGGGATCGTGGCGTGCACCTGAAACGCCGGCATCAGGCCGCTGACCTGGAGCGGACGCAGCACCACCCGGTGGCCGCCGACCAGGCGCAGGTCGACGCCGGAGTCGTTGGCCCGGTCCCGTGCCGTCAGCAGCACGCGCAGGCCGGTCGAGCCGAGGAAGCTCACCCGGTCCAGGTCCACGATCACCGCCGGAGCTCCGCTGCCGACGGCCTGGCCCAGCTCGGCCTCCGCGACGTCGGCGGTCGACAGGTCGAGCTCGCCGCTGACGTGCACGACGACGGCGTCGCCGGCGGGCTCGGTGCGGACCGTGATCAGGTCGAAGTCCTCGACGGACATGCGCGCTCCCTTCGCTCGGCCACCTGGAGTGACCGGGCGTGCGGGTCGGGTGAACGACAGCCTAGTCCGCTCGGTCCAGCGCGGTCTCCACCCCGGGGTCCGGCTCCGGCCAGCCGGGGTAGGGCGGCGGCGTGCCGCCGAACTCCGGGCACAGCGCCTTGTGGTCGCACCAGTCGCACAGGCGGCTGCGGTTGGGCCGGAAATCACCGGTCTTGCCGGCCTTGAGAATGGCGTTCCAGATCGCCTCCAGCGTGCGCTCGAATCGCCTCAGCTCGGCCTCGTCGGGTTGATAGGCCAGGTTCTGCCGGTCCGACAGGTACATCAGCAGAAGCTGCCGCGGCACCACGCCGCGCAGCCGCCACAGCACCAGCGCGTAGAACTTCATCTGGAACATGGCCTTGGCCTCGCCGATCTCCCGCGGCGCGGCCCCCGTCTTGTAGTCGACGACCCGGATCTCGCCGGTCGGCGCCACGTCCAGGCGGTCGATGTAGCCGCGCAGCAGCATGCCCGAGGGCAGCTCGGCCTCCACCAGCAGCTCGCACGCCTCCGGCTCCAGCCGCCGCGGGTCCTCCAGGCCGAAATAGCTGGTCAGCATGCCCTCGGCCGAGGCCAGCCACTCGGTGAGCTCCTCCTCCTGCCCGAACAGGTCGGCCAGCTCCGCCCGCTCGGCCAGCAGGTCCCGCCAGGCCGGGCCGAGCAGCTCCTTGGCCGTGTCCGGCACCCGCTCGCCGGCCGGCAGCCCGAACAGGCGCTCCAGCACCGAGTGCACCACCGTGCCCCGGATCTGCGCCTTGGTCGGCTTCTCCGGCAGCCGGTCCACCGCCCGGAACCGGTAGAGCAGCGGGCACTGCTTGAAATCGCTGGCCCGCGACGGGGACAGCGCCGGCCTGCGCACCACCTTCTCCATGACAGAAACGCTACCCAGCCGGTCTGACACTTCCGCCGGCCCCCGTCTCCCGCGCGCGCGACCACCACCCAAATGCCGTTTTTTCACGTGAGTGGCTCACTTCGCATCTGAGCCCACCTAACCCACTCATGTGCGCCAGGCAGCGGGGGAGAGACGCCACGTGAGTGGCTTAGGTGGCCGCCGAGCGAAAATGAGCCACTCATGTGGCGACGGGGGCCGAGGGAGGTTGTCACGTGAGTGGCTCAGGTGGCCCCCAAACGAAAATGAGCCACTCACGTAGCGATAAAGGCGGGGGCGGCAGAAGGCTGTGGAGAAGGCGTCACGGCGGCCCCACACGTGAGGCCCTACCCTGCTGGTGTGGCCACCACCAGTTGGATCCGTCCGGGCGATCCCGATGGTGGCCTTCGCCTGTTCCGGGTGCGGAACGTGCCGGTGCTGCTGGCGCCGTCCTGGTGGATCGGCTCGATCGTGGTCACGGCGCTGTACACGCCGATGGTCGGCCAGCTCATGCCGGGCATCGGCACGGCGGCGGCGCTGGTCCTGGCGGCCAGCTTCGCGCTGCTGCTGGGGGCGTCGGTGCTGGCCCACGAGCTGGGCCACTGCGTCGTGGCCCTGCGGTACGGCCTGCCGGTCCGACGGCTGAGGCTGTTCCTGCTGGGTGGCATCTCGGAGGTGGGCCGCTCGCCGGCCAAGCCGGCCCAGGAGGGCATGGTCGCGGCGGCGGGGCCGGCGGTGTCGATCGTGCTGGCGCTGGTGTTCGGGGCGACGCTGTTCGTGGTGCCGCAGGGCGGCCCGATCTGGCTGCTGCTGCTGGAGACGACCCTGGCCAACGCGGCGGTGGCGGTGTTCAACCTGCTGCCGGGCTTGCCGCTGGACGGCGGCCGCATGCTGCGCGCGGCGGTCTGGGGCCTGACCGGCAAGCGCGGCACGGGCACCCGCACGGCGGTGGTCGGCGGCGGCATCGTGGCCGGCCTGCTGGTGCTGTGGGCCCTGCTGCGCATCGTGCAGGGCTCCAACGACCGCTGGCTGTGGCTGGGCGTCTGCGCGGTGACGGCCTGGTTCGTGGTCGCCGGGGCACGCAGCGAGCTGGTTTCGGAGATGCAGCGCAGCTGGCCCGAGGGCGTGAGCCTCAACGACCTGGTGCGGCCGGTGTTGCAGCTGCCGGCGGAGAGCCCGGTGGCCGACGCGCTGGCGGCCTCGGCGGGCCGGGGCGTGGTGCTGGTCCGCGCCGACGGCGTGGCCGCCGGCCTGCTGGACGAGGACGCCGCCCGCCGCATCGCCGAGCGCTCGCCGCTGACGCCGGCCGAGTCGGCGGCGGAGCCGATCCGGCCCGAGACGGTGCTGCTGGACTCGGAGCCGCCGGACGAGATCGCGGAGCGGGTGCGCACCACGGCGGCCTGGCAGTTCCTCGTGGTGGACGAGGAGGGCAGGCCGGCGGGCGTGCTGCGCCGGCAGGACCTCAGGGCCGCTTCGAAGGGGCGTCGTCGCACCTGAGACGATTCTGCGAACCCGAGAGCGTGAGCAGAAGGCAGGACCAGCTAGTGAGTGTGAGTGGGCCTTTCCAGGCCGGAGACCGTGTGCAGTTGACCGACTCGAAGGGTCGGCACTACACGATCGTCCTCGAACCCGGCAAGGAGTACCACACGCACCGGGGCGCGCTGGCCCATGACGACCTGATCGGCAAGCCGGAGGGCTCGCTGATCACGTCGGCGGCCAACACGTCGTACCTGGCGATGCGGCCGCTGCTGCCGGACTACGTGCTGTCGATGCCGCGCGGGGCCCAGGTGATCTACCCCAAGGACGCGGCCCAGATCGTCATGTGGGGCGACATCTTCCCCGGCGCCCGCGTGCTGGAGGCCGGGGCGGGCTCGGGCGCGCTGACCTGCTCGCTGCTGCGCGCGGTGGGGGACCAGGGCAAGGTCATCTCGTACGAGGTGCGGCAGGACCACGCCGACCACGCGATCCGCAACGTGGAGCAGTTCTTCGGCAAGTCGCCGGACAACTGGTCGCTGACGGTGTCCGACCTGAACGAGCACCCGTCGGCGGCCGAGGGCGGCGAGGTCGACCGGGCCGTTCTGGACATGCTGGCGCCATGGGACGTGCTGGAGACGGTCCGGGCGGCGATGATCCCCGGCGGCGTGCTCGTCGTGTACGTGGCGACGACGACGCAGCTGTCCCGGGTCACGGAGGCGCTGCGCGAGCAGCAGTGCTGGACCGAGCCGGAGTCGTGGGAAACGATGATGCGCCCGTGGCACGTGGTGGGCTTGGCGGTCCGCCCCGAGCACCGGATGATCGCGCACACCGCGTTCCTGCTCACGGCCCGCCGCCTGGCCGACGGCGTCGTGACGCCGCGGCCGCAGCGCCGGCCGACGTCCACCGGCAACAACTAGGGCGTCCCGCAGACCTTCCAGCCGCCGTCCTGCTTGACCAGCCGGACGGCCGGCACATCTACGTCCTGACCCTGCTGCGGGTGCTTGACCAGCGTCACCGTGCCGGTGGAGCCGTTCACCACGAGCTTGCGGACCTCGTAGGGCACCTTCACGCCGGCGGCCTGCGGGTTCTCCGACGAGCAGACGACCAGCTTGGCCGCCGCGACGTCGTCGTCGGCCAGGGCGTCGGCGAACTGCTGGGCCGCGGCGGCCGCCAGCGGGTCCACGGGGGCGGCCTGGGAACCGCCGCCGCCCTGGGTCTGGGGCTGCTGGCCCCGGCTGCTGGTGATCGCCACGACCGCCCAGGCGCCGAGGCCGAGCATGGCCAGTACGCCGACTGCCGTGCCGCCGATGATCCAGGCGTCCTTACGCCGCGCGGTGGCCCGGCGGACGGTGGACGAGTCGAACGGTGGCTGCTGGAAGCTCACGGTTGATCACCCTAGCTGTTGCACACGAACCAGCCGCCGGACTGCTTGCTGATGACGACCGTGGCGTCCTGGCTCCGGTGCTCGCCGTTCAGGGTGCCCTCGGTGTGCACGTTCGCGGCGGCGTGCGTGCTGTCGGTCTGGGACAGGCTGGTCAGCTCCATGTGGGAGTTGGTGGCCGGGTCGAACACCGAGTGCGGGGACGCCGCGGTCTTGGCGTACTCGTCCCGGTCGGCCGGGCACACGAGCCGCGTGGCGGCGTCGGCGTCGCGGTTGTTGACGGCCGCGATGAAGCTGTCGGCCACGGTCTTCACGTCGCTCGACGCGGAGCCGCCCGAGCCTCCGGAACCGCCGCCGGTGCTCTTCGTCCGGGAGGTCGTCGGCGAGCTGTGGCTGGTGGTCGGGGCCGGCGTGCGGGTGGTGCTGGTGCCGACCGACACGGTGGTGTCCCGAGGGGCGTTCGCGTTGTTGAACCACACGATGCCGCCGAGACCGAGACCGACGACGACAACCACGCCCAGCACGATGAGGATGGTCCGGGAGCTGTTCGGCCGCGGCGGCTGGGGTGGCATCCCGCCCGGATACGGCTGCCCGAATTGTCCGTACGGCGGCTGCTGAGGCGGCGGATACGGCTGGCCGTACGGCTGCTGCTGGGGGTAGGGGTTCGGCGGCGGGTACTGCTGGCCGTAGCCCGGTTGCGGCGGAGGGGGCGGCGGGTACTGCTGGCCGTACGGATCCGAAGGTGGTGGCGGATACGTCACTGCTGAATCTCCCCGAACTCGTGGGCCTGGCCTTGTTTGCCCTGCGTGACGCCGTGGGTATGCCCAGGTGTCCACTCCACGGGACGGTTGTCGCCTTGGGGTGGATGTTCACGCGGCAGGCGTGGACACTGCCGTAACCACGGCACTTCCGGTGCCTGAGACGCACGGTAGCGGTTGGGAGGTTCCCCCTGACACCGGTATGGAGTAGTTCATCCGGCCGAGCGGGCGTTTCGTGGCCGTTTCGCGACCAGCACGCGGCCAGAGGTCCTCTCACTTGTCAGTGATCGCCGGTACCGTGGGAAGACGTAGAGCGGGAGGAGGGTGCCGATATGTCGACCGACCGTCCCGGCAGCCAGCCCGATGAGGGTGGCGAGCTGAACCACGGTGCGAGTGGCGCCGAATTGTCCGCGCAGATCAGGTTCCTCGAGGACGAGATCGCACTGCTGCGGCGCAAGTTGACGGAGTCCCCACGACACGTCCGGTTGCTCGAACAGCGCCTCGCGGAGGCGTCCGAGCGGGTGAGCCAGCTGACCGAGCGCAACACCAAGCTGGTCGACACCCTCCGAGAGGCACGCAGCCAGCTTCTCGCCCTCCGCGAGGAGGTGGACCGGCTCGCCCAGCCGCCCAGCGGCTACGGCGTCTACCTGGCCGGATACGAGGACGGAACGGTGGACGTGTTCACCGCCGGCCGTCGTATGCGGGTGGCGGTGTCCCCCGCGGTTGACGGCGGGACCCTCAAGCTGGGCCAGTCGGTCCGGCTGAACGAGGCGCTGACGGTCGTGGAGACCGGCGGCTTCGAGCGCACCGGCGAGGTGTGCATCCTGCGTGAGCTGCTCAGCGACTACGAGACGGGCGGCGCCCGCGCGCTGGTCGTCGGCCATGCCGACGAGGAGCGCGTGGTGTGGCTGGCCGACCCGCTGGTCGACTCCCCGCTCAAGCCGGGCGACTCGCTGCTGGTGGACTCCAAGGCCGGCTACGCCTACGAGCGGGTGCCCAAGGCGGAGGTCGAGGACCTCGTGCTGGAGGAGGTGCCGGATGTCGACTACCGCGACATCGGCGGCCTGTTCCGGCAGATCGAGGCCATTCGCGACGCCGTGGAGATGCCCTTCCTGCACGCCGAGCTGTTCCACGAGTACCAGCTGCGCCCGCCCAAGGGCGTGCTGCTGTACGGCCCTCCCGGCTGCGGCAAGACCCTGATCGCCAAGGCGGTGGCCAACTCCCTGGCCAAGCAGGTCGCGGCGGCGCGGGGCGACGACGACGGCCAGGCCAAGTCGTACTTCCTCAACATCAAGGGCCCCGAGCTGCTCAACAAGTTCGTCGGCGAGACCGAGCGGCACATCCGCCTGATCTTCCAGCGGGCTCGTGAGAAGGCCTCCGAGGGCACCCCGGTAATCGTGTTCTTCGACGAGATGGACTCGATCTTCCGCACCCGCGGCTCGGGCGTGTCCTCCGACGTCGAGACCACGATCGTGCCGCAGCTGCTGGCCGAGATCGACGGCGTCGAGGGCCTGGAGAACGTCATCGTGATCGGCGCCTCCAACCGCGAGGACATGATCGACCCGGCCATCCTGCGGCCGGGGCGGCTCGACGTGAAGATCAAGATCGAGCGTCCGGACGCCGAGGCGGCCAAGGACATCTTCTCGAAGTACCTCAACGAGACGCTGCCCATCCACACCGACGACCTGGCCGAGTTCGCCGGCGACGCCAAGCGCTGCATCAACGCGATGATCCAGCACACGGTCGAGCGGATGTACGACGAGTCCGACGAGAACCGGTTCCTGGAGGTCACCTACGCCAACGGGGACAAGGAGGTCCTGTACTTCAAGGACTTCAACTCGGGCGCGATGATCCAGAACATCGTCGACCGGGCCAAGAAGGCCGCGATCAAGGCCGTCCTGGAGACCCGCGAGCCGGGCCTGCGGGTGCAGCACCTGATCGACGCCATCGTGGACGAGTTCGCCGAGAACGAGGACCTGCCCAACACCACCAACCCGGACGACTGGGCCCGCATCTCGGGCAAGAAGGGCGAGCGGATCGTGTACATCCGCACCCTGGTCACCGGCAAGAACCAGGAGTCGGGCCGGGCCATCGACACGGCAAGCAACACGGGGCAGTACCTGTAAGTACGCCCTGCAATTTCATAGAACGGCCCGGGTCTTCGGACCCGGGCCGTTCGTGACTCTTTCGGGGGAATGTCCGGGCCGGTTTTCGTAACCATTGGGTAAATCCTCAAATAGGCCCGATCACCACTCTGCGTGGTCATTCACTCGTGCTGTCGTGCGAAAGCCGTGTCGCCCGGATAGCGTCTTGCCGTCAACCGCGCTGGAAGGGAGAGACGTGCTCGAACGACTCGGTCTGGGACTGGCCGCGCTCGGCCGGCCCGCGTACATCAACCTGGGCCGGCAGGGCGCGCTACCCGGCGTGAGGAGCGTGCCGGCGATGCGGGCCGCCGCGTGGAAGGTCCTGGACGAGTCCTACGCCGCCGGCATCCGCTGGGTGGACGCCGCCCGCTCGTACGGGCGGGCCGAGGAGTTCCTGGCCGGCTGGCTGGCCGACCGCGGGCACGAGGACGTCGTGGTGTCCAGCAAGTGGGGCTACGCCTACGTGGCCGACTGGCGGCCGGACGCGCCCGTGCACGAGGTCAAGGAGCACAGCCTGGCCCGGTTCGAGCGGCAGTGGGCCGAGACCGAGGAACTGCTGGGCGGCTGGCTCTCGGTGTACCAGGTGCATTCCCTGACCGCCGACAGCCCGTTGTTCAACGATCCGCTGTTGCAGCAGAGCCTGTTCGAGCTGACCGACCGCGGCGTCCGCATCGGGTTCTCCACCACCGGGCCGGCACAGGCCGAGACCATCCGGCGGGCCACGGCCCTGACCGTGCACGGGCGGCCGTTGTTCAGCACCGTGCAGTCGACGTGGAACGTGCTGGAGACCTCGGCCGGGCCCGCGCTGGCGGAGGCGCACGAGGCCGGCCTGCACGTGCTGGTGAAGGAGGCGCTGGCCAACGGGCGGTTGGCGGTCGAGCCGCCGGCCGAGCTCCTGGGCATTGCCGAGGGGGCCGGCGTCGGGGCGGACGCCGTCGCGCTGGCGGCCGCGCTGGCGCAGCCGTGGGCCGACACCGTGCTGCTCGGGGCGGCCAGTCCGGCGCAGCTCAGGGCCAACCTCGCCGCCGCCCGCGTCACCCTGCCCGGCCCGAACACGCTCGCCCATCTGGCCGTCGAGCCCGGCCGCTACTGGGGTCGTCGGGCCGAACTGGCCTGGAACTGACCGGTCGCGCGCGGGGCGTTGATCGCCGACTACTACCCTCGGGTGATTCCTTGAGACGAATCCCGGAGGGGGCAACGCGTTGCGTCGCGCGTACGTGGTCGTCGGCATTCTCGTGCTGACGGCGTCCTGTTCAGGCAAGCCCAACGACCTGCGGCACTACGCCACCCAGGACCCCGTGGCCACCACCACGTCGACCGCCGCGCCGAGCACCACCCACACGACCACTGTGGCCAGGCCGACGACCACGACGGCCGACACCGCGGTCATGGCCGCACAGCTCACCGCCGGCCTGATGACCGACGCCTCCGTGCTGGACATCGGGTTCCACCCCAGCGTGCCCCAGAAGTCGACGGTCCTGGCCTCGCTGCCCGTCTGCGGCGCCTCGCTGAGCAAGCCCGCGGCGGCCGTCGCCGGCGCGCAGACCGGCTGGATCGGCGCGAGCTCCGTGACGACGCTGACCGAGTACGTGGCCGCCTACCCCAAGACAACCACCGCCGCGCAGGTGCTGGCCGCGACCAAGGCCGCCTTGACGTGCTCCCAGGCCACCAAGTTCATCCTCGCCAAGGCCCCGACCGGCGTCGACGCCAGCTACAGCTGGTGCGAGACGGGCAGCCAGATCAGCTGCACCCTGCTGCTGGCCAAGGGACATCTGCTGGCCCGGGCCCAGATCGTCACCACGCTGGAGACCAAGGCCCAGACCCTGCTCAAGGACATCGCCGTCCCGGCCGCCGCCCGCCTCGCGGCCACGGACTGACGTCCGGCTCGCCGCCGTCGGACCGAGTCCTCGATCGCCGCGCACCTGTCCGGGGTGCGCGGTGATCGAAGACGCCAGGCCGCAGGACTAGCGTTCCCGGCGGGGGCAACCGGTCCCCCCTCGTGGCCGGTTGCCGCCCACGTCCTGTCTACCGGGTGCGTGTTGTTCGGTGTCGCCGGAAGTCATCCGAACAACGAGCCGTGAACAACGCGCAGGGGTTGCGTGGGGGTTGTAGAACGGGGGAATCAGCGGTTCTGCGACGGGAGTGACAAGGATGTCCAGCGAGCAGACGCACGTGATCGTGGGCGCCGGCATGGCCGGCGCCAAGGCAGCGGAGACATTGCGTGCGGAGGGCTTCGACGGTCGGATCGTGCTGATCGGCGCCGAGCAGGAGCGGCCGTACGACCGGCCGCCGCTGTCCAAGGGCTACCTGCTGGGCGACCAGGACCGCGACAGCGTGTTCCTGCACTCGCTGGGCTGGTACGGCGACAACCACGTCGAACTGCTCACCGGCCGCCGGGTGTCCCGGCTGGACCGTGAGGGGCACGCGGTGGAGCTGGCCGGCGGCGAGAGCATCGGCTACACGAAGCTGTTGCTGGCCACCGGGTCCTCGCCCCGGCGGCTCAGGGTGGAGGGCAACGACCTCACCGGCGTGCACTACCTGCGCCGGTTCGAGCAGTCCGACGACCTGCGCGAGGCCTTCGCCAACGGCGGGCGGGTCGTGGTGGTCGGCGCCGGCTGGATCGGGCTGGAGACCGCCGCCGCGGCCCGAAAGGCCGGCTGCACGGTGACCGTCGTCGAGCCGGCGGAGACGCCGCTGCACGCTGCGCTCGGCCCGGAGATGGGGGCCGTCTTCGCTGACGTGCACCGGCGGCAGGGCGTCGAGCTGCGCCTCGGCGTCGGCGTCACGGGCTTTGTCGGCGCCGGCAAGGTTTCCGGTGTCGCCACCGACGCCGGGGAGATCCCCGCCGACGTCATCGTCGTCGGCGTCGGCGCGCGGCCCAACTCCGAACTGGCCGAGGACTCCGGGCTCACCGTCGAGAACGGCGGCGTCGTGGTCGACTCCGCGCTGCGCACCTCCGATATCGACGTGTTCGCCGCCGGCGACATCGCCAGCGTGCCCAGTTCTCGCTACGGCCAGCGCATTCGCGTCGAGCACTGGCAGAACGCCGTCGATTCCGGCCCCGCCGCCGCGAAAGCGATGCTGGGTCAGGACGTCGTGTACGACCAACTGCCCTATTTCTTCACCGACCAGTACGACATCGGCATGGAATTCGCCGGCTGGTTCGCGCCCGGCGGATACGACCGCGTCGTCACCCGTGGCGATGTCGAGGGCCAGGCCTTCTACGCCTTCTGGCTGGCCGGCGACCAGGTCGTGGCCGGCATGCACGTCAACCAGTGGGACGACGGCATCGGCCCGGTGCAGGAGCTGATCCGCAGCCGCCGGGCCGTCGATGCCGACCGGTTGGCCGACACCGCCACCCCCATCGTTTGATTCGTTGCACGGCCTCGTCGGGCGCTTGCCGAACAACGGCAGGCGCCCGATCGTGGTCGGCGACGAACGACGGGGGTGGGGGATATGCCGCGTGGTGAGCGATCGATTCATCCGCAGGAATGGGAAAGCTGCTTTCCGGGCATCGAGTATCGCACCCCGTGCCACTAGGGGGAGCCATGTGGGATCTGGGGTGGCGGCAGATCGCGGCGATCGATGCGGCGCTGGCTGACGGGGTGATCGACCAGCGGGGGTGGCACGAGGCGATGGCGGGGCTGCTGCGGGTGCCGTACCTGACGGCGAAGACGCCGTGGGAGCAGTCGGGGAAGTCGGGGGGCGAAGAGGACCGGGTGCGGACGAGGAAGGTGGTCACGGAGGCGGTCGATCGGGGCGGGACCTTCCTGGATGTGGGCTGTGCCAACGGGTATCTCATGGAGTGCGTGGCGATCTGGGCGCAGGAGAAGGGTCTGGACGTGGAGCCGCACGGGGTGGACATCGTGCCGGAGTTCGAGCTCAAGGGCCGGATCGAGGTGCCGCACGAGGACCCGGGCGGGGTGCGAAAGCTGCTGTGGGTGGATCAGTCGTGATAGCGGCGGAGCCATTCCAGGGCTATGGCGCGGCCGTCGGGGACGAAGTCGGTGGCGGGGTCGCGGAGCTGCGCGGCCACCTCGTCGAGGTCCATCCAGCCGCCGGAGACGATCTCCTCGGGCTGGTGGACGACGGGGCCGTCCCACGAGGTCTCGTAGACGAAGTTGTGACAGCGCACCGGGGGCTGGTCGAAGGTGAAGCGGTACAGGAAGGTCAGGGGCGCGCCGGTGATGCCGAGCTCCTCGGCCAGCTCGCGCAGGGCGCCGTCGGCGGGGTCCTCGCCGGCGTCGACCACGCCGCCCACGCCGCAGTCGCGCAGGCCGGGGAAGACGTCCTTGTCAGGGCTGCGGCGGTGGACGTAGACGCGACGGCCGTCGAGGGAGCGGACGAGGATCGCGGTGGCGGCGTGCCACAGGCCCTCGGCGCGCATGCGGGCCCGGGTGGTGGAGCCGACCACGCAGCCGTCGGCGGAGTACAGGGCGATCAGCTCGTCGGCGGCCACGGGGCGATTTTCGCACGTCAATGAACCGTGACCGGAAGTGAGGCGTATTCGACCGGGACCCTGCCGGATCGAGGAGCCGATGGTGAAGAAGAGCATCAAGGTGGCGGTGGCGGTACTCGCGCCCATCGCTGTTCTGGGGACCTGTGCGGCCGTCATGCAGGCCGCGAACGCCGATCCCGTCGCCCTGCAGCCCAGAGTGACCCTGACCGGCACGGTGCTGCCCAAGCTGGCCCAGTCGACCCGCACGGGCGACGTGCCGGCGGACAAGCAGCTGTCGGTCGCGGTGAGCATGGCGCCGTCGAACTCCAAGGACCTGGACGCGTTCGTCAAGCAGGTGAGCGATCCCCGCTCGCCGAGATACGGCCAGTACCTGACGCCGGAGCAGTTCGCGGCCAGGTACGGGGCGTCGCAGAACCAGGTGGACCAGGTCACGACCTACCTGAAGTCGAAGGGCCTGAAGGTCGACTCGGTGGCCGCCAACCGCCTGATCGTGGACGCCAGCGGCCCGGCCTCGGCGATGGAGCAGACGTTCGGCAGCAAGCTGTCGACGCGCCGCGACGCCAAGACGGGCCAGGATTACTACGCCAACGACACGGCCCTGAGCCTGCCGGGCAACCTGGCCTCCGCGGTCAGCGACGTCGCGGGCCTGGACAACCACCGCAAGCTGACGCACCCGCCGGTCAAGCAGCGGGCGGTTCGCGGCGTGACGCCGGCGAATCTCAACGGGGCGTACGACATCAAGGGCGTCAACGCCACGGGTGCGGGCCAGCAGGTGGCGGTGTTCGAGCTGGATGCCTTCCAGCAGCAGAACATCGACGCCTACGACCAGCAGTTCGGCCTCACGCCGCCGAAGCCGCTGGTCAAGACGGTCGACGGCGGGGTGGCGCTGGGCGAGGGCCAGACCGAGGTGGAGCTGGACATCGAGGCGATCCAGGCGGTCGCGCCGAAGGCCCAGCAGACCATCTTCGAGGGCCCGAACAGCAGCCGCGGCGTGATCGACACGTACGCGGCCGTCGTGAACAGCAGGATCCCGGTCGTGTCGATCAGCTGGGGCGGCCCGGAGGAGGCCGGCACGCAGGCCGACCTCCAGGCCCAGGACACGCTGTACAAGCAGGCCGCGGCCCAGGGCCAGAGCCTGTTCGCGGCCTCGGGCGACAGCGGCTCCGACGACATCGGCAACGGCGGCGCCAGCGTCGACTTCCCGGCCAGCGACCCGTTCGTCACCGGCACCGGCGGCACGCACCTGGTGGTCGGCGCCAACAACGCCCGCACCAGCGAGACGGGCTGGGACGGCTCGGGCGGCGGCAACTCGAAGCTGTTCGCGGCCCCGGACTACCAGGCCAACCTGGGCAGCCAGGTCCGCATGGTGCCGGACATCGCGGCGGACGCGGACCCGGCGACGGGCCTGGCGGTGTTCAGCAAGGGCCAGTTCGGCGTCGTCGGCGGCACGAGCGCGGCCGCGCCGCAGTGGGCGGGCTTCACGGCGCTGTACAACCAGCTGGCGGCGGCGGCCGGCAAGCCGAACCTCGGCTTCGCCAACCCGGCGCTGTACAAGCTGGCCGGCACGACGGCGCTGCACGACATCACCAGCGGCAGCAACGGCGCCTTCACGGCGACCAAGGGCTACGACCGGGTGACCGGCCTCGGCAGCTTCGACGCCGCCAAGTTCGTGCAGGCCATGCTCGGCAACTGATTCCGTTATGCAGGGAAGGACGCCTTACCCGCGTTGAACGAGGGTAAGGCGTCCTTCCCTGCATAAGCCGGGGTCGTTCTCAAGGCGGATGTGGGGTCGCTACGTCAGGATGATGCCCGGTGATCCACAGGGTCCCTAGCGTCGTGCAGCGTGAACCCAAGGATCGTCACCCGACTCGCCCTGTCGGAACTGCGCGGCCACCCCGGCCGGACGCTGCTGCCCGGTCTGGCGCTGCTCGTCGGCGTCGCCTGCCTCATCGCCTCGCTGATGCTCGGCGACGCCATGAACAGCGCCGTGAAGGCGGGCGCGGAGCGGGTGCCGCAGTCGGTGGGCGTGGTCGTGTCGACGATCGGGGCGGAGAGCCAGGCCCCCGACATCAACGCCGTGGCCCAGCAGCTCGCCGGCGCGCCGAACATCGCCAAGGTCGTGCCGGTGCAACAGGTGTCGGTCGACGTCGTCGGCGCGGACGGCCGCGCGCTGCCGAACCGGGTCACGGCGGCGATCGACCCGGGTGACGCCTCCCTCAACCGCTACGCCCTCCAGGACGGCCGCACGCCGGCCGCCGACGGCGAGGTGGTCATCGACAAGGTCACGGCGTACCAACGGCATCTGTCCCCGGGCAAGAAGATCACCGTGGTCGACGCCGGCGGGCGCCCGGTCCAGGTCACCGTGGTCGGCGTGACGCAGATGGGCGCGCACACCGACGAGCCGTTCATGATCGTCGGCAAGGATCTGGCCACCAAGCTCAACCCCAGGTTCGACACCACCGAGCTCGACCTGCTGCTCGCCCCGGGGACCAGCGACGTCACGGAGCGGGCGAACCTGGCCCAGCAGCTCGGCACCGGCGTCAGCGTGCGCACGGGCGACGGCGAGCGGACCCTCCAGAGCTCCGACAACACGGTCCGCGTGCTGCTGTTCCTGTTCAGCCTCCTGGCCCTGGCGACCTCGGTGTTCGTCGCCGGCGCGACTTTCCGCGCGGTCTACCTGCAACGCCAGAAGCAGACGGCGCTGCTGCGCTGCGTCGGCGCCGACCGGACGCCGATCGTGTGGGCCAACCTGATCGAGGCGCTCATTCTCGGCGGCCTGTCCGGCGCGGCGGGGGCGCTGCTGGGCGGGCCCGTGGCGCGACTACTGGGCTGGATCCTCGACGTCACGGGCGTGTCCACGATGCTCGGCGCCACGCAGCTGGAACCGGCGGCGCTGCCATCCATCGGCTACCTCATCACCGGCATCCTCGTGGCGGCGGCGCTCAGTGCGTTCGCCGCCGTGCGGCCATCCCTGGCCGCCGCGCGCATCTCGCCGCTGGCGGCGCTGCGCCTGGCCGGCGAGGCGACGCCGGAGCGCCGCGCGGTCCGTGCCCGCACCATCCGCGGCTGGCTGCTCGTGGGCGCGGCCGTGGTGTTCGCCCTCGGCGCGCTGGCCACCCAGAAGTCCATCGGCTCCCCGTTCTTCGCCCTGTTCTCCGGCATCGCCGCGGTCGCCGGTGTCTTCGGCTCGTTCGGGCCGCGCGTGGTGCCGTTCATCGGCCGCGGCATCGGCTGGGTCGCCGGCCGGATCTTCGGCCCGCACGTGAAGCTGGCCGGCATCGAGCTGGGCCGGGTGCCGCAGCGCGCCGCCTCCGTGGCCATGCCGCTGGTGCTGGCCAGCGCGATCGTCGCCGGCGCCGTGGTGCTCATCGGCACGGCCCGCGACCTCAGCTTCGCGGGCCAGGACTCGCGCACCCCGGACGCCCAGATCATCGACACCGGGCACCGCCCGCTCGGCCCGGACGTGCTCAAGGCGGCGCAGCAGCCCGAGGTCGACCAGCTGCTGCCGATCAGCGGCGCCGGCAGCGGCATCACCGTCAACGGCGCGCGCATGGGCGTCGCCGGCGTCGACCCGGCGCGGCTCGACGCGTACCTCCAGGCCGTGCACCAGCCGGCGGCCACCAAGTTCGGCCCGGACAGCGCCCTGGTCGGCGGGTGGCGGCTCGGCGAGAACAAGGTCGCCGTGGGGCAGCAGATCACCATCAGCGGCCTGGCCGGCGGGCCCAGGACCGTGACCGTCGCGGGCACTCTGCCCGCGGTCGACCTGGACTTCGCGGAGGTGCTGGTCGGCGACCCGAGCCTGGCCCCGGTCAGCGCGGTCGTGGTCACCGTGAAATCCGGCTTCGACCAGGGCGCCTACCGCAGCGCGGTGCTGGCGGCCCTGCCCAGCTCGCCGACCGTCACCGTGACCACGGCCTCGCAGAGCTCCGACGAGACCCAGCGCAACCTCGACCTGGCCGCCGTGATGCTGATGGTGCTGCTCAGCCTGAGCGTCGCCGTGGCGGTCACGGGCATCGGCACCGCGCTGAGCATCTCCGTGCAGGAACGCCGCAAGGAGGTCTCGCTGCGGCGGGCGCTGGGCGTCACCCGGCTGGGCGTGACGGCCGGCATCCTGTCCGAGGCGGTGCTGCTGGCGCTGACCGGCCTGATCGGCGGCACGATCCTCGGCACGGTGTACGCGGAGCTGCTGATTGCCGGTCTCGGCGTGCACACTTGGCCGAGCCTGCCCTGGGGCCAGTTGGCGATCGGCGGAGTCGCGGTGGTGACGCTGGCCGTGCTGGCCGCCGTAATGCCTGCTCGGACGGCGTCCCGGGTGCAGCCGGCGGCGGGACTGGCCGGATCATGAGGCCGGTCACCCTGCTCGCATGTCGGTGCGAGGTCGTAGGCTGCTGACATGCGGCGGATCATGGGCACCGAGGTCGAGTACGCCATCACCGTACCCGGCGACCCGACGGCCAACCCGGTGTTGACCTCGACCCAGGTGGTGTTGGCGTACGCGGCGGCGGCGGAGATCCCCCGGGCCCGCCGGGCCCGGTGGGACTACGAGGTGGAGTCGCCGCTGCGGGACGCGCGCGGCTTCGACCTCGGGGCGCCCGGCGTGCCCCCGTCCGACCCGGACGTGGAGGACCTCGGCGCGGCCAACGTCATCCTGACCAACGGCGCCCGGCTCTACGTCGACCACGCGCACCCGGAGTACTCCGCGCCCGAGGTCACCAACGCCCGCGACGCGGTCATCTGGGACAAGGCCGGCGAGCGGATCATGGAGCAGGCGGCCATCAAGGCCGCCTCCGTGCCCGGCCAGCCGCGGCTGCAGCTGTACAAGAACAACGTGGACGGCAAGGGCGCCAGCTACGGCACCCACGAGAACTACCTGATGTCCCGCAGCACCCCGTTCACCGCGGTGATCGGCGGCCTCACGCCGTTCTTCACCTCGCGCCAGGTCGTCATCGGCTCGGGCCGGGTCGGCATCGGCGCCACCGGCGACCACGCCGGCTTCCAGCTGTCCCAGCGGGCCGACTACATCGAGGTCGAGGTCGGCCTGGAGACCACGCTCAAGCGGGGCATCATCAACACCCGCGACGAGCCGCACGCCGACGCCGACAAGTACCGCCGGCTGCACGTCATCATCGGCGACGCCAACCTGGCCGAGTACTCCACGTACCTCAAGGTCGGCACCACCGCGATCGTGCTGGACATGATCGAGTCCGGCAAGCGCTTCGACGACCTGCGGCTGGCCGATCCGGTGCGCGCGGTGCACACCATCAGCCACGACCCGACGCTCAAGGCCACCGTCGAGCTGTCCGGCGGGCGCAAGTTCTCCGGCCTGGACATCCAGTTCGCCTACCACGAGCGGGCCTCGCGCTACCTGGAGTCCGAGGGCAGCGGCGACCGGGTCGCCGCGCACGTGCTCAAGACCTGGGGCGAGATCCTGGACGCGCTGCGCCGCGACCCCATGGAGTGCGCCGACCGGCTGGACTGGCCGGCCAAGCTGCGGCTGCTGGAGGGCTACCGCAACCGCGACAACCTGGCCTGGGGCTCGCCCCGGCTCCAGCTGGTCGACCTCCAGTACTCGGACGTGCGGCTGGACAAGGGCCTGTACAACCGCCTGGTGGCC
The DNA here is from genome assembly GCF_040682195.1 of Kutzneria sp. NPDC051319. Taxonomy (NCBI): domain Bacteria; kingdom Bacillati; phylum Actinomycetota; class Actinomycetes; order Pseudonocardiales; family Pseudonocardiaceae; genus Kutzneria; species Kutzneria sp. NPDC051319. The sequence continues at coordinate 28,509 of NZ_JBFBAM010000069.1, read as the reverse complement.
CGGGGCTCGATGAAGCGCCTGGTCAGCGAGGAGGAGGTGCTGGCCGCGGTGACCACGCCGCCGGAGGACACCCGCGCCTACTTCCGTGGCCGCTGCCTGGAGCGCTACCCCAGCGCCGTCGCCGCCGCGTCCTGGGATTCCGTCATCTTCGACATCGGCCGCGAGTCGCTGGTCCGCATCCCCACCCTTGAGCCCCTGCGGGGCACGAAGGCGCACGTCGGGGCCCTGCTGGAGGCCGCGAACACCGCCGAGGAGCTGGTCGACGCCCTCACCAGGGGCTAGACACGCGTTGATCACGACCCGAGTGGCTGAAGGACGAATGTCGGTGCCGCTGGGTAGTGTTGAAGCAGGCCAACCAGTCACCGGGAGGCGGCCATGGCTCAGGAACAGGTTCAGCGTCAGGGTGGGGGCGACGGCGACGACGGCGGCGACGGCGCCGCCGCCGCGGGTCAGGAACGCCGGGAGAAGCTCGGCGAGGACGTCGACGCCATCCTCGACGAGATCGACGACGTGCTTGAGGAGAACGCCGAGGACTTCGTGCGCGCATACGTGCAGAAGGGCGGCGAGTAGGCCCGCACGGGCCTACACCCGTTGACACCGACTCCACCGGCGGCAGGAGAGACAGCACTACATGGAGCACAACTCGAACACGGGCGCGGCGCTGCCGGCGGCCTACCTCGCGTCGGGCACGTCCTCGTTCGTGGACTTCCTGCGCGCCCAGGCGCCCGAGCTGCTGCCGTTCAACCGGATCGCGCCCGGCGCCCGGCCGCTGGAGCTGGCCCACGGCACCACGATCGTCGCCGTCGCCTACAAGGGCGGCGTCCTGATCGCCGGTGACCGGCGGGCCACCCAGGGCAACGTGATCGCGCACCGGGACATGGACAAGGTGTACGTCACCGACGAGTACTCGGCCGTCGGCATCGCCGGCACGGCCGGGCTCGCGGTCGAGATGGTCCGGCTCTACCAGCTGGAGCTGGAGCACTACGAGAAGCTCGAAGGCGTCACCATCACGCTGGACGGCAAGGCCAACCGCCTCGGCGCGATGATCAAGGGCAACCTGGAGGCGGCCATGGCCGGCCTCGTCGTGCTGCCCCTGTTCGTCGGCGTCGACGTCGACTCGCCCGACCAGGACCGGGCCGGCCGGATCGTCACCTACGACGTCACCGGCGGGCGGTTCGACGAGCACGCCGGCTACCACTCCATCGGCTCCGGCTCGGTGTTCGCCAAGGGCTCGCTGAAGAAGCTCTACGACCCGGACGCCGACCAGGATGCCGCCGTGCGGACCGCCATCGAGGCGCTCTACGACGCGGCCGACGACGACTCCGCCACCAGCGGGCCCGACCTGGTGCGCCGGATCTTCCCGGTCGTCATCACCGTCGACGGCGCCAACGGCGCCGTGCGGGTGCCCGACGAGACCACCGCCGCGGTGTCCGAGGCGGTCGTCGCGGACCGCACCCGCAACTGAGGCCGGCCGCGATGACGCATCCACGAACCACAGGAGCCGCACAGTGACGTTGCCGTTGTACGCATCCGCCGAGCAGGTGATGCGGGACCGCTCGGAGCTCGCCCGCAAGGGGATCGCCAGGGGCCGCAGCGTTGTCGTGCTCACCTTCACCGATGGCGTGCTGTTCGTCGCCGAGAACACCTCGTCGACCCTGCGCAAGGTGTCCGAGATCTACGACCGCATCGGCTTCGCCGCCGTCGGCCGGTACAGCGAGTTCGAGAGCCTTCGCGTCGCCGGGGTCCGGCACGCCGACCTGCGCGGCTACCAGTACGACCGGCGGGACGTGAACGCCCGCTCGCTGGCCAACGCCTTCGCCGGCCTGCTCGGCTCCATCTTCACCGAGCAGATCAAGCCGTTCGAGGTCGAGGTCTGCCTGGCCGAGGTCGGCGCCGGCTACGGCGGCGACCAGCTCTACCGGCTGACCTACGACGGCTCCATCGTCGACGAGCCCAAGTACGTGGTCATGGGCGGGCAGGCCGAGGCCATCTCCAACGCCCTCAAGGAGACCTACCAGGAGGACGCCGCGCTGGCCGACGCCCTGCGCGTGGCCGTCGAAGCCTTCGACGCCGGAAGCCCGGCCACCAACGGGGACCGTCCGCTCGAGGTGGCGGTGCTGGACCGCAACCGCTCTCGCCGAACCTTCCGCCGTATCCAGGGCGCCGTTCTGGAGCAGCTGCTGGCCTCGACCAAGCCGGCTCCCGAGGAGCCCGCCGCCGAGGAAGCGCCGCCGGCCGAGTCCGACGCCGGCTCGGAGAGCTGACCCGAGCAGAACCGCAGTTCACGAGGGACCCTCCGACATCTGTCGGAGGGTCCCTCGTGTTACATGGCTCTTCTCACCCGTGACCGACCCGGGGTTTGTCCCAATTGTCGGTTTGTGAACACCGTGTGAGGTCTTTAGGCCTTTCGGTCTCTTTGCGATTCGGTGTCCCGTCGGTGAGGATCTCACCGGGGTGTGGATCCGGTGCGGCTCGCTTCAGAGCCGTGTCCCGGCCACACAGGGGGAAGGAAATACATGGCCGTAGTGAGGCTGCCGCGCGCCCTTTTCCGGACGCGTGTGCTTCTGTTGGGGATCTCCGGGCTCGTCGCCGGGTCCCTGCTGTCCGCGCCGGCGCCGGCGATCGCCGCCGCCGCGATCCCGGACCAGGCGCCCACCGAGACGCTGGCCCAGCAGTACGCCCGTGAGGGCAACAAGAACGTGCTCGTCACCTCGCGGCTGAGCGAGACCGAGGAGGTCTCGGCCCAGCCCGACGGCTCGATGGTGTGGCGCGAGTACACCAGACCGGTCCGGGTCAGACGCGGCGACCAGTGGGTGCCCGTCGACACGACGCTGGCCGTGCGCCCCGACGGCAGCATCGGCCCCAAGGCGTCCACAATGGACATCTCGCTGTCCGCGGGCGGCCCCGGCTCGGCCGCGCGGCCGCTGGTGAAGGTCGGCAACAAGGGGGCCGAGGTCGGCCTCGTGTGGACCGGTGATCTTCCCAAGCCCACTGTGGACGGTGCGACGGCCACCTATCCCGAGGTGTGGCCGGGCGTCGACCTCGCGGTCACCGCCGACACCATGGGCTTCTCCGAGGTGCTCGTGGTCAAGACCGCCGAGGCCGCGAAGAACCCGAAGCTGGGCAAGGTCACCTTCGGCACGTACACCAGCAACACCAAGGTGCGGGCCAAGGCCCAGGCCGCCCCCGGCAACGACCTTGAGGTCGTGGACAACTCCGGCGCCGTGGTCTTCGCCGGCGACGCCACCCGGATGTGGGACTCGTCGGGCGTGGGCGACCGGACCGCGCAGGTCACCGGCGGCGCCGACGGCGCCCGGCGGGCCGACATGCGGGCCGACGTCACCGCGAGCGGCGTGACGGTCAGCCCCGACACGGCCTTCATGGCCGACAAGGACACCAGGTACCCGGTGTACATCGACCCGGAGTACTTCTGCTCCAACACCTCCTGGTGCGGCATGCAGCACCACGCGGTCGTGCAGTCCGGCTTCCCCGACGCGCGCAACTACGACAACTCCGGCGGCACCTTCAGCGAGCTGCTCAGCGGCTACGAGACCTCCGACCGAGCCAAGATCTCGCGGTCGTACATCCAGATGAACACCGCGCCCATCGTCGGCAAGTCCATCCACTGGGCGCACCTGAACACCACGGTCACCCACACCTGGAACTGCTCCGGCGCCGGGGACAGCGAGCTGTGGTGGACCGGCCCGATCGACGGCAACACCACCTGGAACAACCAGCCCGGCTGGAACCAGCAGATCTCCAACGCCAACGTGGCCAACTGCCACGACGCCGGCAACGTCACCCAGGTCTTCGAGGCGTCCGACCTGATCCGCCGGGCCGCGTCCGAGGGCTGGCAGGCCGGCACCTTCATGATCAAGGGCGCCACCGAGGGCAACGTCTCCGCGTGGCGGAAGTTCGCGCTCAACCCGTACCTCGAGGTCGCCTACGACTCGCAGCCCAACAACCCCGCCAACCTGAAGATGGCCAACGGGGCGCTGCCGTGCGTGAAGGGCGACAACCGGCCCTGGCTGGACACCAAGACCCCCGAGGTGCAGGCCACTGTGTCCGATCCGGACGGTGGCAGCCTGAGCGTGCTCGTCGCGACCAGCGGCGGCACCTACGGCCACGACGTGCCCAACAGCTACCGGGACAACGGCGCCAACCGCTTCGGCGTCGGCACGCCCGGCCCGAACCAGGGCGCGACCGCGCAGTACACCATCCCGGCCGGCTGGATCCCGACCGACGGCATCTACAAGTGGGCGATGCGGGTCGGCGACGGCGAGATGGATTCCCCGCACTGGGACTGGGACTGTGAGTTCACGGTGGACACCGCCGTGCCGAAGGCGCCGACCGTGGCGCTGACCGGCCAGCAGCCCCAGTTGCAGGGCGATCCGGTCTCCTTCACCGTCTCGGTGCCGCTGGCCACCGCCGGCCTGGACGACATCGACCGCTTCGTCTACACGACCGACGGCAGCGACCCCAGCGTGCAGGGTTCCCCGACGGCCAAGCGTAATCCCGGCCTCGATGCCAATGGCAACGTCACCGCCACGGTGAACGCGACCGCCGTCAACGGCAACCAGAACCTGATCCGGGTCAAGGCCGTCAGCAAGACCAGCAAGCCCGGTCCCAACGGGACCTGCATGGGCGGCAACGGCCTCGACGCCGCGGCCTGCGCCTACATCGTCGAGCCGCTGACCCCGGAGAAGGGGCTGGCCGGCGCCTGGGGCCTGGACGACCAGGGCGGCCCGACCGCCTCGGACAACGTCGCCACGCTGCGGGCCGGTGCGACCCCGCACCCGGCCACCCTCAACGGCGATGCCAACTGGGACCTCGGCTACAGCCGCGGCGACTCGTGGTCGCAGCCCGACCAGGCCGGCAACAAGGACGGCGTCCGGGGCGGCATGCACTTCGGCACCACCGGATACCTGGCCACCGCCGGGCCGGTGCTCGACACCAGCAAGACGTTCACCCTCTCGGCGTGGGCGAAGCTGACCGACATGAGCCCCAACAAGCCGCACGCGGTCATCGCGCAGGAGGGGGCCCACTCCAGCGGGGCGTTCATCGAGTACTCCTCCGACGCCAACGCCTGGACGTTCAACCTGCCCGACAGCGACGCCGACAACCCGGCCAACGCCCGGGTGGTGTCCAAGGCCGCGCCGCAGCTCAACGTGTGGACGCACCTGACCGGCACCTACGACTCGGTGACCGGCCAGGCCACGCTGTACGTCAACGGGGTCAAGCAGAACAGCCTCGTGCGGCACGGCTGGAACGCCACCGGCGCGCTGCTGGTCGGCGCGGCGAAGTGGGGCAGCCAGCGGGGCAGGGCGTTCAACGGGGTCATCGACGACGCCCAGGTGTGGCAGCGGGTGCTGTCCGACGCCGAGGTGCACGCCCTGGCCACGGCCAGTGTGCCCCGCGCCCAGTACAACCTGGCCGAGGGCGCCGCGACGCTGCTGACCACCGGCTCCACCGGCTCCGGCGACAGCTTCACCCCGGCCCCGGTGCCCAGCCTCCAGGGCTACTGGAAGCTCGACGAGACCGACGGCGCCTCCGCCGCCGACAACGGCAACAGCGGCAACGGCCTCGCCCTGCACCCGCTGACGCTGTCGGGCGGAACCTCCTGGGTGGCCGGCAAGTCCGGCAACGCCGTGCACATGGACGGCAGCGCCTACGGCCAGGCCTCCGGGCCCGTGGTGGACACCAGCCGCTCGTTCACGGTGTCGGCCTGGGCCAAGCTGGAGGACGTCAACGGCTACTACGGCGTGGTCGGCCAGCCGGCCAAACCCGGTGGCACGCTCGGCTTCCTGATGCGCTACTCGACCGACGTGCACGCGTGGATCTTCGGCCTGAACAGCTCGCCGGACGACAGCGCCGCCGCCGCGCAGATGAACTGGGCCTACGAGCCCAACAGCGTCACCACGGCCGGGCAGTGGACCCTCGTCACCGGCGTGTTCAACGCCGAGACCAAGACGCTGCAGACCTACGTCAACGGCAAGCTGTCCGGGCAGAACAAGTTCGCCGGCACGCCGTGGAACGCCGCCGGCCAGTTCAGCGTCGGCGGCTACGACGTCGGCGGTTTCACCCACCAGTTCAAGGGTTCCCTCGACCAGGTGCAGGCCTGGCAGACCGCGCTGACGCCGTCGCAGATCGCCGGCCTGGCCGGACTGTCCTACACGGACAGCACGTGGAACTTCCCCGCCGGCCAGCCGGGCACGCCGGCCGGGGCAGTGGCCGAGGTGGCCGACCGCAACGACGGCGCCGGCGCCCAGTTCACGTGGGACGGCACCGTCACCGGGCAGCATCCGGAGGCCCTGCGCACCGACGGGTCCTACACGATCGAGGCCTGGGTGCGGCTGGACACCAACGACGACTTCACCCGCGCGGTGGCGTCGATGGACGACGGCAGCGGATTCAGCCCGCTCATGTTCGGCTTCCGCAAGGACGACCAGACCGTGGGCAAGTGGGACATCGGCCTGTCGTGCGACCAGCACCAGGGCTGCCTGACGCTGGCCTACAGCGACGCCGGGGCCGAGCGCGGGGTGTGGACGCACCTGGCCGCCACCTACGACCTGGTGACCAACAGCGCCTGCCTGTACGTCAACGGCCAACGCCAGTCCACGTGCACCAGCGGCGGCAAACCGCCGTACAGCGCCAGCGGGCCGCTGCGCATCGGCAAGGCTCAGTGGGGCGGCAACCTGGTCGACTTCTGGCATGGAGCGATCGCCGGGCTGCGCGTGTACTCCGGCGTCCGCACGCCGGACCAGATCAAGGGCGACCGCACCGCGGACGACCCGGGCAACCTCTTCGGGGTGAGGCACTGATGCGCGCGGGGGGATTCCGGAAGATGAGCGATAGTCGAAGACTGCCGCGGGCCGGTTGGGCTCGCGCGACGGTGGCCGCCCTGGTCGCCGTGATCATGGTGGTCGGCGAGACCCAGGCCGTGGCCGCGCCCAAGGGCGGCTGGCACGGGCTGGGCTGGGACCTGCCGGAGCTGCAGAAGCCGATCAACGTGACCGGCAGCCCGGACAAGCCGCATCCGTTGCCCGCCACCAAGGAATCGACGCTCAAGGCCCCGCCGAAGGTGGCGTGGCCCAAGGCCGAGCAGGCCGACGTCGACCTGCCGGCGACCGCCGCCGGCCGGGCCATGCCGCACGCCGCCGCGGCCGGCAAGTCGCCGGTGACGGTGACCCGCGGGCACGGCAAGGACGCGGCCGGCCGGTTCAGCGCCAAGGCCGACGCCGCCCCCGCCGCCCACGACAAGGGCACCGTGCGGGTGGAGACGGTCGACCACTCCATCGCCCAGAAGGCCAAGATCCCCGGCACGCTGGTGCGGCTGTCCCCGGTCTCCGGGGACACCTCCGGACCGGTGTCGGTGGACCTGGACTACTCGGCCTTCACCGACGCCTACGGCGGCGGCTACGGCCAGCGGCTGCGCTGGGTCTCGTACCCGGACTGCATCCTGACCACGCCGGAGAAGCCGTCCTGCGCGGTGCCGACGCCGATCGACTCCGTGAACCAGGAGCAGGACCACCACCTGGTCGGCGAGCTGACCCTGCCCGCTCCGCAGCGTTCCGCCAAGGCCGCGACGGCCGGCAGCGGCGGCGCGGTCGTCGGCGCCACCTCCGGCCCCAACTCCGGCGGCGGCGACTTCTCGGCCACCACGCTGTCCCCGTCCGGCACCTGGACGGGCGGCAGCTCCTCGGGCGACTTCTCCTACACGTACCCGATCGGCCTGCCGGCTCCGGCCGGCGGCGCCGCGCCGCCGCTGAAGCTGACGTACTCCTCGGGCGCGGTGGACGGACTGACCTCGGCCACCAACAACCAGCCGTCGGTGTTCGGCGACGGTTGGGAGCTGTCCGGGGCCGGCTACATCGAGCGCAAGTTCGAGTCCTGTGCCACCGATCTGGGCGGCAACAACGGCGACAAGAAGACCGGCGACCAGTGCTGGGGCACGGACAACGCCACCTACGCGCTGGGCGACCGGTCCGGGCAGCTGGTCAAGGACGCCGGCAACGGCTCGTGGCACCCCAAGAACGACGACGGCTCCAGGATCGAGCACCTCACCGGCGCCGGCAACGGGGACGACAACGGCGAGTACTGGAAGGTCACCACGACCGACGGCACCCAGTACTTCTTCGGCCTCAACCACGTTCCCGGCTGGCACGACGGGCTGGCGGACACGCAGTCCACGTTCACCGAGCCGGTGTTCGGCAACAACGCCGGCGAGCCCTGCTACAAGGACGGCGACTTCGCCGGCTCCGCGTGCACCCAGGCCTACCGCTGGAACCTGGACTACGTGGTCGACCCACACGGTAACGCCGAGGTCCTGCACTACCAGCCGGAAACCAACTTCTACGGCCAGAACAACAACTGGACCGACCCCGGCGTGCAGTACACCCGGGGCGGGTATCTGACCGAGATCGACTACGGCTACAACGTGAACGTGGCCGGGGCCGGCCTGTTCGACGCCGCCCCCGACCGCGTCGTGTTCGACACCACCGAGCGCTGCCTGCCCGGCGGCGCGGTCACCTGTGACCCCGGGGGGCTGTCCAAGGACACCGCGAACTCATGGCCGGACGTGCCGGCCGACGAGATCTGCAACTCCGGCGACGCCTGCAAGAACAACATGAACCCGTCGTTCTTCACCCGGCGCCGGGTCACCGCGATCAGCACCTTCTCGGGCGGCACCGCCGTCAACCGCTGGGATCTGGCCCAGTCCTTCCCGCAGACCGGCGACGGTTCGGCCAACGCGCTGTGGCTGGACGGCATCACCCGGACCGGCCTGACCGGCGGCAGCCTCGCCCTGCCGCAGACCACGTTCGTCGGCACGGCCATGCCCAACCGAGTCTTCCCGGGGCAGAACGACCTGACCGGCATCACCCGCAACCGGATCACCTCGGTGGTCAACGAGCAGGGTGGCGTCACCTCGGTCGACTACACCGCGCCGGACTGCAAGGGCGGAACCCCCGCGCCGGAGGCCAACTCCTCGCGCTGCTACCCGGTCTTCTGGTCGTACCAGGGCAACAAGGAACCGCAGATCGACTGGTTCAACAAGTACCTGGTGACCGACGTGCACGAGGACGGCCGGACCTCGCTGTCCCAGCAGACCCACACCCATTACGACTACGTGGGCGGATCCGCCTGGCACTACGACGAATCACCGCTGGGCGACCCGAAGTACAAGACGTGGTCGGTGTGGCGGGGCTTCGGCGCCGTGCGCACCACCAAGGGTGATCCGGACGACCCGGCCGGCCCGCCCAGTGTCAGCGTGACGACGTTCATGCGGGGCATGGACGGCGACACCCTGCCGTCGGGCACGCGCAGCGCGTCGGTGACGGACTCGATCGGGGAGAGCATTCCCGACAGCAACCAGTTCCGTGGCATGACAAGGGAAACCCAGCAGCTGCTGGACGGCCACGCGATCTCGGGCACCATCACCGACCCGTGGAGCTCGGGCGCCACCGCCACCGGCAACGGCATGCAGTCGTTCCTCACCGGCAACGGGGCGACCCGCAACCGCACGTGGATCGCGGCCGCCAACGCGTGGCGCACCACCCGCATCGCGACCACCTTCAACGGCGAGGGTCTCGCGACCGCGGTGGAGGACGACGGCGACGTCACCGACCCGTCCCAGGCCAACTGCACCCGCACCACGTACGCCTACAACACCGGCGCGTGGATGCTGAACTTCCCCAGCCAGGTGCAGAAGGTCACCGGCGCCTGCGTGGGGTCGAACCTGGCCCGCAGCAACAACATCATCGCCGACACGCAGACGTACTACGACAGCAACGGGCTCGGCGGCGGGCCGAGCGTCGGCAACGTCACCAAGTCGGAGAGCCTCAACGGCTGGCCGTCCGGCGGGGCCGAGGGTTTTGTCAACGCCGGCACCACCTTCGATACTTACGGCCGGGTCAAGTCCAGCACCGATGAGCTGGGCCGCACCACACTGACGGATTACAGCCCGGCCGCCGGCGCACCGTCGAAGATCACCACCACCAGCCCCTCGCTGGGCGGCACGCTCGGCAGCTTCACCTCGGTCAAGAACTACGACGCGCCGTCCGGCCTGATGACATCCACAGTGGACCCGAACAGCCGGGTCAGCAGCGCGAGCTACGACCCGCTCGGCCGCATCACCGCGGTCTGGGGGCCGGGGCACGACAAGAACCACAGCGGGCCCGCGGACGTCAAGTACGAGTACGTGGTCTCGAAGGACAAGCCCTGCCTCCAGGTGACCGAGGCGCTCCAGTCGTCCGGCGGCTACGCCGTCACCTACCACCTGGTGGACGGGCTCGGCCGGACCGTGCAGGCGCAGGCGCCGACCCCGTTCACCTCGGGGCGGGTCGTCAACGACACCCTGTTCGACTCCCAGGGGCGGCAGTGGAAGACGCACAACGCCTTCTGGAACGGGGATTCCGGGCCGAACGGCACCCTCATCACCGTGCTGGACCCGGCCGTGCCCAGCACGACCCGGATCCAGTACGACTCCGCCGGGCGGCAGACCGCGGCGATCTCCCTGCGGGACAACACCGAGCTGGCCCGGTCCACCGTCCGCAACGACGGTGACCGCACCACCACCATCCCGCCGGCCGGCGGCACCGCCGAGACCGTCATCAACAACGCCCGCGGGCAGATGGCGCGGCGGATCCAGTTCCACGACCCGGCGCACACCGACCCGGGCGACGCCGCCGACACCACCAGCTACACGTACACCCCCAGTGGGCAGCTGGCGTCCGTTGTGGACAGCACCGGCAAGAACAGCTGGACCTACACCTACGACGCACGGGGCGAGAAGGTCGCCACCACCGACCCGGACGGCGGCACCACCAAGGCCGTCTACGACGCGGCCGGCCAGGTTCTGTCCACAACGGACGGACGCGGCAGGACCATCGCCTTCAAGTACGACGTGCTCGGCCGGCCCACCGGCGAGTTCGAGGGCAGCACCGCCGGACAGCCGCTGTCGTCGTACAGCTACGACACCCTGCTCAAGGGCCTGCCCACCCGGACCACCCGGTTCGTCAACGGACAGCCCTACGCCGCAACGGATGTCTCCGGCTACGACAACGCCAACCGTCCCACCGGGACCAAGGTGACCATCGTCGGCGAGGCCGGCCTGGCCGGCACGTACTCGTTCCCCGTCACCTACGACTCCAACACCGGGAAGGTCGCCACGACCAGCAGCCCCGGGGTCGGCGGGCTGCCGGAGGAGACGATCTACCACGGGTACGACGCGTACAACAACCCGACCACGACCCTGGCCGCCAGCACCGGGGGCGTGACCACGTCGCTGGTGTCGGAGACCACCTACGACCCGTTCGGCAAGGTGCTGCGGGAGAACTTCGCCGCCGCCACCGACCCGAACCAGGTCTCCACCACCAACACCTACGACGACTCCACCGGCCGCCAGGCCAGCACCCTGTCGGTGCGGGCCACCACCAGCGCGCCGCAGATCGTCAACCGCACCTTCGGCTACGACGCGGCCGGCAACGTCACCAAGGTCGCCGACACCCCGGCCGGCAGCGGCTCGGACGTCCAGTGCTTCAGCACCGACTACCTCCGTCGGCTCACCGAGGCCTGGACCCCCGGCAGCGGCAAGTGCGACGACCCGCGCAGCACCGGCGGCCTCGGCGGCGCCGCGCCGTACTGGACGAGCTGGACCTACGACCAGACCGGCAACCGGCTGACCCAGACCCAGCACACCGGGTCCGGTGACACCGTCGCCAAGTCCACCTATCCGGCCGCCGGGGCCAAGCAGCCCCACGCGTTGCAGTCGGTCGAGACGACGACGCCGACCGGCACCAGCAAGATCGACCTCACCTACGACAACGCCGGCAACCTGCTGACCAAGGACAAGCAGAACTTCACGTACGACGCCGAGGGCCACGTCGCCACCGCGACCGGCCTCGACGGCAAGCCCGTCAGCTACGTCTACAACACCGACGGATCCCGGCTGGTCACTCGCGACTCCTCGGGCACCACTCTCACCGTCGGTGACGTGGAGCTGTTCGTGCCGGCCGGTTCCTCGACCGCCCAGGGCACCCGCTTCTACAGCCACGGCGGGGCCAAGGTCGCCGAGCGCAGCTCGACCAGGGGCCTCACCTGGGTGGTGTCCGACGCCCACGGCACTGCCACCGCCCAGGTCAACGCCGGCAACCTCGCGGTGTCCCGGCGCTACCAGGATCCCTTCGGCAACGCCCGTGGGCCCGCGCCGTCCGTGTGGAACGACAAACACGGCTTCCTGGACGGCTTCCAGGACACCTCCGGGCTGACCCATGTCGGGGCACGGGACTACGACCAGAGCACCGGTCGTTTCACCCAGGTCGACCCCCAGTTCGACCTGACCGATCCCCAGTCGTGGAACAACTACGCCTACAGCGGCAACAACCCGGTCACGTGGTCCGACCCCTCCGGCAAGGGCTTCTGGGACGTCCTGGCCATCGTCGCCGTCGTGGTGATCGTGGTCGTGGTGATCGTGGCGATCACCGTCACCACCTGCGGAGCCGGCGACGTCGCCCTGGCCGGTGTCGCCGGCGAGGGCCTCGCCCTCGGCGGCGCCGAAGCCGGCGCCGACGCCGTCGGCACCGCGGCCGAGGCCGCCGCTCCGGAGTTCACCACCACCACGGAGCTGGTCCCGGAGACCACCACCACGACCGAGACCACCGTGACAACGGAGGTCAACGCCGAGGCGGCGGCTGAGCCGGCGGCGACGGAGACGGCCGCCAGCACCGAGTCCGAAACGGCTTCGACGGCCAGCGACGAGGCCACCAGCTCGGAAGCGGCCCCCAGCGAGGCTCCCAGCAGCGAGCCCGCCCCGGCCGAGGAGCCGGTCAAGACCGGCGCCGGCAACTCCTCCGAGCCGGCCGGAAACGGCGGTGGTTCCGGTGGCGGTGGCTCTGGTGGATCCGGCGGTGGTGGCGGAGGCGGCAGCAGCGATCCGGCACTGTTCCGGGGGACAACGGAGGGCTACTCGGGAAGCCCCGGCACGATCGATTCGGGGTTCACGCCGACGTCCACCGACCCCGGCGTCGCGACGATCTTCGCCACGCACGCGGCGCAGTACGGCGACGCGGTCGTGCAGGGCTTCCTGCCCGGCACTCTCGAAGGGGTGGAGACGGCCAGCGGCTACATTGCCGCGGAAGCCGAGGTCGCGGTGAACCTGAGTGCGGAGGCCCTCAGCCAACGCGCCAGTTTCCAGATCAGCGTCGCGGCGGCCCGGGGTATTCTGTCCAAGATCGGGATCGACATCCCGGGTCGGGTGGCACTGTCCGATCTCACCTGGACACTGCAAGAGGTGCCGAAGTTGAGCGCCGGCCAGATTGAACAGTTCATCCAGGGGGCGCTCGACATTGGCTGACCACCGGGTTGAAATCATCACCGTGGAGGACGTGTCCGACAACCGCGCCCACTGTGTGGTCCGCTGCCTTGAGGGCACGGTCAGGGTGGGTGAGGTGCTCACTGTCCTGGAGCTGGCCGACGGCACGCGCCACGACGTGTCGCTGACGGTTGCCCAGATCATGCGCTATGGGAAGCCGATGACGTGGTTCGATCCGCCGCACGGGGCCCTGCTGGAGCTGTCCGGAGCGGCAGTCGGTCTTCTCGCCGAACGCAGCTGCCTGGTCGCGCCGAGCTCAGCCGACTAGTCGGCTGAGGTGGGGGTCCTGTCCCGAGTGGGCAGGGCCCCCACTTTTGTCAGCGGTAGACCCTCAGCGCGGTGCGGCGGGCCTTGAAGGCGAAGACGGAGCCCTCGGGGTGGACCTCGCCGTCGGTGGCGATGGCGACGGCGCGGCCGTGCACGCGGACCTCGAACTCGGGGAGGTCGAGCTGGCGGTAGGCGTGGCTGCGGTGCAGGGCCCCGGCCAGGGCGGCGAAGATGAAGCGGGTGCGGGAGAAGGGGATGTCGGCGCGGATGTAGCGGACGTCCAGCAGGCCGGAGTCGAGGCGCTGGCGGGTGGCGGGGGCGAAGCCCCGGGGCAGGTAGGGGTTGTTGCCGACGAAGACCATCCAGACCGTGGCCCGGCGGCCGTTGATGGTGACGGCCAGCGGCTCGGCCTCGTGCAGGACGCGGACCAGGGCGTAGGCGCCGGCCGGCCACTTGCCGAGGCTCTTGGCGTGCTTGTCGCGCAGCTGGACGAGGTCGGGGTAGCCGCCGAGGCTGGCGGTGTTCAGGAAGATCGTCGGCTCGCCGCCGTCCACGGCGACGGATCCGAGGCCGATGGCCATGCCGTTGCCGGATTCGGTGGCGGTGCGGGTCTGCTCCAGGCTGGCGACGCCGATGTCGCGGGCGAAGTGGTTGAGGGTGCCGGCAGGCATGACGGCCAGCGGCAGACCGGTGTCGGCGGCGACCGAGGCCACCGCGGCCACGGTGCCGTCGCCGCCGGCCGCGCCGAGGGCCCGGACGGCGGAGAAGTCCTGGTCGGCGAGCTCGTCGATGCGGATCACGGTGGCCTTGGGCCAGGCGGCCTTGATCTCGTCGGCCGGATCGATGTCGTCGGGCCCCGAGTTGGGGTTGGCCACGATGGTCAGGCCCTCCCCGTCCTGGAGCACGGGCATGCGGACGGGCGCGTCCGACTCGGCCGGCTGGCCGACACCCAGGGGCCACCAGCGTCGGGTGAGCAGCCCGACACCGACGCCCATGGCCGCGCCGAAGGCGACGTCCGAGGGCCAGTGCACGCCCGTGTGCACGCGCGAGTAGGCCACGGCGGCGGCCACCGGGGCGACGAAGGCGGCGGCGACCGGCGACTCCATGGCCACCGCGGTGGTGAAGGCGGCGGCCGAGGCGGCGTGCCCGGACGGGAACGAGGAGGAGGTGGGACGTCTGGTCAGCCGCCGCGCGAGCGGCACCAGGTCGGCGGCGGGCCGCCGACGGGGGAAGACCTGTTTGCCCAGGGCGTTGGCTGTGAAGCTGGCGCCGGCGATGGCGACCAGGCCGCGCATCGCGGCCCGCCGCCCCCGGCCCGGCATGGTGGCCAGCACCGCCGCGGCGGTGAACCAGATCAAGCTGTGGTTCGCCGAAGTCGACAGTTTCTTGACCACAACATCCGCGCGGGACGGCCGCAGGGCCGCCGACCTGCGCATCAAAGCCTCGTCGAGGCGGTTCACGGAGCGCACGTTATGCGAAGGTAGCCGAATTTTCGCGCCGATCCCCGAACGGCGCACGGTCAGCGCGCGCCGGACCGCCTAATGTGAAGGGATGCAGCGGCGGATCTTCGGAATCGAGACCGAGTTCGGGGTGACCTGCACGTTCCACGGGCAGCGTCGGTTGTCACCCGACGAGGTGGCGCGGTACCTGTTCCGGCGCGTCGTGTCGTGGGGGCGCTCGTCGAACGTCTTCCTGCGCAACGGCTCGCGCCTGTACCTGGACGTCGGCTCCCACCCGGAGTACGCGACCGCCGAGTGCGACGACCTCACCCAGCTGGTCACGCACGACAAGGCCGGTGAGCGGATCCTGGAGGACCTGCTCGTCGACGCCGAGCGGCGGCTGGCCGACGAGGGCATCGGCGGCGACATCTTCCTGTTCAAGAACAACACCGACTCGGCCGGCAACTCCTACGGCTGCCACGAGAACTACTGCGTCGCCCGGGCCGGCGAGTTCTCGCGCATCGCCGACGTGCTGCTGCCGTTCCTGGTGACCAGGCAGCTGATCTGCGGCGCCGGCAAGGTGCTGCAGACCCCGCGCGGCGCGGTGTACTGCCTGTCCCAGCGGGCCGAGCACATCTGGGAGGGCGTCTCCAGCGCGACCACCCGCTCCCGTCCGATCATCAACACCCGGGACGAGCCGCACGCCGACGCCGAGCGCTACCGGCGCCTGCACGTGATCGTCGGCGACTCGAACATGTCCGAGGTGACGACGCTGCTCAAGGTGGGCAGCGCCAACCTGGTGCTGGAGATGATCGAGCAGGGCGTGCAGTTCCGGGACTTCAGCCTGGACAACCCGATCCGGGCGATCCGCGAGATCAGCCACGACCTGACCGGCCGTCGGCTGGTCCGGCTGGCCGGCGGCCGCGAGGCCTCCGCGCTGGACATCCAGCGCGAGTACCACGCCAAGGCCGTCGAGCACGTGGCGTCGCGGACCAACGACCCGACCTCGCAGCGCGTCGTCGACCTGTGGGGCAAGGTCCTGGACGCCGTCGAGGCGCAGGACCTGTCCAAGATCGACCGGGAGATCGACTGGGCGGTCAAGCACCGCCTGATCGAGCGCTACCAGGCCAAGCACGGCCTGGAGCTGTCCAGCCCGCGCATCGCCCAGCTCGACCTGGCCTACCACGACATCCGGCGCGGGCGGGGCATCTTCGACCTGCTCCAGCGCAAGGACCTGGTGCACCGGGTCACCGACGACGGCGAGATCGAGGCGGCCAAGGACACCCCGCCCCAGACCACCCGGGCCAAGCTGCGCGGCGACTTCATCGCCGCCGCCCAGGCCGCCGGCCGGGACTTCACCGTCGACTGGGTGCACCTGAAGCTCAACGACCAGGCCCAGCGCACCGTCCTGTGCAAGGACCCCTTCCGCGCCGTCGACGAACGCGTGGAACGCCTGATCTCCAGCCTCTGAAACCCCGCGAGTCCCGCTCTCGGGCAACTGAGTTACCGGTTCCGGAACTCGACACATGGTTGCCCGAGAGCGGGACTCGCGCTATTTGGTGAGGATCAGGAGGACGACGTCCAGGAGCGCCACCAGCATGGCGGCCTGGAAGGGGTGGCGGCGGCCGAAGAGCAGGACCACGGCCGAGGCGGCGACGGCGTAGGGGTTGAGGACTGCGGCGGCGGCCAGGAGCAGGACGCAGGTGGCGGCCCAGCTGTAGCGCGGCCCCAGGCGGTGGGGAAGACCCCGGACGCCGGTGGCCAGGTCCTGGGCCAGGTCGGGCAGGGCGTTGGCGAAGTGGGCGCCGGAACCGAGCAGGGCACCGGCCGCCAGCAGCCACCAGGGCGGCGTCGCGGGCACGCCCAGGACCACGAAAGCGGGCCCGCCGGCGAAGGACACGGCGTACGGCAGCACCGACAGCACGGTGCCCTTGAGCAGCGCGTTGTAGCTCCACGCGCTGGCCACGGCCGCCAGGTGCACGAGCCCGGGGATCAACCCCGACAGGAACGACAGCGGCACGACGGCCACACCTGACACCACATACGCCACCAAGACCGCCTTCGCACCGATCTCGCCGTTGGGAATGGGCTTGTCGGCACGGCCGGAGGCGGCGTCTCGATCCCGGTCCAGGTAGTCGTTGAGCCAGCCCACGGACAGCTGCCCGGCCAGGATCGCCGCCCCCACGGCGGCGATGCCGCCCGGCGACCGGCCCCACACCACGGCCAGCCCCACCGAGATCAGCGTGACGGCGACCGCCGGCGCGGGGTGGCTCGCTCGGACCAGTCCGCTGACCATGGGCACGATCCACTACTCTGCCGGAATCTGGGCCCGGGAGCGTGCCCGTCCTAGGAGAACACGGTGCCGGCAACCGATTTGATCCACACCTACGTGGTGCCCGTGCGCCCCGAGAAGGTGTACGCGCACATCACGGACCCCGCCAGCTACGTGGGCCTGTCGCCGCTGGTCGTCGACGTGTACGACATCGACGACACCGGCTACACGGCGGTCGAGCGGTTCCGGCTCGGGCCGTTCAAGCACGACAACCACATTCGGGTGACGCTGACCGCGGGCGACAATGTGGTAACCAGTGACGTGCACAGCCCCGGCGGCGTGCGGCTGGCCCACCGGTTCGAGCTGTCCGGGCACGCCGACGGCTGCGAGGTCGTGGAGCGCATGCACCTGACCGCCCCGTTCGGGCTGGTGCGTTTCGCCGCGTCCCAGGCGCTCGGCGTGATGCGGGCGCGGCGAGCGATCCTGACCAGCAGGCTGGAGGACTAAGGTGCTGACGTGTCCATAGCCCGCGCCGAACGTCTCGTCAACCTCGTGCTGTGCCTGCTGTCCACCCGGCAGTACCTGACGGCCGACCGGATCAGGACGATCGTGCCCGGCTACCCCGAGGACGCCAACCCGGAGGCGTTCTACCGGATGTTCGAGCGGGACAAGGCCGAGCTGCGCGACCTGGGCATCCCGCTGGAGACCGGCCGCAACAACCCGTTCGACCCGGCCGAGGGCTACCGCATCGCCCGCCGCGACTACGAGCTCGGCGACATCGACCTGGAGCCGGACGAGGCGGCGGCGGTGGCTCTGGCCGTGCGGCTGTGGGACTCGCCGGAGCTGACCGGCGCGGCCGAGGTGGCGCTGCTCAAGCTGCGTGCCGCGGGCGTGGACGTGGACCAGGCCGCGCCGGCCGCGGTGGAGCCGCGGGTGCGGGCCAGCGAGCCGGCGTTCGCGACGCTGCTCCAGGCCGTGCAGACCGGCCGGGTCGTCACGTTCGACTACCGCCGCCCGGTGCCGGCCGAGGTGCGGACGCGGACCGTGGAGCCATGGGGTGTGGTGTCCTGGCGTGGCCGCTGGTACCTGGTCGGGCACGACCGTGACCGCCGGGCCGCGCGCTGCTTCCGGCTGCAACGGATCGTCGGCGACGCCAAGGCCGTGAGCAAGCCGGGCGAGGTGCAGACGCCGGTGGGCGTGGACCTGATGAGCTACGTGAAGGGCTTCGAGGACGACAGCGCCCAGGGCACGCTGGCCCGCCTGTGGGTGGCCAAGGGGCAGGCCCAGGGGCTGCGCCGACGGGCCCGGGTGGTCGGCGCGGACGTCGTCGACGGCATCGAGGGGGACCTGCTGGAGATCGAGCTGACCCAGCCCGAGTCGGCGGCCGGCTGGATCGCCGGCTTCGGCGCGGACGTCGAGGTGCTGGAGCCCGAGCTGCTGCGCAAGTCGGTGTACGAGCGGCTGCTCGGCGCGCTGGCCGCGGCGGACGGGAAGGCGTCGTGAGCTCCAGCGGGACCGACCGGCTTACCCGGTTGCTGGCGCTGGTGCCGTATCTCATCGCGCGCCCGGGCATCCCGGTCGACGAGGCCGCCGCCGACTTCGGCGTGACGGCCCGGCAGCTGCGCAAGGACCTGGAGCTGCTGTGGATGTGCGGCCTGCCGGGGTACGGACCGGGTGACCTGATCGATCTGTCCTTCGAGGGCGAGACGATCACCGTCACCTTCGACGCCGGCATGAACAAGCCGCTGCGGCTGACCGGCGCCGAGGCGACCGCGCTGCTGGTGGCGCTGCGGGCGCTGGCCGACACCCCCGGCGTGGCCGACACCGACGCCGTGCGCCGGGCCCTGGCCAAGGTCGAGGCCGCCGCCGGCGCCGCCCAGCCGGCCGGCGTCGTGGTCGGGCTCGCCGCCCCGGAGGCCGAGGCGACCGCCGAGGTGCGGGAGATCGTCCGGGACGCGCTGAGCCGCAAGCGGGCGTTGAAGATCCGGTACTACACGGCGTCGCGGGACGAGATGACCGAGCGGGTCGTCGACCCCATGCGGGCGCTGCTGGTGGAGGGCCGCAACTACCTGGAGGCGTGGTGCCGCTACGCCTGTGACATGCGCCTGTTCCGGATGGACCGGATCGACGCCATCGAGGTCCTCGACGAGCCCGCCGCCCCGCCGCCCTACGCCGAGCCCACCGACGTGTCCGCCGGCCTGTTCCGCCCCGAGGCCGGGCAGCAGGTCGCCGTGCTGCGGCTGGAGCCCGACGCCCGCTGGATCTCCGAGTACTACGCCGTCGACGAGCAGACCGAGCTCGACGGCGGCCGCTGCCGGGTGGTCATGCGCTACACCGACCCCACGTGGATGGCCCGCCTGGTGGTCGGCACCGGCGGCCTCGCCGTGGCCGAGGGGCCCGTCGAGCTGGTGGACCTGATCCGCGAGCGCACCTCGGCGGCGCTGGCCCGCGCCGGCCGCCAACTCGCCGGCTGAACCCCCGCGAGTCCCGCTCTCCGTCACACCGAAATACGGTTTCCGGCAGATCTGAGCCCCGAGGCTCAGTTCTGCATGAGCGCGGGTTTCGGTGTGACGCTGGGCGTGACTCGCGGGGGTGGGGTGGGCTGTACCCCGGCCGTATTCGGGAACCTTTACTGTGTGCTGGTGTTGTACGTCATCGCCGCGCTGGTGATCGTGCTGGGGCTGGTGCTCCTGGCCGTCACGCTGCAGCGCACCCTGCGCAAGGCCGCCCGGTTGAAGGCCACGGCGGCGCGGGCGCAGGCCGACATCGCCGATCGGCGGGGCCTGGTCCGCGCGAGGATCGCCGCGCTGGGGGTGGCGCTGGCCCAACGCCGTAGGATCGGCAGGGAGCAACAGGTCGCCGTCGTGGCGGCGGACGCTGAGGGGCGGCATCGGTGACGTCCGAGAAGAAGACCGAACGCAAGGGCAAGCGGCGTCGTCGCAGCCGTCGGCAGAATCCCGACGGCACGATGACCTTGATGGAGCACCTGTTCGAGCTGCGCTACCGGCTCGGCATGGCGCTGCTCGGCGTCGCGCTGGGCGGCATCATCGGCTTCATCTGGTTCGAGACGTCCGTCTGGCCCATTCCGACGCTGGGTGAGCTGCTGCTCAAGCCGTACGACACGATCCCGAACGGCCTGAAGCTGGCCGGCACCGAGGGCAAGCTGCTCCAGAACAGCCCGTTCGAGGGCTTCATGGTCCGCCTGCAGGTCGGCATCGCGGCCGGCGCCGTGCTGTTCAGCCCGATGTGGCTCTACCACCTGTGGGCGTTCATCACCCCGGGCCTCTACAACAAGGAAAAGAAGTTCGCGCGGATCTTCGTCACCTGCGCGGTGATCCTGTTCGTCGGTGGCGCGGTGCTGGCCTACCTGGTCGCGCCCGAGGCCCTGACCGTGCTGTCGAGCATCAGCTCCAGCGAGTTCGTCACGGCGCTGACCGCCGACAAGTACATCTCGTTCATCCTGGCGTTGCTGGTCATCTTCGGCATCAGCTTCGAGCTGCCGCTGCTGGTGGTGATGCTGAACAAGGTCGGCATCCTGCCGTACCAGAAGCTCAAGAAATGGCGCCGGGGCATCATCTTCGGCCTGTTCTGCTTCGCCGCGGTGGTCACCCCCGGCCAGGACCCGATCTCGATGTGCGTGCTGGCCGGCGCGCTGACGGTGCTGTTCGAGGTGGCGGTGCAGATCTCCCGCCTCAACGACCGCAACAAGGACAAGGAGAACGAGTGGTCCGACCTCGATGACGACGAGGCCTCGCCGCTCAACTACGACCCGCAGCCGGAGCAGGCCACGCCGGAGTCCGAGGTCCGCGCGACGAAGTACGACGAAGACGCCACGTGACGGTAGCCCTGCTGGTGTGCCCGGCGGCCGGTCTCGGCGCTGCCGGGCGGGTCGCCGGCACGGTGGCCGACCGCCTGCGGGCGGTGTGCGGTGACGTGCAGCTGCTGGTCGCCTCCGACGCCGCGGGCACGAACCGGTTGGCGCACAAGGCGGTCCGGGACGGCGTCGAGGTGCTGGCGGTGCTCGGCGGCGACGGCGCCGCGCACGCGGGCGTGCAGGCCTGCGCCGGCACGAAAACCGCACTTGCCGTCATTCCCGCCGGCACCGGCAACGACTTCGCCCGCGCCCTGGATCTGAGCCTGGACGGCGTCGTCGAGGCGCTGCGCACGGGCCGTCGCCGGGCGATCGACCTCGGGCACGTGCAGAGCGGGGCCTGGTTCGGCACGGTGCTGTGCGCCGGCTTCGACTCGGCCGTCAACGAACGCGTGAACCGCATGCGCTGGCCCCGTGGCCCGAGGCGCTATGACCTGGCGATCGTGCTGGAGCTGGCGCAGCTGCGGTCTCGGCCGCTGACCGTGCGCACGCCGGCCGGCGAGGTGGAGCTGGAGGCGACGCTGATCGCCGTCGGCAACACCCCGTTCTACGGCGGCGGCGTGCCCATCTGTCCGGACGCCGACCCCGGCGACGGGCTGCTCGACGTCACCATCGCCGGGCGGGCCAGCCGCACCGAGCTGATGCGGATCCTGCCCAAGCTGCGCACCGGTCGGCACGTCGACCACCCGGTGGTGACCACGCTGCGGGCCAGCTCGGTGGCCATCGCCGGCAACGACTGGATCGGCTACGCCGACGGT
Organism: Kutzneria sp. NPDC051319; assembly: GCF_040682195.1. NCBI lineage: Bacteria > Bacillati > Actinomycetota > Actinomycetes > Pseudonocardiales > Pseudonocardiaceae > Kutzneria > Kutzneria sp. NPDC051319. The sequence continues at coordinate 6,533 of NZ_JBFBAM010000069.1, read as the reverse complement.
GAGCGGCAGCGGGAGCTGCCGCTCACCATCGAGTGCGTGCCGAAGGCGCTAAGGGTTGTGGCTTAACACTTCTGTGCGGGCCGCTTCCACTTGTCGCCGTCGGTGGAGTCGCCGTCCTTGAGCGTGCCGGCGGTCTTCATGAACGCCACCGAGGCGTCCTTGAGCATCTGCTGGAGCTTGGCCGGCGGATCCGACGGCGTCGCCGCGCCGTTCTTGCCGAACCAGCCGCTGGGCCCGAAGTCGCCGTAGGCCTGCCCGCCCTGGAAGACGTGGATCTCGAAGTCGGGGAACCGCGCGGTGTCCAGGCGGGCCGTGAACTTGTCGTACAGGTTCACGGGTGTGCGACCGCTGCCGCCCTTCTCCGTCCAGCCGCAGGCGCGGTCCGGACGGAGCGCCTCCAGCCGCTTGCCCTCGGCCGCGAGGTCCACCGGGGCCAGCGCCAGGGCCTGCACCTTGGCCCGGACCTGGAGGAACCAGAAGTAGTAGCCGCTGCCGCCGGACTTGGCCCTGGCGTCGGCCTCGGCCTTGTCGTTGGCCTGCGTGAAGCCGCCGTGCATGTCCTTGTCCAGGCACTGCATGGTGACCGTGCCGGTGGTGGCCACCTTGGTCGTGGCGCTGCACGAGCCGGCGGCGATGTCGTCGATGGTGACGCTGGCCGACATCTGCACGGTCGCCTCGGCCGGCGGCGACGCGCCGGGCGCCGTGGTGGTGGTGAAGTGCGCGACGACCTGGCAGCCGGCGGCCTGGCAGTCGTCGAAGTGCTCCAGGTTGTCCACGGAGCTCACCGTGTAGACCACGCTGGTGTCGATGGCGTCGCCGAGCTGGCCGACGTCGGTCTGCATCTCGTCGTACAGCTGGTCGTTGTTGTCGGCGTTCATCGGCGTGAAGTCGGCGGTGCCGAGGCCGGTGTAGCCCGCCCGCTCGCCGTTGAGCAGCAGCTTGCCGCCCGGGTTGGTGAACGCCGAGGCCGCCTTCTTGGTCTGCTTGTCGACCCACCGGATCACCCGGTACGGCTGCTCCTTGGCCACGTACAGGGTGCCGTCGGGGGTGTCGCCCTTGAGCACGGGCACGCCGTCGATGGTGACGCCGTCATCGCTGGGTGGGGGCAGCTTCTCCGTGCGCGCCACCTCGTCGCGCAGCTTGCCGGCGATCGCCGTCGGGGTGACCGACTGCTTGACCAGGGGCTTCAGCTCGCCGACGTCGCCGGTGATCCACCGGTTCTGCAGGCCGGCATCGTTGAACGCGTCCCGTGCGGTGCCGGGCGGCAGCAGGTTGCCGTTCAGCTTGACGAACAGCTTGCCGTTGACCAGCAGGAACTGGAACTTGATCTGGGTGACGCTGCTGGTCATGAGCCAGCCGGCGGCGTCGCCCTCGTTGGTGACGCGGCCGTCGAACTGGCTGCCGTCCGGCAGGTCCGAGCGATAGTCGGCGATCGGCTGGGCCGCGAGGTTGGCCACCGCCTGCTCGAACGGGCTGCGGTCCGGCGGCCACACCAGCCACGTCGTCACACCCGCGACCAGCAGCACGACCACGGCCGCCGCCGTGAGAATGAACCGCTTGCTCCGACGCTTGCGGGGCTTGATCGGCACGAGGTCGGTGCGCAGCGGCGCATGCCAGCCCGGCGGCAGGTCCGCCGTCGCCACCAGCGGCGGGTGCCACGGCTTGACCGGCGTCGGCCACAACAGCTGCACCGGCTGCCCGATCGCCGGGTTCGGCCCGGCGCCCAGCGGGCCGACCGGCGTCGCGGGGCCGGCCTGCGTCATCTGCCCGGCCGGCTGCCACTGGGACTGCGGCAGGTTGGCCACGGTGGGGTTCGGCTGCCACGCGGTCGGCTGCCCGCTGTCCCAGCCGGCCGGCGCCTGGTAGGACGCCTGCCCAGCGCCGTTGTGTTGCCACTGGTCCAGTGGCTGGGCGGGCTGCTGTGCCGGCTGCCACGGGCTCTGCGGCACGTCCGCGACGAGCGCTGCCGGCTGTCTGACCGGGGCCGTCGACTGCTGCCACGGGCTCGCGGGCACGTCCGCGACGGGCACCGTGATCTGGGGCTGCGCGTCGACGGCCGGGATGGCCTGCTGCGCGTCGGCGGGCTGCGGCGCCTCGACGATCGGCGTGGCCACGTGGTCCTTGGCCGTCGCCGAGACGTCCGGATGGTCGTATCTAGGCGGCTCGGCGATCGGGTCCTCCGGCGTCGTCTGCGCGCGCGAAGGCTCGATGGACTCCTGGTCCATGATCAATCCCCCCTACAGGTTCGGGCGGAATGATGTCAGGCCAAGGTCACGGGTTAATAGCGTTTATCCAGCGCTTCGGTCAGATCGTGATAACTGAGGCTGCCGGCCAGGCCGCCGAATCCGGCCCCGCCGAGCACGGACGTGAGGGCATCTCGCGCGCCGCCCCAGGCCAGCCGGCACAGCGAGGAGCCGGTGGAGACCCGCCGAACCCCCATGGCGGCCAACGACTCCGGCGACGGCAGCGTGGGGGAGGCGAGCACGTTGAGCGCGACGCCGGGCAGCGCGGCCAGTATCTCCGGAATGAGCTTCTCCGGGAGACCGGGCGCGAACACACAATCGGCCCCGGCCTCGACGTACTGCCGCAGTCGGGAGACGCCCTCGTCGAATCCGCCGTCGCCGAACCACCAGACGTCGGTGCGGGCATTGACGACCAGATCCGCGTCGAGCGACCGGATCTGGGCGATGCGGTCGGCCGCCTCGGCCGGCTCGCGCAGCACCGTCTCGGGATACCGGGTGTCCTCGATGTTGACGCCCACGACGCCGACGTCCAGGGCGGCGCGGATGGTCGCGCGCACGTCGTCGTAGCCGCCTTCGAGATCGGCCGACACCGGCACGACCGAGGCGTTCACGATGGCCGCCACCGCCGTCATCATGGTGGCCATCGGCATCCGCTGGCCGTCCGGCAGCCCGAGCGCCGCGGCCACGCCGGCGCTGGTCGTGCCGAGCGCCGGCACGCCCGGCACGGTCGACAGCAGCCGCGCCGACGCCGGGTCCCAGGCGTTGGGCAGCACGAAGAACCCGCTCTGGTGCAGCTCCCGGAAGCTCGTCATGCGGAGAGCGTAGGCACGCAACGGTTCGGCGCGCGCCGAACCTCAGCCGAACGAGGAGATGCGCAGCACCCAGTCGTCGTCCCCGCCGTGGTTGCGGCCGGGCGGCGTGAAGGTCACCTCGCCGCGGCCGACGGGCGGGTTGGCCAGCCGGTAGGCGCCGTCGGTCGGGTCGTACCAGAAGGCGATGGCGCCCGGCTGCAGCTGCGACATGTCCACCGTGATCGAGCGGGCGGTCGGCAGGTAGAACACCGCGAGCCGGCCGTCGGCGGTGCTCGCGGCGGTGGCGTAGTCGTTGTCGTTGACCGAGCCGACGGTGTTGGCCGTGCCGTAGCCGGCGGTGAGCAGTTTGTGCTGCTGGTCCGGCACCAGGTCGTACCAGCGGCTGCTGCGGAACAGGTCGGTCATCAGCCGGAACTCCCGCGTGCCCTGCGTGTTCACGTGGTCCTGCCAGCCCGGCTTGAACTGCCACGTCCAGCCGCTGCCGTAGAGCTGGCCGGTGGCGCCGCTGGTCATCGTCCAGTACTCCTGGCGCCGCAACGTCTTCGGGCCGGTGTACTCGTGCTCGTCCTCGTAGTTGGCCTCGACCATGTACACCGGGAGCGGGTTGTCCCGGTTGTACTCCTTGAGCACCTGGGCGTAGGTCGGGTAGTAGGTGTAGGCCGAGTCCAGCTGGATGTACGGCCGCCAGGTGGGGTCGTCGAGCGAGCCGCTGGTCATGTAGTTCAGCTCGACGGTCTGCAGGTGCTGGGGGTCGGTTTCCTTGAGGGCACGGGCAACCGACTGCACCAGCGCGGTGTCCTTGGGGTCCTGCCAGGTCTGGAGGTCGCAGCCGTTGAACCAGACGATGTTGGGGTACTTGGCGAACCGCTGCCCGAGGAACTTGCCGAAGTCGTAGGCCTTGTCGACCCCGTTGTCCCGCAACAACTGCAGGTGGCCGCAGGTCTCGACCGGCGTGAGCCAGATGGTCAGCCCCTCGTCGCGGGCGGCGGCCACCATGTGCTCGACCCGGTCCCAGTAGGCCGGATTGGGCGTGGCCATGTCGCCCGCCTTGGTGAACGGCGTGATGCCGTCGTAGGTGGCGTCGTCGGGGTGGCCGCCCTGGTCGGGCGGCACCAGCGAGTTGATCCACAGCGTGTTGAAGCCGCCCGCGCGCCGGTTGGCGAAGTAGTCCGCCGCCTCGTCCTCGGACATCGTCACGAACAGGCCCTGCGGCGAGTCGCCGGAGATCAGGTACGGCTGGCCGGCCTGGTCGAGCAGGTATCGGCCGTTCGCGCTGGCCGAGGTCGGCCAGGCGAACCGCCCCGTGTTCTCCGGCGCCTGCACCGCGGGCGTCGCCAGCATCGACGACACCAGCACCGTGGCTGTTACCAGGATCGGGATCCGCACAACTTCGGATCGTACGGATCCCGACGCGAGGCCGCAGTGCTTACGGCAGAAGATCTATGCGGTGATGTGCGACCAGATAATTCCCACGGGCGAAGGCTTTGGCCATCGGCACGTTGGTGACGTCGGTGCCCGCCACGATCTTCTGCGCCCCCTCCGCGGCCAGCATGTGGGTGGTTTCCGCGAGCAGATCGAGGGCGTAGCCGTGGCCGCGCTGCTCGGGCACGACCGCGATGTAGCCGACGACATGGGCGCTGTAGTGGAAACAGGGCGCGGCCAGGCCGACGAGTTCGCCGTCCAGTGTGTACGCCAGCCGCCACCACTCGCGTGGGCTGGGCATCCAGCGCAGGTAGTCGAGTTCCTCCAGCGCGGAGGCGTCCAGGCCCTTCTCGGCGATGATCTGCCGGACATGGGCGTCAAGGCTGGTCGCGTTGACGCGTCGGAAGACGTCGAAGATGGCGTCGTCGTCCGGCTCGGGCCGGAATTCCAGGCGGGTGCTGCGTTCCGGCAGGCCGCACTCGGGCGTCCAGCGATAGGTGTAGCGCTCCACCAGGTATTTCAGTCCGGCCGCTGTCGCCGCGTCGAGACGTGCCGTCGCGGCGGCATGCGTTGCCGGGTCGTCCCGCCAGTTCGGCGGCAGCGGGATCGAGTACTCGGTGCGGAAGGGCGCGGTGCGCAGCAGGTGCACGGCTGCGTCGGCGTCGGTGAAGTCGAACCAGTCCAACGCTTTCGGCTCGGTGTCTTCGGGACCGGCCCACCAGACCGCGCGGGCCACCACGACGCCGTCGCGCAGCGCGACCCACGTCCACTCTGGACGGTAGTTGCCGGTGGCGTAGGTGGTGCCCAAGACGCCGTAGCCGACCAGGTTGGGGTCGTCGAGCGAGTCGAACAGGTGCTCTTCGCCGGCCTGGAGCGGCCGGACGATCAGATCAGACATGTGCGGTGATCTCCGGGAGTGTGGGTGTGCTCCCGGGTCACGCCCTCGGGGTTGGGTGGGAGCACATGAGCAGTCGAGTGCACATCGCTCCCACCTCCTTGCCGTCTCGAAAGGGCGCGCCGGCGACTCTAGCGACGCCGGCGCGCCCTCGCGAACGGATTATCAGCCGGTGGTGATGAACTTGTCGGGGCTGGTCACCACGGGCGACTCGACGTACAGGCTGCGGTACTCGTCCTGGATGCCGCTGTTGTGCACCTGAAGGGCGAGCGGGCCGTCACGGCCGGCCGTCTTGTCGGTGAAGTCCAGGACCTCGGTCCCCTTGCACGTGGCGGCCGTGCCCTTGAGCGGGCAGCAGGCCATCCTGGCCACGCCGGTGGTCTTGTTGCCGATCAGCTCGCACTGGGACCAGGTGTGGATGTCGAACTTGTCGTGAGGGAGCTGCTTGAACAGCTTGCCGCCGCCGTTGTTGTGGCCGGGGCGGTAGTCCCAGTGGCCGCCGTTGGGCGGCTGGAACTGAATGGCGCTCAGGGCGTCCTTGAGCGGGCTGGTCGTGCCCCAGATCAGCACCGTCGGCGCGTGGTTGCCCTTGACCTGCCGGACGTTGAAGATCCAGCGGAACGTGCCGGCCTGCGCCTTGTTGTAGTACAGCCAGCCCCGCGAGGTGCCGTTGCCGTGGATCACCCCGTCCTTGGCCGACCACTGGCCGTTGGCCTGCGACGTCCAGCCGTCCAGCGTCTTCCCGTCGAACATGGAGACGAGGTTCGGGTCGTTGTACGGGTTGTCGGCCTTGGTCGATGCCGGTGACGCCGGGGCGATGGCGACCGCCATGAGCAGGGAGATCGCGATGGTGACTATCCATAGTGGACGACGAACCATGATCCCTCCGAGCGTGAATAGGACTGTAAACCTTTTCATGCGCGGCCGCCCCAGGCTACGAGCACCCTCGCCACCCCGTCAACCCACCCCCCGCGAGTCCCGCCCACCGTCACACCGAAACACGGTTTCAGGCAGACCACCGCGAGTCCCGCTCTGAGGCAGGCATGTGTTGAGTCCATGGCTGCCCGAGAGCGGGACAGTGAGGATGTAGATGGTGGTCCTCCCGACCCGGTCTGACCCCGAGCGGGACCGGCGTGATGCCTTGCGCGAGATCTGTCGTCC
>NZ_JBFBAM010000068.1:0-50874 GCF_040682195.1 Kutzneria sp. NPDC051319 | reverse complement strand
CCAAGCTGTGTGTGTGTCTGCGCCCCACCTCCCGCTCCCCCTAACCCCCCGCCTCCCCGTGCTCCCCGCCCCGGGCGCGCCTACTCGTCTTCCTCGAACGCGTCCCTGGCCGCCATGACCTCTTCGATATGGGTCTCCGACCACGTCTTCACGGCCACCAGCACCGGGACCAGGGTCCGGCCCAGGTCGGTCAGCTCGTAGTCGACGCGGACCGGGACGGTGGGGGTGACCGTCCGGGTCAGCAGGCCGTCCCGCTCCAGCTTGCGCAGGGTCTGGGTGAGCATCTTCTGGCTGGCGCCGCGGATGGTCTTCATCAGCTCGCCGTGCCGGCGCGGGCCGTCGGCCAGCGCGGACACCACCAGTGCGGCCCACTTCTCGGCGATGGTGGCCAGCACCTGCCGGGTCGGGCAGGTGGCCATGAAGGCGTTGTAGACCACCTTCTCGTCGGATCGGCGCTGCTCCGCGGTGCGGGTCATCCCGTCCTCCCTTAGGCACTGACAGGTGCCTACTTACGAATCGTACCCACCACGCCGCAGGGTGGAGGCACAGTCGTTGAGGAGGAAGTCATGCGAGTCATCGAGGTCCGGGAGTTCGGCGGCCCCGAGGTGTTGTCCCTGGTCGACCGGCCGGAGCCGGTCGCCGCCGAGAACGAGGTCCTGGTCCGGGTGCACGCCAGCACGGTCAACCCGGTCGACCGGGCCGTCCGCGCCGGCCGGATCCCCAACCTGACGGCGCCGCTGGTGCTGGGCTGGGAGTTCGCCGGCACGGTCGACGGCAGCGCCGTGGTCGGCATGGTGCCGTGGTTCGTGGTCCGACGCGGTACCAATGCGGAGTTCGTCGCGGTCCAGCGGGAGTGGCTGGTGCCGCTGCCCGACGGCGTCGACCCCGTCGCCGCCGCCACCCTGCCGCTGTCCGGGCAGACCGCCAAGCAGGCCCTCGACCTGGTCGGCGTCCAGGCCGGCCAGTCGCTCCTGGTCACCGGGGCCGGCGGCTCGGTCGGCGGCTTCGCCGTGCAGCTGGCCTCTGCCGCCGGCGTGCATGTCACCGCCATGGCCTCCGACGCCGAGTACGTCTCTTCCCTCGGTGCGAAATCCGTCATTGGTCGCGGCGACGTCCAGGGCCAGTTCGACGCGATCCTCGATGCCGGCCTGGCCGGTCCGAAGCTGATCTCCGCGGTCCGCGACGGCGGCGCCTTCGTCACTGTCAACGAAGGCGCCAAGCCCACCCCCGAGCGGGATGTCCGCGTCGACGCCGTGCACACCAAGCCCTCCCTGGACGACCTCGACGCCATCGTCACGGCCTACGCCAGCGGCCGCCTGCACACCCGCGTCGCCGACGCCGTGCCCGCCGCGAACGCCGTCGAGGCCCACCGCCGTGCCGACGCCGGAATCCAGGGCAAGCTCGTCCTCACGTTCTGAGCAGGCACGTCAATGCCAGCGCGGAGCGGCGGAAGTACTCCAGGTCCACCGTGCCGGGCTCCAGCACGGCCCGGCGGACCAGGCCGCCGAGCAGGGCGGCGAGGGCCGGGGCGAGCTGTTCGGCCTGCTCGTGCGTGACCTCGCCGTCCTTGTGCCGACGGCCGACGAACAACTCGGCCAGCCGGCCGGACGTCGTCAACGACAGGACGGTGGGGTCGCGCAGCATGAGGCCCGCCAGTTCGAGCTCGAAGGCGAAGCGGCGGCGCGCGTCGGAGGCGGTGGCGACCTGGTGGAAGGCGTCGGCGCAGCCGGTGAGCACCTCGGGCAGGGACAGCCGGGGATCCGACAGCTCGGCCAGGTGGCCGTCGAGCTCGTCGGCGTAGCGGGAGACCACGGCCAGCAGCAGGTTCCGCTTGCTGCCGAAGATGGAGTAGACGGCGCCGGTGGTGAGCTCGGCCCGCTCGGCGATGTCGTCGAGGCGGGCCTGCTGGTAGCCGCGCTCGGCCATCTCCACCAGCGCGGCGTCGATCAGCGCGTCCCGGTTGCGCTGCCGCGACTGGGAACGGGTCAACCGCATGATGCCAGCCTTCTGACCACCGCCAGTGCCGCCTCGGACTGCACGCACACCAGCTGCCGCACCGGGAAGGGATCCTGCGACAGCTCGGTTTCCCCGGCGGCGCACCAGGTGTCGAACAGCTCGTCGACCTGGCGCCGGATCCGGCGGGACTCGGGCGGCTGGTTGCCGGCGGCGTGCTCGACGGCCAACTGCCGGCGCATCATGCCGGCGGCCCGCAGCCGCAGCATGTGCACCAGCGTCGACGCCGCGAACGTCTCGGCCACCGTGGCCGGTCGCTCCGGCGTGTCGTCGGCCACCGCTTCGTTGGCCGCGGCCGCCGACAACGCGGTGGCCAGCGTGTCGGCGATCGACCTCCGCATCGGTGTCGGCACCACGAGCCACGGTCGCATCTGCTCGTACAAGTCGGACAGCACGCCCCTATCGTCCCGCAGTTCGACCGCCGTGTGTCGGAGAGTGTCCCCGTAGGACCGGCCCGACTCGGAAAGGTCGTCCGCCCGGGCATCGTGCCAGAACGGCACCTCGGTGATCAGGGTCGTCGTGCCGTAGCGCTCCGCGTAGTGCGCGCTGGAACCCCCGTGCCGCACCGAATCCCGCGTTCCCCGCGCCGCCGCCTCGATCAACGTCTCGGCCGGCGGCATCAGGTAGACGGCCGGCGCCGCGGTGTCCCAGCCCAGCGTGTCCACCGGGCCCAGCGACAGCGGAACCCGCTGATCAGCCGCCACCCGGCCCAGATCTTCGGCCATGCCGGGTAAACCGCCGTTGAGGATGAAGAACACGCCGCCGAAGTTCGCGTTGTGCAAGGAATACTGGAAGCTGGGCCGCAGCTCGTCGATGACCCGGGCCAGCGCCTCGGTCTCGGGCAGCGTGCGGTCGAAGAACGCCCGCTCGTCCAGCACCGGGAAGGTCCATTCCGGCTGGTCGGAGAACGCCGGGCGGTAGAAGTTCTCGTGGTAGTTGCGGATGGTCAGCGGGCCGGCGAACCAGCCCTCGTTGAGCCGGGTCCCGTCCGGGTCGATGCACGGCACGAAATGCCAGCTGAAGTTCATGCCCTCCCGTAACTCCGGCGTGGTCGCCACCCGGCGGGCCAGGTCGAGCACCGTGCGCAGGCCGATCGGCTCGTTGGGGTGCGGGCAGCCGACCACCAGCGCGTTGCGCCGGCCGTGGCCCACCGACAGCATGCGCAGCGGCTCACCCAGCCGCGACGTGCCGATGCGGCGGGTCCGGCACACCTCCGGCAGGTCCGCGGCCAGCTTCTCGACCTCGGAGACCACCTGGTCGACGGTCGGGATCACGCGCCACCTCCGGCAATGGTAATCAGACTACTTTCGTAATCAGATTACCGAAACGCGAGCGTTCCACATCCGCCACAAGGTTGGATGCGGTGGACGTTCGCGACAAGCCGACCGTGCACGGCGCCGCGGGGTCGATGAACAAGGTCTACGAGGTTCGCGCCGGGTTTCGTAGCGGCGGCCGGGTGACATGGCCCACCGGCGGCCTCGGCGTGGTGACACGATGCTGGCGGGTCCTTGCCTTATCCGCCCGCGACCCGCGTCGACCAGGGGTTTTGTGCTCGAATTGGGGCGTGGAGGAGTTTCGGGAGCTGCTGTCGCGGCACGTGGGGAGCACGGCGATCGACGGGATGCGGATCTGCCGGACGGGGCGGGCGACGGCGCCGGAGCGGGGGATGTCGGGGACGGCGCTGGCGATCGTGGCGGACGGCAAGAAGCGGCTGGGGCTGGGGGAGCAGCTGTACGACTACGGCCCGGGCCAGTACCTGGTGACCTCGGTGGACCTGCCGGTGATGGGCCACGCGACAGGGCCGGCGCTGGCGTTCGGCATGACGCTGGATCCGAGAGAGATCGCGAAGCTGGTGACGGAAGGGCCGCGAGAGCCGAAGCCGGGAACAGCGGTCAGTGAGGCGGGAACGGAGCTGCTGGACGCGGTGGTGAGGCTGTTGCGGCTGCTCGACCGGCCGAGGGACCGCGAAGCGCTGGCGCCGCTGTACAAGCGAGAGATCCTCTGGCGGCTGCTGACGGGGGAGCAAGGCGACCGGCTGAGGCAGATCAGCGCCCCCGACCGGATCACGCGCGCGGTGGGCTGGATCAGGCAGAACTACCCGAGGCGGTTCAAGGTCGCGGAACTGGCGCAGCGCGCGGGCGTGAGCGTGCCGACGTTCCACCGCGACTTCCGGACGGTGACGGCGATGAGCCCGATCCAGTTCCAGAAGCACATCCGGCTCCAGTCGGCCCGGCTGATGCTGGCCAACCCGGGCCAGGACGTCACGAGCGTGGGCTACGAAGTGGGCTACGACAGCCCCTCGCAGTTCAGCCGGGAGTACCGACGCGTGTTCGGGGCGACACCCAGCCAGGATCGGGCAAGCCGGTGAGAGGATCTCGCTAGCACCGGCAACGCGGCCCTGATGTGCTGGAACACATGGAATATCGCAAGCTGGGCCGGACCGGGATCGACGTCAGCGCGTACTGCCTGGGCACGATGATGTTCGGACAGATGGGCAATCCCGATCACGAGGAGTCGATCCGCGTCATCCACCGTGCCCTGGACGCCGGCGTGAACTTCGTGGACACCGCCGACGGCTATTCCTTCGGTGAGTCGGAGGAGATCGTCGGCAAGGCGCTCAAGGGTCGCCGCGACGACGTGGTGCTGGCGACGAAGGTGTTCTACCCCATGGACGACAAGCCCAACCACGGCGGCACCTCACGGCGCTGGATCGTCCGGGAGGTGGAGAACTCCTTGCGGCGCCTGCAGACCGACCACATCGACCTGTACCAGATCCACCGGCCGAACCCGGACACCGATATCGAGGAAACCCTGTCCGCGCTCACGGATCTGGTGCGCGGCGGCAAGGTGCGCGCGATCGGCTCGTCCACGTTCCCGGCCTCAGGGATCGTGGAGGCGCAGTGGGCCGCCGAGCGTCGCGGCTACGAGCGGTTCCGGACCGAGCAGCCGCCGTACTCGATTCTCAACCGGAGCATCGAGCGCGAGGTGCTGCCGACGATTCAGCGCTACGGCATGGGCACGCTGGTGTGGAGCCCGCTCGGCCAGGGCATGCTGACCGGCCGCTACCGCAAAGGCCAGCACCAGCAGACTCATCGTGGAAGCTTGATGCCGCAACACTTCGAGGACGAACGCCGGCTTGAGGTCGTGGAGCAGCTTGCCGCCGTGGCGGACAAGGCCGGCCTCCCCATGACCCACCTGGCGATGGCCTTCGCGATCAACCACCCGGCCGTGACGAGCGCGATCATCGGCCCCCGCACCATGGCCCAGCTCGACGACGTGCTCGCCGGCGCCGACGTGCGACTGGACGACGAGATCCTGGACCGGATCGACGAGATCGCCCCGCCCGGCGCCGACGTCAGCCCCAATGCCGTCGCTTACACGCCGCCGGAGATCAAGGACGCCAGGCTCCGCCGCCGCTAGCTCACTCGAACGGCTTGCGGCCGACCCCGGCGTACACGCCTTCGGGCCCGGGTTCCCGCACGCCGGCGTCGGGCCGCCAGGAGGGGGCGCTGACCAGGCCGGGGTCGATCAGGTCCAGGCCGGCCAACATCGGCGCCACGTCGTCGTAGGCGCGGAAGTACATGGGATCCCGGCTGTTGCGCATGGCCTCGACGACACCGTCCATGGCCTCGGGCTGATGGTCGGCGGTCAGGTGGGACAGCGCCACGAAGCTGCCGGCGGGCAGGGTGTCGCGGTAGGCGGCGACGATGCCGGCGGGGTCCGATTCGTCCGGCACGAAATGCATCACTGCCACCATCAACAGCCCGATGGGCTGGTCGAAGTCCAGGAACTCCCGGGTGACGGGCGCGTCCAGCACCGCATCGGGCCTGGTCAGGTCGGCGGCGAGCATGATCGCGTCGGGATCGTCGGCCAGCAGCAGCTCGCTGTGCGCGACGGCCACCTCGTCGTGGTCCACGTACAGCACGCGGGCCGACGGGGCGATCTCGTGCACGTTGCCGGCGGTGGGAATGCCGGAGCCGAGGTCCAGGAACTGGGTGATGCCCTGCTCGACCAGGCAGCGCACGGCCCGCCGCAGGAAGGAGCGGTTGGAGATGGCGACCTGCCGCCCGTGGGGCAGCACCTGGAGCACCCGCTCGCCGACGGCCCGGTCGGCGGCGAAGTTGTGCGCCCCGCCGAGCAGGTAGTCGTACACCCGGGCGGCGCTGGGCAGGTCGACGTTGACGTCCTTGGGCACCCACGCGGCCTGGTTGACGGTCACCAGTTCCCCCCCATTGCAAAAGTCGCCGGGCATCCGTTCGGCCCTGTGGGGCACCCTACCGCCGGGTCAGCCGCCGCCGGTCAAAGTCGACCGGATGGAGGCATGGACCGCAGGCGGTACCGCTGCACCTTGCCGGTGGCGGTGCGGGGGAGGCTGTCCAGGAACACCACCTCGCGGGGGTACTTGTACGGCGCGAGAGTGCGCTTCACGAAGTCCTGCAACTCGGCGGCGGTCACCGCGCTTTCGGCCCGCGGCACCACAAAGGCCTTGACCACGGCGCCGCGCTCGGCGTCGGGGGCGCCGATCACCGCGGCCTCCAGCACATCCGGGTGGTCCAGCAGCGCCGCCTCCACCTCGGGCCCGGCGATGTTGTAACCGGAAGAGACGATCATGTCGTCGTTGCGGGCCTCGAACCAGTAGTAGCCGTCGGCGTCCCGGTGGTAGCTGTCCCCGGTCAGCGTCCATCCATTGCGGACGGTCGTGCGCTGGCGCTCGTCGCTCAGGTAGCGGCAGCCGGTCGGCCCCTTCACGGCCAGCCGGCCGGAAACGCCGTCGGGCACGGGATTGCCGTCCTCGTCGAGGATCACCGCCTGGAAGCCCGGCACCACCAGACCGGTGGCGCCGGGCCGGATCTCCTCGTCGGCGGCCGCGATGTAGATGTGCAGCATCTCGGTGCCGCCGATGCCGTTGATGATGCGGATCCCGGTCTGCGCCAGGAAGTCCCGCCAGGTGGCCGGCGGCAGGTGCTCGCCGGCCGAGATGCAGCGGCGCAGGCCTTTGAGGGCGGATGCCTTACCTCCGGCCAACATTGCGCGGTACGCGGTCGGGGCGGTGAACAGCACGGTGACGCCGTGCTCGGCCACGGCGTCGGCCAGCTCGACAGGGGTGGCCCGCTCCAACAGCAGCGTGGAAGCGCCGGCGCGCAAGGGAAACAGCACCAGACCGCCGAGCCCGAAGGTGAAGCCGATGGGCGGCGAGCCGGCGAAGACGTCGTCCTGGCTGGGGCGCACCAGGTGGCGGGAGAAGGTGTCGGCGCAGATCAGCAGGTCCCGGTGGAAGTGCATGGTGGCCTTGGGCTTGCCGGTGGTGCCCGAGGTCGGCGCGAGGATGGCCACGTCGTCGGCGGCGGTGGCGACGCTGGCGAAGGTGTCGCTCGCGGACTCGGCCAGCGCGGTCAGATCCCCCGGATCCGGTCCGCCGTAAGCGATCGCGGGCAGGTCGGGCGCGCCGAGTTGGAGCTCAGCCAGGAAGCGGTGATCGCACACGGCCAGATCCGGTCGGGTCAGCTCGACCAGGTCGGCGATCTCCCGGGACCGCAGCAGCGGCATGGTGGTGACGGCGACGCCGCCGGCCTTGAGCACGGCGAACCACACCGCCACCAGCCACGGATTGTTCGGTCCTCGCAACAGAACGCGGTTGCCGGGCTTGAGTCCGAAGTGGTCGGTCAGCACGTGCGCGGCCCGGTTGGCCGCGCCGAGCAGGTCGCCGTAGGTCCACGTGCCGGTCTGCGTGCGCAGGCACGGGCGGTCCGGGCCGAGCCGCCGGACGGTGTCGTCGAGCAGGGCGTCGGCGCAGTTGAGCCACTCGGGGTAGTGCAGCTCCGGACGGTCGAAGACCAGGTCCGGCCAGGCGTCGACCGGCGGTAGGTGATCCCGGCAGAAGGTGTCCACGTGCGCTGATCTGACAACCGGCATCGGCAGCACCTCTTCGGTGAGGAGTTGTCCCCCAGTATGCCTCGCTGATGACGACAGTCAAGAGAACGCGATAAAGCTCAGGAGACGTAGTCCCTCGCGCCCTCGGCCAACCGCTCGCGCAGGGCGAAGAACAGGTCGGCGGCGCGGGTTCCGACCCAGTCCGAGGGCAGAAGTTCCACCGGCAGACCGGGATCCAGGTACGGCAGCCGCCGCCACGCCGTCAGCACGCGCACGTAGTCCACGAACGCCTCGCGGCCCTCGCCGCTGCGCTTGCGCTTCCACCGCTGCCACACCGGCTCGTGCTCGTCCAGGAACGCCGCGTACTGGCGCTCCAGCTCGTCGAGATCCCACCACTGCCGCATCTTCCCGGCCACGTCGCCGAAGGCCAGGTGGTCGGCGCGGAACAGATCGGCGTAGCCGTCCAGATCCTGTTGGCGCAGCATGGCCGCCGTCGCCTCGTGCAGGTGCGCGGGCGCGATCCACACGCCGGGCGCGGCCGTGCCGAAGCCCAGCCGGGTCAGCTGGGACCGCAGCACGTGCCGCTTGTTGCGCTCCGACTCCGGCACCGAGAACACGGCCAGCAGCCAGCCCTCGGCCAGCGTGGAGCGGTCCCGGCGGAAGATCCGCTCGTCGCCCTCGCGCAGCACCGCGAGGCCCTCGTCCGACAGGGCGTAGCCGGCCGCGCCGCCGCGCCGCTCGGCCACCAGGATGCCCCGCCGCTTCAGCCGTGAGATGGACGACCGCACCGCCGGCTCGTCGATGTCGAGATCGGCCAGCAGCGCGATGAGCGACGCCACCGACAGCCACCCGCCGTCGGCGCGCGCGTACAGGCCGTACACCGTGACGATGAACTGCCGCGGCTGAGCCGACCGCGCGCCGGAATCACCGTCCGTGAAAGCCTCTCCGGCCGCTGTGATCGCCATGCCGGAACTCTAACCGTGCCGCCCGCCCGGATGCAGGGAAGGACGCCTTACCCGCGTTGAACGAGGGTAAGGCGTCCTTCCCTGCATCAGGGGTGTCAACGCGCGTCCACGACGGGATTGCGCAGGGTTCCGATGCGCTCGATCGTGGCCTCCACGACATCGCCCGGCCGCAGGAACTGCTGCGGGGTGAAGCTCGCGCCGACGCCGGCCGGGGAGCCGGTGGAGATCACGTCGCCCGGTTCCAGGGTCATGCCGGCGCTGATGTCGGCGATCAGGTCCGGGATGCGGAACAACATGTAGCGGGTGTTGGACTTCTGCTTCACCTCGCCGTTGACCCGCAGCGACAGATCGAGGTCGTGCGGGTCGGCCAGCTCGTCGGCGGTGAGCACGGCCGGGCCGAACGGGGCGTAGGAGTCCTGGCCCTTGGAGAAGAACCACTGCCCGGACCGGCGCTGGTCGCGGGCGCTGATGTCGTTCATGATGCTGTACCCGAACACGTGCTCCAACGCGTCCTCGGCCCGCACACGTTTCGCCGTGCGCCCGATGATCACGGCCAGCTCGCACTCCCAGTCCAGCTGCCGGGTCATGTTCCCGTTGTGCTGGATGGGCTCGTCCGGCCCGACCACGGCGGTGGCCGGCTTGCTGAACAGCACCGGCCGCTGCGGCAGTTCCTTGTCGGTGTCCAGGGTTCGGGCCGACTCGGCGACGTGCTCGGTGTAGTTCAGGCCGATGCCGACGATCTTGCCCGGCCGTAGCGGGGCATGCAGGGTCACCGCTGAGAGGGGGTGCCGAACGCCGGTCTCCGTGAGTCCACTGTGGAGAATCGACTCCGCGGTGGTCTCGAAGACCTCGTTGTCCCGCAGGATGCCGACCCGGCGCCGGCCGTCGATCGAGTACGTGGCAAGCAGCATCTTCGAACGCCCCTATTCGACGGTCTGGTGGCCGTTGTTGTCCGGGTAGGCCTCCTCGCGCCAGAACGCGAGCGAGCGCATCACCGGGAAGTCGTTGTAGGAGAACAGCACGGCGTCATCGGTCAGGTGGCCGTTGGCGTGCTCGTGCCACGCCCACGACGGCACGCAGAACACGTCGCCCTCGTTCCAGTCGTACCGCGTGCCGGCGATCACCGAGTGCCCGCTGCCCTTGGCCACGGTGTACATCACGGAACCGGTGTGCCGGTGGGCCTTCGTGGCCTCACCCGGCCGCAGCATCTGCAGGTGCGCGCTCATCGTCGGCATGACGGAGCCGCCGGTGAGCGGGTTGCTGTACTCCAGGATGATGCCGTCGTAAGGACTTCCGTCGCTCGCCGCGGCGACGTCCAGGAGCGCTTGATAAGTCTGCTCCCACGGATAGGCGAACAAGGGGGAGTAGCACCTGTCCCAGGCCTCGTAGCCGTACGGGCGCAGCTGCCCGTGGCCGTAGGTCAGCAGCGAGGAGTTCACCACCTCGCCCTGCTTCTGGCACAGGTCCGGGTGCACCTCGTAGAAGCCGGCGTCGTGCGCGTTCACGAGCGGGATGTCCAGGCCGTCCTGCCAGATCACCGGCTCGTCCGAGCCTTCGTTGCCGTGCTCGTGCCACGTCCAGTTCGGGGTGATGGCGAAGTCTCGCGGGCCCACCTTGAGCTTCTGCCCGTCGACCACGGTCCACGCGCCCTGGCCCTCCAGCACGAACCGCAGCGCGGCGGCCTGATGCCGGTGCGCGGTCATGGATTCGCCGGGGCCCATCACCTGGAGGCCGCTGTAGAGCAGGCCGACCGAGGCGGAGATGTCCTTGCGGCCGGGGTTGACCAGCATCACCACCCGGCGGCCGGCGTCGTCGCCGGTGACCAGGCTGAGCGCCTCCAGCACCAGCGGCCGCAGCTCCTGGTACGACCACAGCGTGGGCACCGACTTCGGCTGCGGGTACCAGGGTTCGATGTCGTTCGCGACCGTCCACAGTGCACCGGCCTGGAACTGGCCGAGCTTCGAGTAGTACGCCTTGAGATCGTCCGTGTCGACCACTCGCGCGCGGCCGAGCACGTCATCGCTGAGGGTCATGCCGTTATCTCCTTATCTTGACGGTCGTCATCGTCGCGCTATACCGTGGAGGTGTCAAGGAGGTGCTCCCCTTGTTCGAGGTGACGATCGAGCGCGTGGTCGAGTGGTACGACACCGACGCGGCCGGCCATCAGCACCATTCGGTGATCCTGCGGTGGGCCGAGGCCGCCGAAGCCGAGCTGCTGCGCCAACACGGCGTGGCCTGGCTGTTCGGCCGCACGCCACGCGTCCGGCACGAGGTGAACTACCGCTCGCGGCTGTGGTTCGGCGAGCTGTGCAAGACCCGGTTCTGGGTGGAGAGCCTCGGCCGCACCTCGCTGACCTTCGCGTTCGAGGTGCACGGATCCCACGGCCTGGCGGCCACCGGTTCCGTCGTCGTCGTGCACGCCGAGCCCGACGAGGGGAAGGCCACCCCGTGGCCCGAGGAAGTCGTGGCAGCGCTCGGAGGCCGGTCATGAGCAGATATGCGGTGATCGGCGGCGGCCCGGCCGGGCTGTACTTCGCCGCCCTGGCCAAGAGCCTCGACCCCACGCGCGAGATCACCGTGTGGGAGCGCAACGCGCCCGACGACACCTTCGGCTTCGGCGTGGTGTTCTCCGACGAGACGCTGGACGGCATCGCCGCCGCCGACCCGGAGATCTTCGGTGCGATGGAGTCGGAGTTCGCGCGCTGGAGCGACATCGACATCCACTACCGAGGCCGCATCGAGACCTCCGGCGGCCATGGATTCGCCGCCATATCCCGGATGCGGCTGCTCCAGATCCTGCAGCAGCGCTGCCTCGACCTCGGCGTGGACGTCCGCTTCCAGTCGGTCGCGCCGACCGCCGCCGAGCTGTCCGGGGAGTACGACCTGGTGGTGGCGTCGGACGGCGTCAACTCGCTCACCCGCGCCGCCCACGCCGAGGTTTTCCAGCCCTCGCTGGACGTTCGCAACTGCCGGTACATGTGGCTGGGCACCGACCGGGTGTTCGAGGCGTTCACGTTCATCATCGCCGAGACGCCGCACGGGCCCATGCAGGTGCACGCCTACCCGTTCAGCGGCGACCGCAGCACCTTCATCGTGGAGATGACCGAGCGCACCTGGCAGGCCGCCGACCTGACCGACGAGTGCGGGCCGATGCGGCTGGCCGAGCTGCTCGGCGACCACCTGGGCGGCCACAAGCTGATCACCAACAACTCCAAGTGGCTGCGCTTCACCACCGTGCGCAACAAGACCTGGCGGCACGGCAACATCGTGCTGCTCGGCGACGCCGCGCACACCGCCCACTTCTCCATCGGCTCCGGCACCAAGCTGGCCATGGAGGACGCCCTCGCGCTGGCCGCGAACATTCAGCGCCACCAAGGCATTCCCGCGGCGTTGGAGCGGTACGAGGCCGACCGGCGGCCGGTCGTGCAGTCCACGCAGCGGGCCGCCCAGGCGAGCCTGGAGTGGTTCGAGACGATCGAGCACGCCGTGGGCAAGGCGCCCGAGCAGTTCGCGTTCAACCTGCTCACTCGCAGCCGCCGCGTCACCTACGACAACCTTCGACAGCGGGACCCCGCCTACCTGTCGCGTTTGGACGGTTGGTTCGGCGACGGCAACCCGCCGCTGTTCCAGCCGTACGAGCTGGGAAATCTGCGTCTGCGAAACCGGATCGTCAGCGCGCCGATCACCTTGGACGCCGCCGTCGATGGCGTGCCCGGGGACGTGGAGTTCGCGCACCTGGTCGGCAAGGCGTTCGGCGGCTCCGGCCTTGTGCTCACCGGCCGGACCGCCGTCAGCGCGGAAGGGAGGAAAACCCCGTCCTGCACGGGTCTTTACACCGACGAACACGTGCGCGCCTGGCGGCGGATCACCGACTTCGTCCACTCACAGACCGGTTCACTGATCGGCGTGCAACTCAGCCATGCCTCCCGCGATCTCTCGCTGCGCGTGGAGGACCAGTTCGCGCAGGCCGCGCGGCGGGCCGTCGAGGCCGGCTTCGACGTCATCGAACTCCAGGCCGGGCACGGGAATCTGCTGTCCGTGCACCTGTCCCCGCTGACCAACCCGGGGCTCGACCGGTCGTTCCCGTTGCGGGTGCTGGACTCCGTCCTCGGCGAGCTGCCGGTGATCGTGCGGATCTCGGCCGTCGACTGGGCGCCCGGTGGAACCACCATCGAGGACGCCGTCGAGACCGCGGCGGCGTTGATGGCCCGCGGCGCCGCGGCGATCGACGTCTCCAGCGGCGAAGTCGTGGCCCACGAGAAGCCGGCGTACGGACGCAGTTACCAAACCCCGTTCGCCGAACGGATCCGCGCCGACGTCGGCGCCCCGACCATCGCCGTCGGCGGCATCTCCTCCTACGACGACGCGAATTCCATCGTGCTCGCCGGCCGTGCCGACCTCGTGGCCATCGGCCAGGCCCAGCTCCACGACCCGTCCTGGCCGCTGCACGCCGCCGCTTCTCTCGGCTATGCCGGCGAGGGCGCGTTCTGGCCGGCCATGCACCGGGCCGGCAGCCGACGACCCCTGTCCGCCGGCCGCCCCCGCCCGCAGCTTTCCCTGCGCCCCACCGAGGATCTCGTGCACCGACGCTGGAGGGCCAATGGATGAGTTCCCGCGGTTCACCGCCGCCGCCGTCCAGGCCGCGCCCGTCTACCTGGACGCCGCCGCGACCGTCGACAAGGCCGTGTCCCTGATCCACGAGGCCGCCGCCAACGGCGCCACCCTCGTGGCGTTCCCCGAGGTTTTCGTGCCCGGGTACCCGTACTGGAACTGGACCATGAACCCGGTCGACGGTTCCCCCTGGTACGAACGGCTTTACCGCTCCGCCATCGATGTCCCCGGGCCCCATGTCGAGACCCTGTGCGCCGCCGCCAAGGCCGCTGGATGCACCGTGGTCATCGGCGTCAACGAACGCGGACCGCACAGCCTGGGCGTGCTCTACAACAGCGTGCTGACCATCGGCCCCGACGGCACTCTCCTGGGCGTGCACCGGAAACTGGTGCCCACCTGGGCCGAGAAGCTCACCTGGACCAACGGCGACGCCAGCTCCCTCCGTGTGCACCAGACGCCCATCGGCCCGCTCGGTGTGTTGGCGTGCGGCGAGAACACCAACACCCTGGCCCGCTTCGCCTTGCTGGCCCAGGGTGAGCTCGTGCACGTGGCCGGCTACATCTCGCTGCCGGTCGCGCCGACCGACTACGACATGTCCGAGGCCATCGCCATCCGCACCGCCGCACATTGCTTCGAGGGCAAGCTGTTCTCCCTCGTCGCCTGCTCGACCATCACCGAGGAGATGATCGAGATCGCCGCCGGCGACAACGCCGTGATCGCCGAACGCATGCGCCGCAAGCGCAGCGCCCTGTCCGGCATCTTCGGCCCCGACGGCCGTCCCCTCGTCGACCCCCTCATCGACGAGGAGGGCATCGTCTACGCCGAGATCGACCTCGCCCGCTGCATCCAGCCCAAGCAGATGCACGACATCATCGGCCACTACAACCGCTTCGACATCTTCCACCTCACCGTGGACAACACCCCCCGAGCGCCGGTGACCTTCACCGCCTAGGGTCGGTTGTATGACCACAACGATCGGCTCCCTCACCGTCGGCCCGCGCTGCCTGGGCACCAACGTCTTCGGGCGCTCCGTGGACGCTCCCGGTGCGGCCCGGATCCTCGACGCCTTCGTCGACGGCGGCGGCGACCACGTGGACACCGCCGCGCTGTACGGCGGCACGCTGTCCGAGAGCTACATCGGGCAGTGGGGCAAGCGGGACGGCGTGGTGATCGCGACCAAGATCGGCTGGCCCGACGACGCGAACCACCCGGGCCTCCGGCCGGCGACCATGCGGGCCGCCGTCGATGGCTGCCTCCAGCGGCTCGGGACCGACCGGATCGACCTGCTCTACACCCACCACGACGACGAGACGGTGACCGTCCCCGAGATCATCGACACCCTCGACGAGCTGGTCCGGGCGGGCAAGGTGCGGGAGATCGCCGCCTCCAACCTGTCGCCCGAGCGTCTGACCGAGTCCCTGGAGTACTCCGCCAGCAACGGCAAGGCCGCCTACGTCGCGCTGCAGCCGCACTACAGCCTGATGTCCCGCGACACCTACGAGGGGCCGCTGGCCGCCGTGGCCGAGAAGTTCGACCTGGCCGTGTTCCCGTACTTCTCGCTGGCCATGGGCTTCCTGACCGGCAAGCACCGCCCCGGCGTGACCGCCGACTCCGTGCGCGCCGGCGGCGTGGCCCAGTACGTCGACTCCGAGCGTGGACGCAAGGTGCTCGCCGCCCTGGACGCCATTGCCGCCGCCACCGGCGCCGAGCTCGCGACCATCGCCCTGGCCTGGCTCGGCTCGCGCAAGCAGGTCGCCGCCCCCATCGCCAGCGCCCGCAAGCTCGACCAGCTCCCCGCCCTCCTGGCCGCCCCCTCCCTCCACCTCACCCAGCCCCACCTCGACGCCCTCACCGCCGCCTCGGCCTGATGCAGGGAAGGACGCCTTACCCGCGTTCAACGAGGGTAAGGCGTCCTTCCCTGCATGTCGGGGGTATCGCGGGCGTGCCGAATTGACAATGGGGGTTGCTGAAACTGCGATGGGGTGGTGGGTGACGAGCTGGAGCAGGTGCTGACGGAGGTGGGGCCGCGGCTGCGGGCCCTGCGGGAGCAGCGCAACATCACGCTGGCGGCGCTGTCCAAGGCGACCGGCATCTCGGTGAGCACGCTGTCCCGCCTGGAGTCGGGCGGCCGCCGACCGAGCCTGGAGCTGCTGCTGCCACTGGCCAAGGCCTATCAGGTGCCCCTCGACGAGCTCGTGGGCGCCCCGCCGACCGGCGACCCGAGGGTGCATCTGAAGCCGTTCCGCCGCGGCGACGAGACGATGATCCCGCTCAACCGCCAGCCCGGCGGCCTGCGGGCGTTCAAGCACATCATCCCGGCCGGCGTCCGCCTCGAACCGGACCTCAAGACGCACGAGGGCTACGAGTGGCTGTACGTGCTGACCGGGCGGCTGCGGCTGGTCCTGGGCGAGCACGACATCGTGCTGAAGGCGGGGGAGGTGGCGGAGTTCGACACGCACGTGCCGCACTGGTTCGGCAACGGCGACGACCGCCCGGTGGAGGTCCTGAGCCTGTTCGGCCCCCAGGGGGAGCGGATGCACGTCCGGGCCGCGCCCAGGAATTCTGGAGTGGACGGTCCGTAAACTGGGGTCATGACCGAGCGCCTGACTGCCAAGGGGCGGGCGACCCGTGAGCGGATCGTCTCGGCCGCCGCGCTGCTGATGTTCGAGCACGGCGTGGCCGGCACCAGCACCGAGGACGTGCAGACCGCGGCCGAGGTCAGCACGTCGCAGGTCTACCACTACTTCCGCGACAAGAAGGCCCTGGTACGGGCGGTGATCGCGCACCAGACCGAGGTCGTCGTGGGCCACCAGGAGCAGATGCTGGCCCGGCTGGACTCCGTGGCGTCGCTGCGGGCCTGGGCCGACGCCATCGTGGCCCTGCAGCGCGAGCTGGAGTGCCGCGGCGGCTGCCCGATCGGCTCGCTGGGCTCGGAGATCGCCGAGCACGACGCCGACGCCCGGGCCGACGTCGTGCTGGGCTTCAACCGCTGGGAGCGGGCGATCCGGGACGGCCTGCACGCCATGCGCGACCGCGGGGAGCTGCGCCGCGAGGCCGACCCGGACCAGCTGGCGATCACCCTGCTGACCACCTTGCAGGGCGGCCTGGCGCTGACCCAGCTGCGGCGCGACACCGTGATGCTGGAGATCTCGCTGACGCAGGTGATCGACTACATCGAGTCGTTCACGGCCTGATCTCGTCCAGCGCCGCGAGGATCTCCGACGCCTCGGTGCGGGTGGTGTAGTTCGGGTGCACGTCGATCCAGCGGATCACGCCGTCCGCGTCCAGCACGACGGTCGTCGGCATCGGCAGCGCGACCGTGCCGTCCGCGTTGATGCTGGTCAGGTCCATTCCCAGCGCCTTCTGGGCGCCGACGGCCGCGTCGGTCGGCGCGGTGAGGATGCCCAGCTTGCCGGCGATCTGGTTGCCGGGATCCGACACCACGGCGTACGTGAGGGCGTTGGTCTCCCGCATGCTCAGCGAGCCGTCGGGCTTCTGCGGGCTGAGGGCGACCAGCGTTGCGCCACGCGCGGTCAACTCCGGCACCAGTTCCGCTTCGTATGCCCGCAGCGCGACGTTGCAGTACGGGCACCAGGCGCCGCGGTAGAAGACCACCACCGCCGGCTTTCCTCGCGTGACCTCGGCCAGCGTGGTCGGCTGTCCGTGGGCGTCCAGCAGCTCACCGTCCGGCATCGGGCTGCCCGGCTCGGCCACCCCCGACGGCGTCCCCGCCGCGTCCAGCCCCTGCTGCTCCTCGGTGAACGGCCGTGCCACCTCTGCCGGCAGCTGGCCCGCCATACCGGCCTGCATCTGTTCGACCTGCTCCGCGATCGTCACGATCCCCAGCCTTCATAGTGGAGTGTTCACTCCATTCCACCCCGCCAATTCTGGAGTGTCAACTCCAAAACACCGCGAGTCCCGCTCTCGGGCACTCATATGTCGACTTCGGAACCCCCGCGAGTCCCGCTTAGCGTCACACCGAAATACGGATTCCGGCAGGTCAGCAGTCGGTCTGGAACACCAGGGCCTTGGCGCTGGCCGCCCACTGGTACGGGATCTGCCGGAACCAGTCCCACCAGGGCAGCGGCGAGGTCGCCACGGAGATCGTGCCCGGGAAGCACCGGCTGATCCGCAGCTGCGCGCGCAGGGCGTGATCGGGCGTGGTGACGATGATGACCGACCGCCAGTGCCGCTGCGCCGCCATCTCGCCGATGTAGCGGGCCTCGCCGCGGGTGGTGCCGGGGTCGGGGTTGAAGCACAGCACCTCGACGCCCTCGACCGCCGGCAGGCACCGGTGCGTGCCGGCCTCGACCGGCACCGTCGACTGCGCGACCACCGGCGCCCGGCCGGAGCGCACCAGCGCCATGGTCGTCGCGTCCCGATTACCCGGACCGGCCAGCTCGATGATCGCGTCGGCGTGCGCGGGCAGCGGGTTCAGGTCCGGCAGCACGAACAGGCGCACCGTGGCCACGCCGAACACCACCAGCACCAACACCACGACCACGGCCAGCTTGCGACGCCAGGTGGTGGTGACCGGCTGCTCCATGACCGGTACATCGTTCCATCGCGCGCGGACGTTGCCGGGATCTAGGCTCCGTGTCGTGCGTCGCATCGTGGTGAAGCTGAGCGGCCGGGCCATCGCCGGGCCCGACGAGTACGGATTCAGCGCCGCCGCGCTGGATCACCTGGCGTCCGAAGTGATCTCCGTGCGGCGGCTGGGCATCCAGGTGGCGGTGGTCGTCGGCGGTGGCAATGTCTTTCGGGGCAACAGATCCGAGGCGTGGGGCATCGACCGGGTCGAAGCGGACAACATCGGCATGCTCGGCACGGTCATCAACAGCCTGCTGCTGCGCGGGCGGCTCACCGCGCTGGGCGAGCACGACGTGCGGGTGATGACCGCCGTGCCGATCGACGCCGTGGCCGAGCCGTACATCCGGCTGCGGGCGGTGCACCATCTGGAGAAGGGGTCCGTGGTCATCCTGGCCGGCGGGATCGGGCAGCCGTTCCTGACCACCGACTATCCCAGCGTGCAGCGGGCCATCGAGATCGGCGCCGACGCGTTGCTGGTGGCCAAGCACGGCGTCGACGGCGTCTACGACAGCGACCCGAACCAGCATCCGGAGGCGCTGCGCTTCGCCCGGTTGACCTACGCCCACGTGCTGGACAACGAGCTGGGCGTGATGGACCAGTCCGCGTTCATCCTGGCCCGCGACCACAAGCTGCCGATGCACGTGTTCGACATCGAGCGCACGGGCGTGATGGCGGCGATCTGCGGCGGCGAGCGGCTGGGCACCTATATCGGGCCGGACGTCGAGCGATCGGTGCACGCGCACGATCGGCGGTAGCCTGGCTTTCATGGCCGATCTTCACGAGTACCGGCGGAAACGGGATGCCCGGCGCACTCCGGAGCCGGTGCCCGCGGACGGTCCGCTGCCCGTCGGCGACGACGACGTCTTTGTGGTGCAGGAGCATCACGCCACCCGGCTGCACTACGACGTGCGGTTCGAACGAGATGGCGTCCTGGTGTCGTGGGCCGTGCCCAAGGGGCTGGTGATGAATCCCGGCGCGGTGCGGCTGGCCGTGCACACCGAGGACCACCCCATGGAGTACGCCTCGTTCGAGGGCGACATTCCCAAGGGGGAGTACGGCGGCGGTCACGTGTCCATTTGGGACCGTGGCACGTACGAGACGCACAAGTGGACCGACTACGAGATCGACGTGACCTTCCACGGAACACAGCTCGACGGGCGCTATGTGTTCATCCACAAGGAGGACAAGGACTGGCTGGTCCGCAAGCGTGGCAAGCGGATCAACACCTCGACCATGGTCGAGGTCGAGGGGCGGCGGCTGAAGCTGACCAACCTGGAGAAGATCCTCTATCCGGCCGACGGCTTCACCAAGGCGCACGTCATCGACTACTACCGCCAGGTCGCGCCGGTGCTGTTGGCGCATCTGGCCGAGCGGCCGGTGACGCTGAAGCGCTTTCCCGACGGCGTGGACTCGCAGTCCTTCTTCGAGAAGAACGTCTCCCGCCACGCGCCGGAGTGGTTGCGCACCATGACCTTGCCCACGCCGGGCAGCTCGCGCGGGGCCGAGACCCTCGACTTCGCCATGATCGACGACCTGCCGGGCCTGGTGTGGTCGGCCAACCTGGCGGCCCTGGAGCTGCACGTTCCACAGTGGACCGTCGGCCCGCGCGGCGGCGTGCGGCCGCCCGATCTGCTGGTCTTCGACCTCGATCCGGGCCCCGACACCACCGTCGTCGAGTGCTGCGAGGCCGCCCTGCTGATCCGGGAGATCCTGGCCGAGGACGGGTTGACCGGCTTCCCCAAGACCAGCGGCTCCAAGGGGCTTCAGATGTACGTCCCGGTTCAGGTCCGCGACCCGGAGCGCACCTCCGAGTACGCCAAGGCCGTGGCTCAGCGCCTTGCGTCCGCCCACCCCGACCGGTACGTCGCCGTGATGGCCAAGGCCCGTCGTGGTGGCCGGGTTTTTGTCGACTGGAGCCAGAACAACCCGGCCAAGACCACCGTCGCGCCGTACTCGCTGCGGGCTCGCGACATGCCGACCGTGTCCACGCCCGTCACGTGGCGTGAGGTCGAACGCTGCCGCAAGCCGGCCGACGTCACCTTCACCGCGCCGGACGTCCTGGCCCGCCTGGCCAAGCACGGCGACCTGCTGGCCGATCTGCACAAGGAGCCGGGCCGGCTGCCGCGTCCTTAGGGTGTCGATGCGGTTCGATTTGGGCACGGTGACTCGTTGTCCAGCGTGGGTGTGGACCTATTTCGCACATTTATCGTGAGCGTCGCCGGTGGTTGCGACGCGTCAACGAAGGCCGTCGTGAATACCGTGGGTGCCAATAGCATCACGCGGCGGCGATTTGTATACCGTAGTCATCCCATGACGGGACCATCACGTGGTCCATTCGTGTATAGGGATCGTTGCGGCCCAAATGCTCTGCGGATATGGCAGTTGACGTGCATGGATGTGGAGATTCGGACAGTGGTGACCGCTATTGCGACCTGGCCTGTGATCCAGTTCATAAGTTAAGATGTGGATGAAGTTCAGGTCTGCCTGCCTGAGGTTTGTTTTGCCATGCAATGCGAACTTGAGGAGGCATGACCATGCGCCGCCGTGGTTTGGTGCGGATTACTGCTGTGCTGGCCGCCCTGACATTTGTCGCTGCCTGCGGATCGAAGGGGCCGGCCGGATCGCTGAGTGCGGACGCCGGTCAGGGCCACCTGACCATCGGCATCCGGTTCGATCAACCCGGGCTGGGTGAGCGCACGCTCAACGGGGAGTTCAAGGGCTTCGACGTGGACGTGGCCAAGTACGTGGCCAACGAGCTGGGCGTCAGCCCGGAGAACATCACCTGGAAGGAGGCCCAGCCCACCTACCGGGAGACGCTGCTGACCAGCGCCAAGGTCGACATGGTGGTCGCCGCGTACACGATCAGCGACGAGCGCAAGAAGCTGGTCGACTTCGCCGGCCCGTACTTCACCCTCGGGCAGGACCTGTTGGTGCGGCTGGACGACCCCTCGATCACCGGGCCGCAGTCGTTGAACGGCAAGAAGCTCTGCACGGTGCCCAACACGACGTCGGCCCAGGCCGTGAAGGACAAGTTCGCGCACGAGGTCGCCCTGGTCGAGTACCCGCGGTACACCGACTGCATCACGGCCCTGCTGGCCGGCATCGTCGACGCCGTCACCACCGGTGACGTGATCCTGGCCGGCTACGCGGCGCAGAACCCTGAGCTGCTCCGCATTGTCGGCAAGCCCTTCACCAACGACGCCTACGGCATCGGCCTGCGCAAGGGCGACCCCGACGGCATGGCCAAAGTGGACGCCGCGCTGCGGAAGATGATCACCAGCGGGGCGTGGCGGGCGTCGGCGCAGGCCAATCTCGGCGCCTCCGGCTACCAGCTGCCCTCACCGCCGGCCATCACCGAGCACTGAGGGCTTCGGGCCTCCGGCGGCGGGATCCGTCGCCGGGGCGCCCCGCCGTCAGACCGAGCCGACGAGTTCGGTCAGGGCCTGGCCGAGCGGGCGGTCGACCCGCACCGTGGCCTCCTTGTCGCCCCGGGTCCGGCCCTTGTTGATGATCAGCACCGGCTTGCCGGCGCGGGCGGCGTGCCGCACGAAACGCAGGCCGGACATGACGGTCAGGGAGGAACCCAGCACCAGCAGGGCATCGGAGTCGTCGACCAGCTGGTAGCACTGCTCGACCCGTGGGCGCGGCACGTTCTCGCCGAAGAACACGACGTCCGGCTTGAGCACGCCCTGGTCGCACCCGCCGCAGTCGACCAGGGAGAACCCGGCCACCACCTGCTCGTCCAGCTCGACGTCGCCGTCCGGGTTGATGCGGGTGGCGACGCCACCGAAGTCGGGATTCACGGCGTGCAGGCGCCGGTCCAGCTCGTCGCGGGGCGAGGTCTCGCGGCAGCCGAGGCAGATCACGCGGTCCAGGCTGCCGTGCAGCTCGATCACGTCGGTGGCCCCGCTGGCCTGGTGCAGGCCGTCCACGTTCTGCGTGATGACGCCGGTCAGCAGGCCGCGTTTCTGCAGCTCGGCGACGGCACGATGGCCGTCGTTCGGGGCCGCGCGGGCGATGGTGCGCCAGCCGACGTGGCTCCGGGCCCAGTACCGCCGGCGGCCGTGCTCGGTGGCCACGAAGTCGTCGTAGGTCATCGGGGTGTGCCGGCGCAGGCTGCCTTCGTCGCCGCGGTAGTCGGGGATGCCCGACTCGGTGGAGAGGCCCGCGCCGCTGAGCACGGCGACCCGGCCGCGCCCGACAACGTCGACAACCTCGGTCAAGCTGGTGGTGCGCGGCAGCTCCGCACCGGGATCGGTCCAGGTCAGGGTCGGTCGAGTCCGCACCTTTGCAGCTTACGTTTCAGCGGGCCGGCGGTGTGGTCTGCGTGATCTGCACCAGGAAGTCGGCGTTGGTGCTGGTCTTGCGCAGGCCGTCCAGCAGCACGTCCACGTCCCGGCCCTCCAGGGCCCGGCGCATGCGGCGGGTGGCGGCGAGCTCGGCCGGCGTCATCAGCAGCTCCTCGTGGCGGGTGCCGGAGCCGGTCACGTCCACGGCCGGGAACACCCGCTTGGCCGCGATCTTGCGGTCCAGGCGCAGCTCGGCGTTGCCGGTGGCCTTGAACTCCTCGAAGATCAGATTGTCGCCCAGCGAGCCGGTGTCGACCAGCGCCGTGGCGAAGATGGTCAGCGAGCCGCCGTCCTCGATGTTGCGGGCCGCCGCCAGGAACTTCTTCGGCGGGGCCAGCGCGCCGGCGTCGATGCCGCCGGACAGGATGCGGCCCGAGTTCGGGGCCGACAGGTTGTAGGCGCGGCCCAGCCGGGTCAGGGAGTCCAGCAGCACCACCACGTCCCGGCCCATCTCGACCAGGCGCTTGGCCCGCTCGATGGCCAGCTCGGCGATGGCCGTGTGCTCCCTGGAGGGCTGGTCGAACGTCGCCGCGATCACCTCGCCCGGCACCGATCGGGCCAGGTCCGTGACCTCCTCCGGGCGTTCGCCCACGAGCACCAGCATCAGGTGGCACTCCGGGTGGTTCTTGCTGATGCCGTGCGCGATCGCTTGCAGCACAGAGGTCTTGCCCGCCTTCGGCGGGGCGACGACCAGGGCGCGCTGGCCCTTGCCGACCGGCGTCACCAGGTCGGCGACCCGGGTCGTGAGCAGGTGCGGCTCGGTCTCCAGGCGGAGCCTTTCGTTGGGGTACAACGGGGTCAGGTTCTCGAACTGCGGACGGCGATAGCCCGGCCGCTGGCCGTTGACCGTGTCCACGCCGACCAGTTTCCCTGCGGCGGTGGCCTTTCCGGTGACGGAGTCGCCCCGGCGCAGCCCGCTGTCGCGGACCTGCGTCGTGGTGACCTGGACGTCGTCGGGGCCGGGAAGGTAGCCGTCGACCCTGAGGAAGGCTCGGTTGTTGACGATGTCGAGGATGCCGCCGACATCCTCGAACTCGGTGTTGTTGTTGGTGTTCATGGGTTTGTGTTCCTTGCTTCGATGGATGCGGCAGGCAGGCCGCGGACAGAGATCTCTCGCAGAAGGCTGCGGTGATGGATCTCGGTGGTGAGTTCCTCTGGTGGGGGAGTGATCCGCACCCACTTGAGGTAGACAATGCGGATGGTAGGGCACTCGGCCCGGGCCGCGCAAGTGTGTTCCCGGCGGCTCGCTCCGTAGCATGATCATCCGGGGCGCTATCGTTCTCGCATGCAGCGTGGCGAGATCGTGGCGGTGTGGAGGCGTGACGTCGCTTCTTCCGATGGTCCGCTGCCCGGCGCCGTCCTGGACCCGATGCCCACGCCGCACGGCTGGTGCGGTCATGTCAGCGGGACGACTCCGCAGCTGGCGGCGGCTGCCGCCGCTCGGATCGCGTCGATATACGGCCTGCCGGACCGGTCTCTCCTGGTGGAAACAACGGAGGGCGGTGGCGTATTCCTGTGGGCCTATCGCGCCTCGTCCGCCGCCGACTACCACCGCCAGTGGCCGCAGCCGGTCATCGACGGCTCCGAGTTCACCGACGTGCCCCGCTCCGGCTCCGGCACCAGCCTGCTCGACTACGTGCGGCTGACCGAGATGGCCCGCAAGCACCAGGCCGAGTGGCTCGACCTGCGTGGCGGCCGGCCCGTCGACATCCAGCGCTTCAGCCGGCGGCTCAGCCTGCTGCGGGCCGGCGTCATCGACATCCTCACCCGCTCCGAGTCCGTCCAGGTCCGGGAACTCCTGCTCCGCGTGGGCGTGCCGGCCGAATCCCTGCCCGACGACATCCTGCAGGCGCTGGACTACCCCATCGGCGGGCTGCCCACCGTGCCTCGCGCCCGTGGCGTCGCGTTCACCTCGGACGGCGACCGGACGGACCGGATCGCCAAGTAGGTCAGCGCGTCGGCAGCAGGCCCATGCCCTGGGCGCGGAGGACGGCCATCAGGCGGTCGGTGGCGGAGAGCTTCCGGTAGAGGTTCTCGGTGTGCTTGTGGACCGTCCGGTTGGAGATGCCCAGCCGGCGGCCGATCGCCTCGGCCGTCATGCCGTCGGCCAGGAGGCTGAGCACGGCGATCTCGCGTGGCGTCAGCTTCGTCTCGGCCGCCGACTCCAGGGGCTGCTCCTGTTGTCGCACGGACTCGGCCCACTCGGTGAGCTGGCGTACGAAGCGGTCGACACTCACCAGCAGCGGCTGCATCCGGCGCACGTAACTCCGCTCCCGGTCATCGAATTCTCCGCCGTCGCGATGCACCACGAACGTCCGGAACTGCCCCTTCGCCTTGGCCGGCAAGGGAATCGCGATGTGCCGCACCACTCCCACCGTCTCGTGCAGCGTCGCGTACGCCTCCGTTCGCCGCCACACGCTCATCTCCGCCACGTCGGTCACCGCCAGCGGGCGTTGATCCCCCGTGCGGGCATAGTGCTCCGGCAGCGGATGGCCGCCGTCAAGTCCCTTGCGCAGCAACCGATCCAGCGGCAGCGAGCCCACCCACTCCGGCGCCCAGGCCTCCACCCGCGCCGTCCCCGCCGGGCCGTTCACGTCCGACAGCAGCACCATCGTGCCGCCCAGCGCCCGCGCCAGCTCCTCCGCCACCAGGGGCCACGGGGACTCCGGCGCCGCCGTGTCCATCACCGCGGCCGCCAGGTCCAGCATGCGCTCGTAGTCCCGCGTCGACAGGCCGCCCATGGATTCCCCTCAGAATTCGGACAGCCCCATGTATAGCGCACGTCACCCCAGGGCCGCATCGATCTTCGCCAGGCACCCGGCCAGCGCGTGCCTCTCCTTCGCGCTGAGCGATTCGACCAGCCCGGCCTCGTGTTCCAGCAGCTGCCGCACGGTCTGCTCGATCAGACGGTGTCCGGCATCCGTGAGCCTCACGGCCACGGCCCGCCGCGACGCCGTCGACGGCGCCCGCTCCACCAGACCGGCTTCCTCGGCGCGGCCGATCCGCTGCGAGATCGCGCCCGCCGTGACCAGCGTGCGGCGCGTGATCTCCCGGGTCGTCAGCTCGTACGGCTCTCCCGCGCGCCGGATCACGCTGAGCAGATCCAGCGTCGACGGATCGACCCCCAGCGCCGCCAGCGTCCGCCGCCGATCGTCGGCCAACGCCTTGGCCGTGCGCCAGAGCGGCGTGATCACCGCGATCGAGTCGGTGGCCGCCCCCGGCAGCTCACGCGTCCACGCCTCCACGATGTCCGCGACAGGCCAGGTCGGCACCGGATCGTCGAGCGGATAGTTGGACATCGCCCTGCCTCCTAGCTACGTTTAGCGCTAAACATAGCAGCGAGAGGGTTGGTCATGACGCGCAAGGTGCTGGTCACGGGCGGTAGCGGCGGCATCGGCAAGGCGGTCGCGGCCCGGTTTCGCCGGGCCGGGGACACGGTGGTGATCACCGGGCGGGACGGGGCGCGGCTGGCGGCGACCGCGAAGGAGATCGACGCCGAGCCGATCGCCTGCGACGCCGCCGATCCGCGCCAGGTGCGGGAACTGGCCGAGGCGATCGGGCCGGAGTTGGACGTGGTGGTCAACATGGCCGGAGGCAACACGGATATCGGTCGGCCGTCGGCGACCGACCTGGCTGACGTGGCGGCGTCCTGGCGCGCGAACCTGGATGCCAACCTGCTCAGCGCCGTCCTCACCACCACGGCGGTGCTCGACAAGCTGCGCCCCGGCGGCACGGTGATCAACGTGGGCTCGATCGGCGCGGAGTACGCCGGCAGCGGCTACGGCGCAGCGAAGGCGGCGTTGCATGCGTGGACGGCCGGACTGTCGGCCGCGATCGGGCCGCGGGGCCTGACGGCCAACCTGGTGTCGCCGGGCTACATCGAGGAAACCGACTTCTTCCAGGGCCGGCTCACCGATCAGCGCCGCGAGGCCCTGATCGCCGCCACCCACACGGGACGCGCCGGCAACCCGGACGACATCGCGGCGACGGTGGAATTCCTGGCGTCGACGGGGGCACGGCACATCACCGGGCAGACGGTTCACGTCAACGGGGGCGCGCACACCACCCGTTGACGTGAACCGTTCAGTTCAGCTGCCGAAGACCTGGAACTCCCACAGCGAGTAGCCGTACTGGGTGGCCCGGGCCGTCCCGTTCACGCGGACGTAGCGGCCGGAGCCGGACACGGGCAGCGACTGGTTGCCGCCGGCGCCGGTGGTGGTGCTGTAGATGTTCGACCAGGTGCTGCCGTCATTGGACGTCTGGATCTGGAAGGCCTTGGCGTAGGCGGCTTCCCAGCTCAGATCGACGCGGCTGATGGCGTGGGTGGCGCCGAGGTCGACCTGGAGCCACTGGGGGTCGCTGAAGGCGGACGACCAGCGCGTGCCGGTGTTGCCGTCAACGGCGTTGGCAGCGGTGAAACCGGTGTTCTCGGACGACGAGGAGGTGGCGGTCTTTCCCTGCGACAGCAGGGAACCGGTGCCACCACCGGAGGTCGGCGAACCGTACAACGCCAGCTCGTAGAGGGAATCGCCCCACTGGGAAGCCCGGCCGGTGGCCAGGACCCGCACGTAGCGGGCGGTGGCCGACAATGGTGTGGACTGTATGTCCTGTGGGGAGTTGTTGTTGGTGTAGGCCGTTGCCCAGTTGGCGCCGTCGGTGGAGGTCTGTAGCTGGTACGCCGACGCGGTGGCGGCCTCCCAGGTCAGGGTGGCGTGGTTGAGGTTGTAGTTCTGCCCGAGGTCGACCTGCAGCCACTGGGGATCGCTGAAGGTGGAGGACCACCGCGTGGTGATGTCGCCGTCGGTGGCGTTGGACGCCGGGAACTGCGCGCTCTCGGCCGACGACGCGGTGGTGGGCTTGCCCTGGGCGATGTTGGTGCCGTAGTTGGGCGACTTGTTGTACACGGCCACGTAGTCGACGTTCAACGACCCGCCGGACGCGGTGGCGGCGTTGGGGCCGCCGCCGAACGCGGCCGGGAAGGCGCCGCCGATGGCCAGGTCGAAGATGATGAAGTAGCTGTGGTCGACGGCGTTGGCCCAGGTGGTGGCGTCGACCTGGTTGGAGCTCAACGAGAAGTACTGCGTCCCGTCGAGGTACCAGCGGATCTGCTCGGGCGAGGTGGAGCGGTCGAGCTCGACGGCGTAGGTGTGGTAGCCGGTCTGGCAGCCGCCGCAGGCTCGTTCACCGCTGCCGAGGCCGGTGCCCTCGTTGCACGGGCCGCCGGGGCTGACGCCGCAGTGCAGCGTGCCGAACAGGGAGCTGCGGCCGTTGATGTCCTCGAGGATGTCGACCTCGCCGGAACCGGGCCACACCTGGCCGATCCGCAGCGGCGCGCCCAACATCCAGAATGCCGGCCAATATCCGGCCCCGTTGGCCGTGGACAGGTCGGGCTGCTGGATGGAGGCCTGGATCCGCACCACGCCGCCGGGCTGGGCGCCGAAGCCGTCGGCCTGGGTCTCGACACGACCGGACGTCCAGCCGGAATTCGGGTCACCGCCGGAATGCAGGGCCTTGAGCACCAGGTGGCCGTTGCCGTCGTGGTAGACGTTGTCGGTGCTGGTGGTGGTCGTCTCGATCTCGCCGGTGCCGAAGCTGGAACCGGGACCGGCGTCGTAGCGCCAGGTTCCGGTGTCAAGGCCGGTGTTCGCGGCGCCGGTGAAGTCGTCGCTCCAGGTGGTGGTGAAGCCCGCCGGTGGGGCGGGCACTGCGGAGGGCTGCGCGACGGCGGCCTCCACGATCGTCGGCGCGGTCATGGCGACCGCGCTGGTGGCTGTCAGGGTCAACGCGAGCAGGCCGGTGGCGAGCCGTCCGGGCGAGCGGACCAGGCGCGCACACTTGTCCCTGATCGACATGGGCACTCCTTGCGGGCGGGCAGGGCGACCGCATCTGGCGGGAGGCGTCACCGACGTAGGTAACAGGGAGCATTGCGAGAGCGCTCTCACGAGGAAGCATCTCCCTCGATTCCGTTGACGTCAAGGGGTGTGCCGCCAGACGCGTCAACATCCTTGACATCTGGCCGTAATCGTATGAACCTGCCCGTTGAGAGCGCTCTCCCCCTGCCCCCTGTCGGCTCAGGAGAGACCATGTCCACCACCGCACCGCGACGACGACTTCGCGGATCGCTGCTGCTCGCCGTCGCCGCCATGACGGCCACCCTGTTCGGCGCCGTTCCCGCGCACGCCGCGGGAACGCTGATCTCGCAAGGCAAGGCCGCCACGTCATCGTCCACAGAGAACGCCGGTTTCGGCGCGGCCAACGCGGTCGACGGCAACACCGGCACCCGCTGGTCATCGGCCTTCAGCGACCCGCAGTGGATCGAGATCGACCTCGGCGGCGCCGCCACGATCAACCAGGTCGTGCTGAACTGGGAGGCCGCGTACGGCAAGGCCTTCCAGATCCAGGTCTCCGACGACAACGCCAGTTGGAAGGACATCTACGCCACCACCACCGGTGCCGGCGGCACGCAAACGCTGAACGTGACCGGATCCGGACGCTACGTGCGCATGTACGGCACGCAGCGCGGCACTCCGTACGGCTACTCGCTGTTCGAGTTCCAGGTCTTCGGCGCCGGCGGCGGCTCCAACCCCGGCGGCGGTGGCACCGGCGCCCCGCCCGACTCCTTCTGGGGCGACACCAGCACCATTCCCGCCGCCAACAACGTGGTCGAGGTGAAGATCCTCAACCGCACCAACGGCAAGTACCCGGACAGCCAGGTGTACTGGAGCTTCAACGGCCAGACCCACTCCATCGCCGAGCAGCCCTACCTCGACATGCCGGCCAACTCCGCCGGCCGCATGTACTTCTACCTCGGCTCGCCCACCAGCCAGTACTTCGACTTCATCGAGTTCACGGTCGGGGCAGCGGTGTTCAACGGCAACACCACCCGGGTCGACGCCTTCGGGCTCAAGCTGGCCATGCGCCTGCACGCGCACGACGGCTACGACGTCCAGGTCGGTGAGGACTACCAGACCTTCCAGGAGGACCGCGCCGCGACCTTCCAGAAGTTCGTCAACGAGGTGCCCGCCGAGTTCAAGCAGCTCGCGCAGGTCCAGTCCCCGTACCGGATCCCCGCTCCCGGCAGCGTCGCGGCCTTCCAGCCCGGCGGCCAGTACGCCAACTACTTCACCTCCTACGCCCAGTCCGTCGGCGTCAACGAGACCACGCAGTTCATCTTCGGCTGCGCCAACTCCATGGCCGGCAACCCGACCATGTGCGCCGCCCTGAACCGCCACACCGCCCAGCTGCCCTCCTCCCAGCAGCAGGACCCGTCGCAGTTCTACAAGGCCGCGCCCGGCAACTACTACGCCAAGTTCTGGCACGACCACAGCATCAACCACCTCGCCTACGGCTTCCCGTACGACGACGTGGCCGGCCAGTCCTCCTTCGTCTCCCACGGCAACCCCCAGTGGCTGGAGGTCGCCGTCGGCTGGTGACTCGTGTGCCGCTCGGCGGAACGGCGATCGTTCCGCCGAGCGGGCATGCTGGTGCGGTGCGAGTAGTGGTGCTGTCCGACACTCACGCGCCGCGCCGGTGGAAGGCCTGCCCGCCGAGGGTGGCCGAGCACCTGCGGGACGCCGACCTCATCCTGCACGCGGGCGACGTGTGCGTGCCGTCCGTGCTGGACGAGCTCGCGGTGTACGCGCCAGTACAGGTGGTGCTCGGCAACAACGACGGTCCCGACGTCGCCGCCTGGGGCGCGCCGGAGGCGCTGGAGCTGGACATCGACGGCCTGCGGGTGGCGATGATCCACGACAGCGGCCACAAGGACGGCCGGGCCGCTCGCATGCAACGCCGCTTTCCACGCGCCGACCTCGTGGTGTTCGGCCACTCGCACATCCCGATGGACGTCACCGAGGCCGGCGTGCGGATCTTCAACCCGGGCTCGCCGACCGACCGCCGTCGCCAGCCGCACGGCACGATCGGCCTGCTCACGGTGGCCGAAGGGCAGCTGGTGGAGGCGGCAATAGTCCCGGTGGCCTGACTACTCCATCCGGGTTACGGTGGCAGGCGTGGCGGGACGGTCGGCGGTGCCGGAGCCGGTGGAGCCGATGCTGGCGAGCTCCGACGGGGGAGAGTTGCCGGACGGCGACGGGTGGTCGTACGAGTTCAAATGGGACGGGTACCGGGCGGTAATGCGGGTGGCCGAGGACGGCACGACGCGGCTCAACAGCAGGAACCTCAACGATTTAACCGTCAGGTACGCGGAGCTGACGGAGCCGGGGCTGCCCACCTCGGCGGTCATCGACGGGGAGATCGTGGCGCTGGACCGGAATGGGGTCCCGGACTTCAGCCTGCTCCAGAACCGGGCGGTGAAGGTGCAGTACTTCGCCTTCGACCTGCTGAGCGTCGGCGACACGGACCTGACGGACGAGCCGTACGGCCGACGCCGGGAGCTGCTGGCGGAGCTGGGGGCGACGAGCCCGAGGATCTCGATCACGCCGTACTACGACCACGCCGACATCGACCCGAACGAGCTGCTGCGCATCGCGGCGGCCTCGCGGCTGGAGGGGCTGATCGCCAAGGTCACGAACTCCCGCTACCACCCGGGCCGCCGCAGCACGGAATGGCTCAAGCACCCGTTCATCCACACCCAGGAGGTGGTGCTGGGCGGCTGGCGGCCGGGGCAGGGCCGCCGGGACGGCACGATCGGGGCGCTGCTGCTCGGCGCGTACGACGACAGCGGGCTGCGGTACATCGGCGACGTCGGCACGGGCTTCACGGACCAGGCGCTGCGTGACCTGCAACGCGAACTGGAACCTTTGGCCCGCAAGGATCCTCCGTTCGTCAACACGGTGCCGAGAGAACGGGCGCGGCGGGTGCACTGGCTGCGGCCGGAGCGGGTGGGCGAGGTGGAGTACCGCAAGTTCACGGTGGACGGCGTGCTGCGGCACTCCTCGTGGCGCGGACTGCGGCCGGACCGCCGCCCGGACGAGGTGCGCTGCCCCGAATAGCCGGCTCGAACAGCTGGCCGGATTAGCCGTGCCCGCAGCGGGTATTCGATCAGAGTGGAGCAGAAAGAGCTGCTGCGCTCGCTGGCCAAGGTCGCGAACACGTTGCACGCCGCCGACGTGCCGTTCGCGCTGACCGGCGGATGCGCCGTGTATGCGCGTGGTGGCCCGCCCACCACGCACGACGTGGACGTCCTCGTGCGGGAAGAGGACACGCCGCGAGCGGTGAGTGCCTTGGTGGCGCAGGGAATGCGCGCCGCCGACACGCCGCTTGACTGGCTGGCCAAGGTGTACGACGGCGATCGGCTGGTGGATCTGTTGCACCACCCCAATCGGGAGCCCGTCACCGAGGACGTCCTCAAGCGGGCGGAGTGGATGCGGGTGGGGCCGGCGGAGATGCCGGTGGCCACCGCGACCGACCTGATGGTGGACAAGCTGAAGGTGTTCGGGCCGCATCGCTGCGATTTCACCGACGTGCTGCCGATCGCGCGGGCGCTGCGCGAGCAGGTCGACTGGAAGCAGGTGTGGGACCGCACCGCCGAATCACCGTACGCGGAGGCGTTTCTGTTGCTGCTCAAGCGATTGGACATCGAGGAGGTCGTGCCGTGAACGTGCCGCAGTACGACGTGGCCGCGCTGCGGCGTGCGCTCGCCGAGGACCCGCGGACCGCGGAGCTGGGGGTGCACGTGCGCATCCGCGGCGACCAGCTGTTCCTGTCCGGGGATGTCGCGTGCGAGCAGCGCCGGGCGGCGATCGCCGAGGTCGTCACCGAGCACACGGACGGAATGGTGCTGCACAACGAGGTGCACATCGTGCGGGCGGATCCGCCGACCGAACAGGAGGATCTGCGATGATCCGGGTCGCCGCCGTCGGCGACGTGCATCTCGGCGTCGACACGAGGGGAACCCTGCGCCCGTCTTACGAAAGCATCGCCGAACAGGCCGATGTGCTGCTGCTAGCCGGTGATCTGACCCGGCTCGGCACCGCGGCCGAGGGCGAGGTCGTCGCCGACGAGTTCGCCGAGCTGGACGTGCCGGTCGTGGCGGTGCTGGGCAATCACGACCACCAGTCCGACGCCGAGGACAAGATCGCCGCGCTGCTGGCCGACCGGGGCATCACCGTGCTGGAGGGCAGCGGAACGGTGATCGACGTCGACGGCACGCGGATCGGCATCGCCGGCGCCAAGGGCTTCGGCGGCGGGTTCGCCGGCAAGTGCGGGCATGCCTTCGGGGAGCGCGAGATGAAGGCGTTCATCCATCACACGGAGGACGTCGCCGAGCAGTTGCGGACCGCGCTGCTGGGGCTGACCGCCGACGTCCGGGTGGCCTTGACGCACTACTCGCCGTCGGCCGACACGCTGCGTGGCGAGCCGCCGGAGATCTTCCCGTTCCTGGGCTCGTACCTGCTGGCCGAGGCGATCGACGACAGCGCCGTCGACCTCGCCGTGCACGGGCACGCCCACTACGGCAGCGAGGCCGGCACCACCGCCGGCGGGGTGCGGGTGCGCAACGTGGCCCAGCCGGTGATCCAGGCCGCCTACCGGGTCTACACGTTGGAGCCGGTCTCGACCGTCTCGGAGTGAGCCCGGATCTCGGCCGCCTCGGCGTGGAAACCGGCGTCGTCCAACAGGGTTTCCGCCTGCCGCCAACACAGTCCGGCGTCCGCCGGCTTGCCGGCCGCATGTAGCACGTGGCCGAGCTGCCGCAGCGCACGGGCGTGTTCCTGCCGCAGCTCCAGGCCCTCGGTCGTGGCGACGGCCCGCTCGGCCAGCGCCAGCGCCGACTCCGGCGAGTTGGTCAGCAGCCCGACCCAGCTCAGCAGCCGCCACGCCCACGCCTTGCCGGCCATGTCGTCGTGCTCGTCGAAGAACACCAGCGCCTGCTGCACCTCGGTGCGCGCGGTGTCCTTCGCGCCCATCCGCAGGTACGTCTCGGCCAGTGTCAGCCGCAGGTTGGCCACCAGGTCCGGGTCGCCGAGCTGGTGCGCGTCGGTCAGGCTGGCGTGGATCTGCTCGACGGCCCCGGCCAGCTCGCCGCGGGCGTGCAGCACCCGGCCCAGCTCCAGCGCCGCCGACAGCATGCCCATCCGGTCGTCCAGCTCGGTCGCCGTCTCCAGGGCCCGGCGCAGGTACGCCTCGGCCGCGGAGTTCCGGCCGGCCCGCCGCTCGATCGCGCCCAGCGAGCACAGCACGTCGACCTGCCCGTGCCGGTTGCCGGCGGTCTCGAAGCGCCGCATCGCCATCTCGTGGCACGCCCTGGCCTCGGCCTGCCGGCCGAGCCACTCGTGCATCCAGCCGACGCCGTGCCAGGCGTAGCCGGCGCCGTCGGCGTCGGCCAGGTACTCGAAGACGTCCTTGGCCCGGGTGAAGTCGCGCTGGGCGTCGGCGAAGCGGTGCTGACGGCTGTTCAGCAGGCCACGCTGCTGCACGAGGATCGCCTCGGCCGGTGTCGCGCCGACGGCGGCGGCCAGGCCGAGCCCGTTCGACATCTCCCAGTCGTCGAACCGGGCGCGCAAGTCGCAGGCCGCGGCGCCGGCGATGGCCAGCCGGGCCGTCTGCTCGGCCAGGCCCATGGCGGCGCACTGGGCGATCACCCCGCCCAGCGTCATCCACTCGGCGTCGAACCAGCCGGTCGGGTCGGCCAGCAGCCGCTCGCCCAGCACACCGGCGTCGCTGACGGCCAGCCGCGGGCCGCGCTGAGCGATCTTGTGGTCGGCGCACTCGGCCAACGCCACCCACTGGTCCATCAGCGCGACCAGCGCGGCGTCGTCGGCGTCGCCGAGGTCGCGGCCGAACACCCGGAGCAGGTCGTGCAGGCGGTAGCGGGTCTGCCCGAGGGCGTCCCAGCCGACGGTGTCCACCAGCCGGGCGTCGACCAGCGCCTCGACGTGGTCCTCGGCGGTGTCCGGGTCGACGCCGAGCAGCGGCCCGGCCACCCAGGCCGGGAAGTCGGGCGTGTCCAGCCGGGCCAGCAGCCGGAACGCCCGCTGCTGCGGCTCGGCCAGCTCCCGGTAGCTCAGCGTCAGGCTGGCCCGCACGTCCAGGTCGCCGAACCGCAGCTCGTCCAGCCGTCGCCGCTCGTCCGACAGCCGGGCGGCCAGCTGCGTCAGCCGCCAGTGCGGCCGCGCGACCAGCCGGGCCGCCGCGACCCGCAGGGCCAGCGGCAGGCGGCCGCAGTACTCGACGAGCTGTTCGGCGGCCGCCGGTTCCGCCGCCACCCGCGCCGGGCCGAGCACCTCGGTCAGCACCCGGACGGCGTCGCCGGGAGTGAGCACCGCCAGCGGCAGGACCTGGGCCGACTCCAGGCCGGCCAGCACCGATCGGCTGGTCACGAGCGCGGCGGACGTGGTCGTGCCCGGCAGCAGCGGCCGGACCTGGGCCTCGGTCGCGGCGTTGTCCAGCACGACCAGGATCCGCCGGTCGGCGACCCGGTCGCGGTACAGCGCGACGCGCTGGTCCAGCGCCGCCGGGATCGCCGCGCCGGGGGTGCCCAGGCCGCGCAGCAGGCGGTCCAGCGCCTCGGCCGGCTCCACCGGGCGTTCCTGCGACTGCAGGTCCAGGTACAGCTGGCCGTCCGGGTAGCAGCTGCGGACCAGGTGGGCGACGTGCACGGCCAGGCTGGTCTTGCCGACGCCGCCGGGGCCGGTGATCATCCACACCCGGCGCGAGTCCCGCTCGGCCCGCAGGCTGTGCGTCATCCGGACGACGTCCTCGGTGCGCCCGGCCAGCGTGGCCACGGCCGGCGGCAGCTCGCAGCGCGGGGCCCACGCCGGCTCCGCCCGCTGTGGCACGCTCACCGGCTCGGCCGAGCCACCCAGCACGGCCTGGTGCAGCTCCCTGAGCTCGGCGTTCGGATCGATACCCAGCTCGTCGGCCAGCACCTCGCAGCAGCGCCGGTACGCGTCCAGGGCCTGCGCCTGCTGCCCGCCGTGGTGCAGAGCCAGGATCAGCTGGGCCCAGAACCGCTCACGTAACGGGTGTTGCGTTACAAGGTCGCGCAGCTCGTCGACGAGCGCCTCGTGCCGGCCGAGCCGCAGCTCGACCTCGTTGCGCCGCTCCACCGCGTCCCACCGGCGCTCGTCCAGCCGCAGCGACTCGGTCGGATGGCCGGTGAACGCCGGCCCGCGCCAGAGGCTCAGCGCCTCGGTCAGCAGGCGCGCCTCCTCGGCCGTGTCCTCGGCGCGTTCCGCCTGCCGGGCCTGCGACCGCAGCCGGTCGAACCGGATAAGGTCGAGGGCGCTCGGCTCGATCCGGATCGAGTAGCCGCCCGGCACGGTCCGCACCAGGGAGCTGTCGCCAAGGGTGTTGCGCAGCCGCATCACGTGGGTCTGCAACGTGGCCCGGGCGCCGTCCGGCGGATCCTCGCCCCACAGCCGGTCGACCAGGTCGTCCGCGGAGACGGGTTCGTTGGCGCGCACCAGCAACACCGCCAGCAGCAGCTGCTGTTTGGTCGAACGCAACTGGACCGTTCGGCCCTCGTGCCGGGCCAGTAGCGGCCCGAGCACGCCGAACTCCCACCCGACTCCGGACATGGCCCCCACTGCGCAGAACTCGACAGGGATCGAACGAAAGCGACTGTACATCGAGGCGTCAGCGAAAAGTCAGCGTCGCGTGCGGTCCGCGGCCAGCAGCTGATTCGTGCTCGGTTGCCGCGAAGTCACGCCCCCGGGCCGTGACCGGGTCACGGTGACCTGAGTCACGGTCGGTGGCCTCGTTCGCGGCACCCGTCAGGCCGAAGTCAGGGCCGGCGGCGAGAGTTCCCCCAGCAGAGGGGATGGACCATGATGATTCGCAAACTGTTGTTCGGCCTGGTGGCGGTGGCCGCGACGCTGGCCACGCTCGGCGCGGGCCCGGCCCAGGCCGAGTCGGCCCCCGGCTGCTCGGGCACGGTGCAGATCGGCACGACGGCCTACGTCGACTACGGCGGCCAGCACATCGCCTCGGTCAAGCAGTTCAAGGGCTGCAACAGGAACTGGGCCTACGTGTACGCCTGGCAGGGCTTCGTGGACAGCGGCAAGGGCTTCACCCTGCGCACGGCGATCGGCGCCTTCGGCAGCACCAGCCAGCAGGAGGCCGACCGCTACCTCGGGCTCACCATCGGCCACCACAACCAGCGCGAGCTGTGGTCGCCTGGCACGGACACGCTGACCACCTGCACGGCCGCGTTCGGCGGGGTCTCCATCGCCGGCGTCAGCAGCACGCCGGACAACCACACGTCAATCAGGTGCTGATGATGATGCTGCGGAAACTGTTGTGCGCCACGGGTGTCGCGGCGCTGGCGATGGCCGGCCTCGGGACCGGGGTGGCCCAGGCCGAGCAGGCGCCGGGGTGTTCGAGCACGGTGCAGATCGGCTCGACCGCCTACGGCGCCTACCAGGGGCAGAACGCCATCTCGGTCAAGCAGTTCAAGGGCTGCAACCAGAACTGGTCGTACATCTTCGTGTGGCAGAGCTTCCGGGACAAGCACATCGCCTACCGGGCGCATGCCGACGTGTACGTGCAGTTCGACGGCGGCATGTCGTGGGGCGACGTGGACAAGGGCGGCAGCCCGGTCGAGCTGTGGTCGCAGGGCACGAACACGCTGGACACATGCACCGCGGCGTCGGGTTACATCCAGTGGGACAACGACAAGACCGTGGCCGCGAAGACCGGATGGCGTTGCTGAGAGGGGAAACCGTGAAGTTCATGCTGGCCGCCGCGGCGTCGTTGGCGCTGGTGGCGGGCGGTCTCGGGGCGGGTGTGGCGCAGGCGGAGTCCGCGCCGGGCTGCGCCAGCACTGTCCAGATCGGATCGACGGCGTACGCCAAGTTCCAGGGACAGACCATTGCCTCGGTGAAGCAGTTCAAGGGCTGCGACAAGAACTGGGCCTATATCTACGTGTGGGACAGCTTCCGCGCACGGGGCCTGCACTACCTGCTGACCGCTGCCGTCGAGGTCAATCCCGGCCCGAACGCCACCTACAAGGGCGGCAAGGACAAGCTCGGCGACCCGGTCGAGCTGTGGTCGGCCGGCACCGACACGCTGTCGGACTGCACCGCCGGCTACGGCCTGATTTCCCTTTACCAGTACGACAACTACCCGGCATGGACGGACACCCGATGCTGAGATCCCTGGTCGTGGCGGCTGCGGCGGCCGCGCTGGTGATGGGCGGTCTCGGGGCGGGTGTGGCGCAGGCGGAGTCGGCGCCGGGATGTTCGAGCACGGTGCAGATCGGCTCGACGGCGTACATCAAGTTCCAGGGGCAGGACATCGCCTCGGTGAAGCAGTTCAAGGGCTGCGACAAGAACTGGGCCTACATCTACGCCTGGGAGAGTTTTCGCCAGCGCGGTCTGCACTGGTTCCTCTCCACGGCGGTCGATGTCAACCCCGGCCCGAACGCCGTGTATGAGGGCGGCCAGGACAAGATCCACAGCCCGATCGAGGTGTGGTCCGCGGGAACCGACACGTTGTCGGACTGCACCGCGGGCTACGGAATGATCTCGGTCATCGGATACGACAACTTCTCGGCTTGGACGGACACACGATGCTGACGGCGAAACTGCTGGGGATCGCGGCCGCGGCCGCGTTGGCGATGGGCGGTCTCGGGGCGGGTGTGGCGCAGGCGGAGTCGGCGCCGGGCTGTTCGAGCACGGTGCAGATCGGCTCGACCGCGTACATCAAGGACGGCGGCGAGACCGCCGCCTCGGTCAAGCAGTTCAAGGGCTGTGGCCAGAACTGGGCCTACATCTACATGTGGACGGCATACCTGGCGCATCATTCCAACTTCTACCTGACGG
This sequence comes from Kutzneria sp. NPDC051319, assembly GCF_040682195.1. Classification (NCBI taxonomy): domain Bacteria; kingdom Bacillati; phylum Actinomycetota; class Actinomycetes; order Pseudonocardiales; family Pseudonocardiaceae; genus Kutzneria; species Kutzneria sp. NPDC051319. Next base: position 12,753 of record NZ_JBFBAM010000068.1, on the reverse strand, counting down.
CGGCGGTCGACGCCGGCGCGGAGGGGCTGGGTTTCGTGCGTGGCAACAAGAACCAGCGTGAGGTGTGGTCGTACGGCACCAACACGCTGACCATGTGCACTCGTGCAGCCGGGGACATCACCTTCGTGAACGGTCCGATGCTGTACACGGAGACCGACACGCGTTGCTGAGAAGGAGAGTTGTGAAGTTTCTCGGAGTCGCGGCCGTTGCGGCCGCGTTGACCGTCACCGGTCTCGGGGCGGGTGTGGCGCAGGCGGAGTCGGCGCCGGGGTGTTCGAGCACGGTGCAGATCGGCTCGACGGCGTACGTCACCTACGGCGGCCAGACCATCGCCTCGGTGAAGCAGTTCAAGGGTTGCGACAAGAACTGGGCCTACACCTACGTGTGGGACCAGTTCCGGGACAAGCGCACGGACTACACCATCGACACCTACATCGACGCGGGCACCGACCCGCTGGGGTACCAGGTGAGCGGTCGGGGTGCGCACGAGCTGTGGTCGTCCGGCACGAACACGCTCGGTGTCTGCACCCAGGCCGCCGGCTCGATCTGGTCCACGAGCGGCAATGACCTCGGCGGTGCGGAGACCAGCAAGCGCTGCTGACCCGAGCGGCAACGCGCGAAGCCCCCGAGCCGAAAGGCCCGGGGGCTTTGTCGTGCCTGGGTGTGCTGTCAGCGAAAAGTCAGCGTCGCATGCTGGCCGGCGCCAGCAGCCGAATCACGATAGGGCGCGCCGAAATCACGCCCCTGACCGTGACCGGGTCACGGTGAGCTGGGTCACCGCCACTGGCGCCTCGGATCGGCCCGCGCCAGTGACCGGTCAGGGCGGAGTCAGCGGCGGCGGCGAGTGTTCTCTCTGACCGAGGGACCGCTACTCCTGGAGGGGAACATCGATGAACAAGACCATCGGCCGGGTGCCGGCATGACGCGCGTCCGGACGATCACGCTCGTGCTGGCCCTGCTCGCCGGCCTGCTGGCCACCGCCGGCGCCGCGCAGGCCGAGACCCCGCCCGGCTGCGGCAGCACCACCCAGGTCGGGCCGACCGCGTATGTCGACTACGGCGGCCAGCACATCGCCTCGGTCAAGTGGTTCACGGGCTGCGACAAGAACTGGTCGTACGTGTACGCCTGGCAGTCCTTCGTGGACAAGAGGAAGTCGTTCTTCCTGACTTCCGCCATGGCCATGTACACCACTCCCGCCCAGCCGGATCCCGACTACTCCGTCGGGCTGGTCCACGGCAGGACGGGCCAGCGCGAGCTGTGGTCGACCGGCGTCAACGCGGTGCGCAAGTGCACCGCGGCCCTCGGCGACGTCGCGATACTCAGCGACGACGTGTTCATCGACGCGCACACGGAGATCAGGTGCTGACGACAATGCGGAAACTGTTGTGCGGCACGGCTGTCGTGGCCGCCATGCTGGCGACCGTCGGGGTCGGCCCGGCGCAGGCGGAGTCTGCGCCGGGCTGTTCGAGCACGGTGCAGATCGGCTCGACGGCCTACCGCTCGTACCTGGGGCAGGTTGTCGCCTCGGTGAAGCAGTTCAAGGGCTGCGGCCAGAACTGGGGTTACATCTACGTCTGGCAGTCCTTTGTGGACGGGAAGCTGCCGTTCTACCTGGAGGCCGGCGTCGCCGTGTTCGACAGCCCGACGCATCGACAGCCCGATCGCTACCTCGGTCTCACGCGGGGCAAGGTCGGCCAGCGCGAGCTGTGGTCGACCGGTGCGGACACCCTGTCCGCGTGCACCGCCGCCTACGGCCTCATCTCCATCAGTGGCGCGGACGACCACGACACCCTCACCTCGATCAGGTGCTGAGGAGCAACCATGAAGATCCTGTTGGCCGCCGCGGCGTCGTTGGCGCTGGTGGCGGGCGGTTTCGGTGCCGGCACGGCGCAGGCGGAGTCGGCGCCGACCTGTTCGAGCACCGTGCAGATCGGCTCGACCGCGTACATCAAGTTCCAGGGGCAGGACATCGCCTCGGTGAAGCAGTTCAAGGGCTGTGACAAGAACTGGGGCTACATCTACGTCTGGGAGAGCTTCCGCCAGCGTGGTCTGCACTGGTACCTCCTCGCGGCGGTGAACGTCAACCCCGGCGTGCACAACGTCTACCAGGGCGACACGACCAACGTCGACAGCGTGAAGGAGTTGTGGTCCACGGGAACCGACACGTTGTCGGAGTGCACCGCGGGCTACGGACTGATCTCGATCGTCGGATACGACCACTACTCGGCTTTCACGGACACCCGATGCTGACGGCGAGACTGCTGGGGATCGCGGCTGCGGCCGCACTGGTGATGGGCGGCCTCGGATCGGGGGTGGCGCAAGCGGAATCCGCGCCGGGCTGTTCGAGCACGGTGCAGATCGGGTCGACGGCGTACATCATGGACGGCAACCAGACGGCCGCCTCGGTCAAGCAGTTCAAGGGCTGCGGCCAGAACTGGGGCTACGTCTACGTGTGGACCGCCTACCTGGCGAAGCATTCGAACTTCTACGTGTTCGCCGCCATCGGCGACGGCGGGGAGCCGATCGGCCTCGTTCGTGGCGACAAGAACCAGCGTGAGGTGTGGTCGTACGGCACCAACACGCTCAACGTGTGCACCTGGGCCGTCGGCGACATCGATTTCGTCAGCGGTCCGATGCTGCACCAGGACACCGACAAGCGCTGCTGAAGGGACGAACCATGAGGTTGCTGGGAGTCGTGGCCGTTGCGGCCGCGTTGACTGTCGCCGGTCTCGGGGCGGGCACCGCGCAGGCGGAGTCGGCGCCGGGGTGTTCGAGCACGGTGCAGATCGGCTCGACGGCGTACGCGAAGTACCAGGGGGAGATCAGCGCGTCGGTGAAGCAGTTCAAGGGCTGCGGCAAGAACTGGGCGTACATCTACGTGTGGGACCAGTTCCGGGCGAAGCACCTCGACTACTACCTCATCTCCTTCATCGCCATCGGCGACGATGCCTTCGGTTACAAGGAGAGCGCGACGGGTGCGCGCGAGCTGTGGTCGTCCGGGACCGACACGCTGGCGGCGTGCACGCGCGCTGACGGCGCCATCTTCGGCCGCGATGCGGACTACGGCTACGCCGAGACCGACCAGCGCTGCTGACCAAGAGGGAGACAGGCATGAAGTTCCTTGCAGTGGCGGCCGCTTCGGTCGCGTTGGTGGTCGGCGGTCTCGGTTCCGGCGTGGCGCAGGCGGAAACCGTGCGGGGTGTTCGAGCGCTGTGCAGATCGGCGCGACGGCGTACATCGACTACGGCGGCAGGCACATCGTCTCGGTGAAGCAGTTCAAGGGCTGCGACAAGAAGTGGGCGTACATGTACGCCTGGCAGACCTTCGTGGACAGTCACAAGTCGTTCTTCATGACCTCCGGCGTCGGCGTGTTCGGACTGGTTACCCAGCCCGATCCGGACTACCTCGTCGGTGTCGTGCACGGCAGGACCGGCCAGCGCGAGGTGTGGTCGTCGGCCACCGACACCGTGACGAACTGCACCTCCGCCGTGGGCGACATCGCCCTCGTCACCGACGACAAGTTCCTCCAGGTCTACTCGCAGATCAGGTGCTGACCGGGACGCGGAACGCGCACCGGAGGGGAGAAGTCGTGAAGTTCATGCTGACCGCTGCCGCGTCCTTGGCGCTGGTGGCCGGGGGCCTGGGCACCGGAGTGGCTCAGGCCGAGGCGGCGCCCGGGTGTTCGAGCACCGTGCAGATCGGCTCGACCGCGTATGCCAGCTACGAGGGGCAGACCATCGCTTCGGTGAAGCAGTTCAAGGGCTGCGGCAAGAACTGGGCGTACACCTACGTGTGGGACCAGTTCCGGGCCAAGCGCCTGGACTACTACATCGCCACCTTTGTCGACTCCAGCGCCAACGACGTCGGATTCCGGACGAGCGCGAAGAACGCGCGCGAGTTGTGGTCGGGCGGCACCGACACGCTGACGATCTGCACCTGGGCCGCGGGTGCGCTCTACATGGGCGACAAGACCTACGGCGCGGTGGGGACCGACGAACGCTGCTGATCTCCCGCCAGCGGCGGCCGAGCCCCCGGACCGAACGGTCCGGGGGCTCGGTCAGGCCTGGGCGTGCTGGGGCTTGTGGCGGTGAGCCCGGGCGGTCAGGAGTGGCCGGCCCTGGTCGGCGTGGTCAGTCATGTCTGGGTGTGCTGCTTCTCGCGGTGGCGGGCCTGGCGGGCGCGGTTGGCGCAGGTCTTGGTGTCGCAGAACTTGCGCCGCTCGTCGCCGTGGGCGAAGAACAGCACGCAGTCGTGGTTGGCGCAGCCGCGCAGGCTCGCACCGGCCACGACCTCGACCGCCGAGCGGGCGATGACCGCGAGCGCGCCGCCGCCCCACTCCACGACGGGTCCGTCCGAAGTGGACGACAAGGTGGCCAGGCACCGGTGCGCGGCCTGGTTGATGCTCATCGTGGCGTCCGGTGACGCCGGGCGGCCCTCGACCGCTGAACGGAAGACCTCGCGGATGGCCTCCCGTAGCTCGCGGAGCTCGTCGCCGTCGACGGCGCCCAGGTTCGGGTGCAGGTCGAGCCAGGCCGTCAGGGCTTCGTCGTCGGCGATCAGGTCGACGTCCCGGCCGCGCAGCCGGACCACGGTATTGGCCAGGTCCACCGCCAGCGGCTCGCCGACCAGGGCAAAGGTCGTCACGACAATCAGAGTAACGCATCGGGCGTTACCTGTGTTACGGTCGTTGAAGTAACGCATAAGGCGTTACTTCGACTTCGACGGAGGATGTCATGGCGATCCGGTACCGCAGGGCGACCGTGGACGGGCTGTCGGTGTTCTACCGCGAGGCCGGCGATCCGGGGCGGCCCACGCTGCTGCTCCTGCACGGCTTCCCGACCTCGTCGGTGATGTTCCGGGACCTCATCCCGCTGCTGGCCGACGACTTCCACCTGATCGCCCCCGACCTGCCCGGCTTCGGTCAGACCGACATGCCGACCGTCGAGGAGTTCGACTACACCTTCGACCGCCTGGCCGACGTGATCGACAAGTTCGTCGACCGGCTCGGGCTCGGCCCGTTCGGCATCTACGTCCAGGACTACGGCTCACCGGTCGGCTTCCGGCTGGCCCTGAAGCGCCCCGACCAGGTGCGGGCGATCATCACCCAGAACGGCAACGCCTACGAGGAGGGCCTGGTGCCCGAGTTCTGGGCCCCACTGCGCGAGTTCTGGGCCGACTGGAACCCGGCCACCGAGGCCCCCGTGGCCGGCGCGCTCACCCCCGACATGACCGTCTGGCAGTACCTGCACGGCGAGCCCGACCCCGAGCTGGTCAGCCCCGACGCCATCGCCCTCGACAACGCCCTCCTGGCCCGGCCCGGCGCGCGTGAGGTGCAGCTCAAGCTGTTCCACGACTACCGCACCAACCCGCCGCTCTACCCGTCGTGGCAGGCCTTCCTGCGGGAGCGCCACCCCGGCGTCCTGGCCGTGTGGGGCGGCAACGACCAGATCTTCGGCCCCGACGGCGCCCGCGCCTTCGCCAAGGACGTCCCCGACGCCGAGATCCACCTCCTCGACGCCGGCCACTTCGCCCTCGAATCCCAGGCGCCCACCATCGCCACCCTGATCCGCGCCTTCACCCCCAAACACCTCCCCTGACCCCGCGAGTCCCGCTCTCGGACACCCATGTGTCGACTTCCGACACCCCCGCGAGTCCCGCCCAGCGTCACACCGAAACCCGCTGCCCAGCACAGTCGAACGTCACATGCGCGTCGTTGTTGCCTCCCTGAGGCACGTGCGGACCGCATGTGAGGCAACGGAGGAGACGGGGGGAGGTGAGACTGGGGGCTCAGTTGTGCGTGAAAGCGGGTTTCGGTGTGCCGGAGAGCGGGACTCGCGGGGGATGGGGGCGGTGGTCTGGCCTGGGGGCGCGGGCGGGGCCAGGATCGGGGGTATGAGCGACAGGGTGAAGACGGGGATGCGGGACCACCTGATGCTGCACTTCGCGCAGCACGCGAAGCTCCGCGAGGGGGAGTATCCGCTGGTCATCGAGCGTGCCGAGGGTGTGCATGTGATCGACACGGACGGAAACCGCTACCTGGACGCGCTGTCCTGCCTGTTCTGCGCCCAACTTGGCTACTCCTACGGCGCGGAGTTCGCCGAGGCGGCGACGGCCCAGCTCACCCGCCTGCCGTTCAACACGAACTGGAACACGGCCCACCCGCCGGCCATCGAGCTGGCGGAGCGGCTCGCCGAACTGGCGCCGGCGGGGATCAACCGGGCCTTCTTCACCTCGGGTGGCTCGGAGTCGGTGGAGTCGGCCTGGAAGATCGCCCGCCAGTACCACGTGGCCAACGGCCAGCCGCAGCGCGTGAAAGCGGTTGCCCGACGCACGGCCTACCACGGGCAGACCCTCGGCGCCCTCGCCCTGACCGGCATCCCGGCGCTGAAGGAGCCCTTCGGCCGCCCGGCGATCGACGTCGTGCATGTGCCCAACACGGGTGAGGGCGACCTCGCCTTCCTGCTCAAAGAGACAGAGGCGGCGATCGTCGACGCCGATCCGGGCACCGTCGGCATGCTGATCGCCGAGCCGGTGCAGAACGCCGGCGGCTGCTTCACGCCGCCGGCCGGCTACTGGGCGGGCCTGCGCGAACTGACCGACCGCTACGGCATCCTGCTCGTCGCCGACGAGGTCATCACCGGCTTCGGCCGCATCGGCGAGTACTTCGCGGTGCCGGAGATCGTGCCGGACATGATCACCATCGCCAAGGGCCTGACCTCGGCCTACGCCCCGATGGGCGCCGTGCTGCTCAGCGACCGGGTGGCCGAGCCGTTCTACCGCCCGGGCCAGGCGCTGTCGCACGGCCTGACCTTCGGCGGCCACCCCCTGTCGGCGGCGATCGCGCTGCGCAACCTGGAGATCTTCGAGCGGGACAAGATCCTCGACGGCGTCCGCGAACTGACCCCGCACCTGGGCGCCCGCATGCGTGAGCTGGCGGAACTCGACATCGTCAAGGAGGTCCGCGGCGACGGCTTCTTCTACGCCGCCGAGCTGGACGTCGAGGACCTCGCGCCCATCGCGGCCGGCCTCAGGAACGCCGGCCTGATCGCCCGCACGGACAGCCGCGGCAAGCCGGTCGTGCAGATCGCGCCGCCCCTGGTGTGCGAGCGGCAGCACCTGGACGAGATCGTGGACAAGATCGGCGGCGTTCTGAGTGAATATCTACAGAAAGATTGACGTCTCGCGCCAAATCTGTAGAAAATAGGAAGCCCTACCACGAGGAGGCGGACCGTGCAGGTGTCCTTCGACGCGCACCCGGACAGCTACCGGCACTGGCGCCTGCGGGTCGAGGGGGAGCTGGCCTACCTCGTGCTGGACGTGGACGAGACGGCCGGCATCGCGCCCGGCTACGAGCTCAAGCTGAACTCCTACGACCTGGGCGTCGACATCGAGCTCTACGACGCGACCCAGCGGCTGCGCTTCGAGCACCCGGCCGTCCGCACGGTGATCGTCACCTCGGGCAAGGAGCGGGTGTTCTGCGCGGGCGCCAACATCCGCATGCTCGCCGCGTCCAGCCACGAGTGGAAGGTGAACTTCTGCAAGTTCACCAACGAGACCCGCAACGGCATGGAGGACGCCACCGAGCACTCCGGCCAGACCTACCTGGCCGCGGTCAACGGGTCCTGCGCGGGCGGCGGCTACGAGCTGGCCCTGGCCTGCGACCACATCGTGCTGGTGGACGACAACTCCTCGGCGGTGTCGCTGCCGGAGGTGCCGCTGCTGGGCGTCCTGCCCGGCACGGGTGGCCTGACCCGGGTGGTCGACAAGCGCCGGGTGCGCAAGGACCGGGCCGACGTGTTCGCCACCCGCAGCGACGGCATGCGCGGCAAGGCGGCCGTCCAATGGGGACTGGTCGACGAAGTCGTGCCGCCGCGCCGGTTCGACGAGGTGGTCAAGGAGCGTGCGCTGGAGACGGCGCGGCACTCCACGCGGCCGCAGGACGCCCAGGGCGTCGAGTTGACGCCGCTGGAGCGTGAAATCGACGAGAACGGCACCCGCTACCGGTATGTCACCGCCGTTCACGACCGCGAGCTCGGCCTGGTCAAGATCACCGTGCACGCTTCGGCCGATGAGAACTGGCCGCTGACCGTCACCCGTGAGCTCGACGACCTCATCCTGAGGCTGCGCACCAACGAGACCGAGCTCGGCACCTGGGTCTTCACCACCGCCGGCGACCCGGATGCCGTGCTGGCGCAGGAAAACCGCCTGCTGAATGACGATTCGTGGCTGGGCAACGAGATCCGGCACTACTACAAGCGGGTCCTCAAGCGCTTGGACGTCACCAGCCGCAGCCTGATCGCCCTGATCGAACCGGGCTCCTGCTTCGTCGGAATGCTGCTGGAGCTGGCCTTCGCCTGCGACCGGCAGTACATATTGGACGGTCCGCCGATCGACGACGAGGACAGCGACGAGCGGGCGGCGATCCGGCTGAGCCCGGCCAACTTCGGCCCGTTCCCGATGGGCAACGGCATCACGCGGCTGCAATCCCGCTTCTACGGCGAGGATGTGGCCCGACTGTCCGAAACGGACAAGCCGATCGACGCCGCCGAGGCGGCCGAGGCGGGCCTGGTCACCGAGGCCTTCGACGACATCGACTGGGTCGACGAGATCCGGATCGTGCTGGAGGGCCGGGCATCGCTCAGTCCCGACGCGCTGACCGGCATGGAGGCCAACCACCGGTTCGTCGGACCGGAGAGCATGGAAACCAAGATCTTCGCCCGGCTCACGGCCTGGCAGAACTGGATCTTCAACCGGCCCAACGCGGCGGGGCCCGAAGGCGCCCTGAAGCGTTACGGGACCGGCCAGAAGCCGGTGTTCGACCGGAAGCGAGTGTGACCATGGGCAGCCCCATCAACTATGACGAGAAGATCCCCAACAACGTCGACCTGTCCTCGGACCGGCGGCTGCAGCGCGCGCTCGAAGGCTGGCAGCCCAAGTTCATGAACTGGTGGTCGGAGATGGGGCCGACGCTGGAGACGCACGACGTCTACCTACGCACCGCGGTCAGCGTCGGCCGCGCCGGCTGGGCCCACTTCGACCACGTGCCGCTGGGCGAGTACCGGTGGGGCATCTTCCTGGCCGAACGCGAGCAGCAGCGGACCATCGGCTTCGGCGAGCACCGCGGCCAGGAGGTGTGGCAGCAGGTGCCCGGCGAGTACCGGGCCGACCTCCAGCGGCTGATCGTCATCCAGGGCGACACCGAGCCGGCCTCCGTCGAGCAGCAGCGCCTGCTCGGGCTGACCGCGCCGAGCCTCTACGACCTGCGCAACCTGTTCCAGGTCAATGTCGAAGAAGGCCGGCACCTGTGGGCGATGGTGTACCTGCTGCACGCGTACTTCGGCCGCGAGGGCCGCGAGCAGGCCGAGGATCTGTTGCTGCGCAACAGCGGCAACCCCGACTCGCCCCGCATCCTCGGCGCCTTCAACGAGGAGACCGCCGACTGGCTGGCGTTCTACATGTTCACGTACTTCACCGACCGCGACGGCAAGTACCAGCTGGGCACGCTGAAGGAGAGCGCGTTCGACCCGCTCTCGCGGACGTGCGAGTTCATGCTCAAGGAGGAGGCGCACCACATGTTCGTCGGCACCACCGGTGTCGACCGCGTGGTGGCCCGCAGCGCCGAGCTGATCCGTGAGCACGACACGTTCGACATCGCCCCGCACGGCGGCATCCCGCTGGAGATCATCCAGAAGTACATCAACTTCCACTACACGGTGTCGCTCGACCTGTTCGGCAGCGAGACCTCGACCAACGCCGCCAACTACTACACGGCCGGGCTCAAGGGCCGCTGGCAGGAGGGCCGGCGCAAGGACGACCACAAGCTGACCGACACCGGCTCACTGCTGGAGGCGCCGCAGGCCGACGGCACGTGGGGCGGCGAAGAGCTGTCCACGATCCTCATGCTGAACCTGGACCTGCGCAACGAGTACATCGCCGACTGCGAGCACGGCGTCACCCGGTGGAACCGGATCCTGGCCGAGGCCGGCATCGACCGCAAGCTGCGCCTGCCGCACCCGGGGTTCAACCGCAGCGTCGGTGTGAGCTCGGGCTTCCACATCTCGCCCGAGGGGGAGATCCTGGACGAGGCGACGTGGCACAGGGCCCGCGACCGGTGGCTGCCGACCGGCCAGGACCTGGCGTTCGTGCAGTCGTTGATGCGCCCGGTCTACGAACGAGGCAAGATCGCTTCCTGGGTCGCGCCGCCGACCAACGGCATCAACGGCAAGCCGTTCGAGTACGAGTACGTCCATCTGGCCTGAGGAGCACCGATGCCGGACCGGTTCAACGCCGCCGAGTACTTGGTCGACCGGCATGCGGAATGCGGTCACACCGCGGTTGTGACGAGCCGGCGGACGCTGTCGTACTCGGAGCTGGCCCACCAGGCGCACCGGGTGGCGGCAGGCCTGCGGGAGCTGGGCGTGCGGCCGGAGGAGCGGGTCGTGCTCAGCATGGCCGACGACGTGGAGATGCTCGCCGCCGTGCTCGGCGCGATGTACCTGGGCGCGGTGCCGGTGCCGGTGTCGACCATGCTGACTCCGGTCGAGCTGGCCACGCTGCTGGCCGACTCGCGCAGCCGGATCCTGTTGGTGTCGGCCGAGTTCGCGGAGGCGTGCCAGGCCGCCGTCGAGCTGGCGCCGGAGATCGACACCGTGGTGCTGGACGGCGCGGCGGAGTTCTCGGCGCGCCAAGGCGTTGCCGTGCATCCGTGGGATGACCTGACGGGCGTCGGCGTGTTGGAGACGCCGTACCGGACATGGGGCGACTCGCCGGCGCTGTGGCTGTACACCTCCGGCACCACCGGGCAGCCCAAGGCGGCCATGCACCGGCACGAGAGCATTCGCGCCGTCGGCACGTACTACGGAAACGGGGTGCTGGGCCTCAATCCTGAGGACCGCTGCCTGTCGGTGTCGAAGCTGTTCTTCGCCTACGGGCTGGGCAATTCCTGCTTCATGCCGTTGGCCGCCGGTGCGGTGGCCCTGTTGGAACGCTCACGTTCCACGCCGCAGCTGATCGCCGCCCGCGCCGCCGCCGACCGGGCGACGGTGTTGTTCGGCGTGCCCACCTTCTATGCCGCCACCCTGGCCAGTGACGTCCCCGACGACGCGTTTTCCACCGTGCGGCAAGGAGTATCGGCCGGGGAGGCGCTGCCGGCGGTGCTGTTCGACAAGTTCCGCTCGCGCTTCGGGGTGGAGATCCTGGACGGCATCGGCTCCACCGAGGCGCTGCACATCTTCTTGTCCAACCGGCCCGGCGAGGCCGTCGGCGGCACCAGCGGCGTGCCCGTGCCCAGCTACGAGGTGGAGATCCGCGACGAGGCCGGAAACCCCTCCGACACCGGAGATCTGTTCGTCGACGGGCCGTCGACCGCGACCGGGTACTGGTGCCGCAACGACATCACGCGCGAGGTGTTCCAGGGCCGGTGGCTGCGCACCGGCGACACCTACCAGCGCAACGGCGACGGCACCTACACGTATCTGGGGCGCAGCAACGACATGCTCAAGGCCGGCGGCGTGTGGGTGTCGCCGTTCGAGGTGGAGAGCCGGCTGCTGGCGCACCCGGACGTGGAGGAGGTCGCCGTGGTGTCGGCGACTGATCTCTCGGGGCTGCAGAAGCCGGTGGCCTGTGTGGTGCCGGCGGTCGGGCACAAAGTGGACGAGGATGCCCTGATTTCCTGGTGTCGGGACGGCCTCGCCTCGTACAAGCGGCCGCGGGCGGTGGTCGAGGTGGCCGAGATGCCCAAGACGGCCACCGGCAAGATTCGCCGGAACGTGCTGCGGGACATGGTCAAGGGTGTGCTGACCGATGATCGTTGACGCCCATGTGCACGTGCCGCGCCTGTCCACGTTGAAGCCGGCGTGGCTGGAGTGGGCCGACCAGTTCAGCGGCGACCATCCGTGGCGCTCGGTGTACGACGCCGACGGCGTCCCCGTTCCGTCCAAAGTCGACGACCTGCTGGCCGGGCAGGGCGTCGACCGGGCACTGCTGTTCTGCGAGTACAGCCCGCGGGCCACCGGAATTCAGCCGATCGAGGACCTGCTGCCGATCGTGGCCCACAACCCGGTGCGGTTCCGGCTGGTGGCCAACGTGAATCCGCACCTGCACCACCCGCTGGCGTCCGAAGTGGAGCGTCAGCTGGACCTCGGGGCCGTCGCGGTGAAGTTGCATCCCGTGCACGGCTGCTTCTCGCCCGGCGACCGCGAGGTCTACGCCGTGTACCGGGTGTGCGAGGAGCGCGGCGTGCCGGTGATCTTCCATTCGGGAGTGTCCAGCTTCCCCGGATCCCGTTCCAGCTACGGCGATCCCGCGCTGCTGGTCGACGTGGTCGAGGACTTCCCGGCCGTGCAGTTCGTGTTCGCCCACGGCGGCCGGGGCTGGTGGTACGACACCGCGGCCTTCCTCGCCCTGGCCAAACCCAACGTGTGGCTCGACCTGGCCGGTCTGCCACCGCGGAAGCTTCCCGAGTACTACGCCCGTTTCGACCTGCGCCGGCTGGCCGCCCGCTGGATCTTCGGCACCGACTGGCCCGGCGTGCCCGGCGCGGCCCGGAATGTGGCCGCCCTCGGTGAGTTGATGCTGCGGGAACTGGGGCTGGGGGAGGAGCTGCTGGGCGGGGTGCTCAGCGGAAACGCCGCGAAGGTGTTTCCGGGGTTGGATGTGTGACCCCCTGATGCAGGGAAGGACGCCTTACCCTCGTTGAACGCAGGGAAGGACGCCTTACCTGCATGCGGCCATGCAGGTAAGGCGTCCTTACCT